>CAYTVY010000044.1:0-18335 GCA_964441925.1 uncultured Geothermobacter sp.
CGCTGGCTGCTGTCCGCCGGCAGCGTCTGCCGGACCAGGGAGACGTAGCCGTTGATGACGGTCAGCATGTTGTTGAAGTCGTGGGCGACACCGGCGGCGAGCTGGCCGAGGGCCTCCATTTTCTGTATCTGGCGTAGCTCGCATTCGGTCTGTTGGCGCCTCAGCCGTTCCCGGGCGGCGGCGATGGCCAGGCCGATGATGTGGGCGAGGTTTTCGGCGTCGCGGCAGGAGGCGGGGTCGAATCCACCCGGACGATTGAAGAGGAAAACGCTGCCGATGGCCGCGCCGCCATGTTCCAGCGGGATGGCGAGCATCGAGCGGATGGATGCCGGCAGCGTGGTTTCGGTGGTGCCGGCATTCTGCCGCCTGCCGCAGAGCAGGGTTTCGCCGCGTTCCAGCGGTAGGCGAAGGAAGGGCTGAGGGTAGTCGGCAAGCCAGGCGTCGGCATCGGCCGGGTCTGGGTCCAGGTTTCGGTTCCAGCTGCCGCCGATGGCGGCCAGCAGCCGTGGTTGGCCCTGGGAATCGAAATCGAAGATCAGGCCGCCGTCGGCCAGCAGTTCTTCGTGAGCCGCCTGCAGCAGGGACCGGGCCATCCGGTTCAGGTCGCCGTGGCGCAGGAAAGCGAGAGTGGCACGGCTGAGAAGGTCGGCCAGAGGTTGGTCGTTGTGAGGTCTGGTGGCGGTTTTTCTCTGTCGGACGTCGAAAGCTGGATCGGCCATGGGGGCTCCCGGAGCTGAGATTCTCTATGCCCTATCGACGTACGTGCGGGTTTTCTGAAGAAAAAATACGAGAACGGGATTTTCGTGCCTGCGGGAAGAGGGCCGGTTGGCCCGGAGCGGCCGAGGTGATGAAGAAAAATTCATCCACGCCCCACCGGGTTGGTAGGCCAGGATTGTGGCCGGAGAATGCATTTTATAACCATATGTTTTTTAAGGAAAAAACATCAGATATATTGCATACAGTATACTGTATTTTTTCCTTGACATTGGGGCGCAATTATCCTACCTTGCACACGCTTAAAATCCGTAAACGCTATCCTTGCGCCTTCAGCCAGGGCAGCAGCACACCAAACGCTGTTGGGAGGAGCTCTTCATGCTGGACAACTATCTGCCGATCCTCGTTCTGATTGTCATCGCGGTAGCCTTTGCCGTCGGCTCGATCGTCTTGTCAAGGCTGATCGGCCAGAAGAAGCCGAGCGAAGTCAAGCTGGCGCCCTATGAATGCGGCATGCCGCCCGTCGGCTCGGCGCGTGAGCGTCTGTCGATCAAGTTTTACATCATCGCCATGCTCTTCATCGTCTTCGACATCGAGGCGGTTTTTCTCTATCCCTGGGCGGTCATGTTCAAGCGACTGGGCCTGTTCGGCTTCGTCGAAATGGGAGTCTTTATCCTCATCCTCGTCGTCGGCTACGTTTACGTCTGGAAAAAAGGAGCGCTGGAATGGGAGTAGAAACGCTCGGTAACAACGTCATAACAACGACCCTCGACAAGCTGGTCAACTGGTCGCGGGCCAAGTCTCTCTGGCCGATGACCTTCGGTCTGGCCTGTTGTGCCATCGAGATGATGGCCGCCGGTGCCGCCCGTTTCGACCTCGACCGTTTCGGTATTCTGTTCCGTGCCTCGCCGCGGCAGTCGGACTGCATCATCATCGCCGGCACCGTCACCAAGAAGATGCTGCCGGTGATCCAGACCGTCTACGAGCAGATGCCTGAGCCGAAGTATGTCATCGCCATGGGTGCCTGCGCCTGTTCCGGCGGTATTTTCGATACCTACAGCACGGTTCAGGGCATCGATACGGCGCTTCCCGTCGATGTCTATGTTCCCGGGTGTCCGCCCCGGCCGGAAGGTCTTCTCTACGGCATCATGAAGCTGCAGGAGAAGATCATGAAGGAGCGCAACTCCTTCGGGTCGGCCATCGGCATCGGCGAGCGGGTCAGCGAGGCCTGATTCGCCCATCTTTTTGTGACTGCAAATCTTCAAAAGGACAATAGAGGCCATGAGTGAACATCCGGCGGTAGCGAAGCTGAAGGAACGGTTCGGACAGAGCGTGCTCGATGTCGCCGAGCATCGGGGGCAGACCTCGGTCACGGTCAAGAAAGAGGACATTCTGGCGGTCTGCACGTTTCTCAAGGACGAGTGCGGCTACGACTTTCTGACCGATGTCTGTGGGGTCGACTACCTGGGGCAGGCGCCCCGTTTCATGGTGGTGTACCAGCTCTACAGCATCGGGGCCCACCAGCGGCTGCGGCTGAAGGCGCCGGTCGAGGAGTCCGATTGCCGCATCGACTCCGTCACCGGGATCTGGAGTGCCGCCAACTGGCTGGAGCGCGAGGTCTGGGACATGTTCGGCATCGACTTCAAGGGCCATCCCGACCTGCGGCGCATCCTGCTGCCGGACGACTGGGAAGGGCACCCGCTGCGCAAGGACTACCCCGTGCAGGGGCCTGACCGCGAGCCCTACCAGGGCCGGCTCTCCTAGGTTCAGGAATCCAACTCTCATCTGAGCATATATAGACGAGGCAGACATGGCGAATCTCGAAACAATGACCATCAACATGGGGCCCCAGCACCCGTCGACGCACGGTGTGCTCCAGCTGGTGCTCGAGCTTGACGGCGAGGTGGTCGTCAAGGCGACGCCGCATATCGGATTTCTCCATCGCGGGGTCGAAAAGCTCTCCGAGCACCGGACCTACCACCAGGTGCTGCCGCTGACCGACCGTCTCGACTACCTGGCGCCGATGCACAACAATCTGGGCTACGTCCTGGCGGTCGAGAAGCTGCTCGGCATCGACGACCAGATTCCGGAGCGGGCCAACGTGGTCCGGGTGATGCTGGCCGAGCTGACCCGTATCAAGAGCCACCTGGTCTGGCTGGCGACCCATGCCCTCGATATCGGCGCCATGACCGTCTTTCTCTACTGCTTCCGCGAGCGCGAGCGGATCATGGATTTCTACGAGAAGATCTCGGGCGCCCGCATGACCTCCAACTACTTCCGTGTCGGCGGGCTGTCCGCCGACCTGCCGGACGGCATCGAGCAGGAAATCCGCGATTTCATCAACGAGATGCCGGACAACATCAATACCTACGAGGGCCTGCTCTCCGGCAACAAGATCTGGCAGAAACGTGTCTGTGGCGTCGGTGTGATCGAGCCGGAGGACGCAATCAACGTCGGTCTGTCCGGTCCGTCCCTGCGCGGCAGCGGTGTCGACTGGGATCTGCGGCGTGACCAGCCCTACTGCGGTTACGAAAACTACGATTTCAGGGTCGTCACCCATGCCGACTGTGATACCTGGGCCCGTTACAAGGTGCGTCTCGACGAGATGCGCGAGTCGTGCAAGATCATTCACCAGTGCCTCGACCGGCTGAAGCCGGGCCCGATTCTTGCCGACTGCCCGAAGATCGTGCTGCCGCCGAAGAAGGATGTGGTCAACACCATCGAGGGCCTGATCCACCACTTCAAGATCATCAGCGAGGGCTTCAAGCCGGAGCCCGGCGAGGTCTACGTCGGCGTCGAGAATCCCAAGGGTGAGACCGGGTTCTACCTGATCTCCGACGGCTCGTCCCGTCCCTACCGCATGCGAATCCGTCCGGCCTCCTTCGTCAACCTGCAGGCGCTGCCGCAGATGGTCGAAGGGGCCCTGATTGCCGACGTCATCGCCATCATCGGTACCCTGGACGTCGTTCTCGGCGAGATCGACCGCTAAAGCGATCAGCGAGGAAGCAGCCATGAGCGAAACTGCAGAAAAAGTTGCCGAACAGGACATCGACCTCGGGCCCTGCAACGCCATACTCGACAAGTACCAGGACATGCCCGGGGCGCTGATGCCGGTGCTCCAGGCAATCCAGGATCACTACGGTTACGTGCCCGAGGAGACGGTCTTTCTGACTGCCGAACGGCTCAACGTCTATCCGAGTCAGATCTATGGCGTTCTGACCTTCTATGCCCAGTTCCACCTGGAGCCGCGCGGCAAGTACATCGTGCGTGTCTGCATGGGGACGGCCTGTCACGTCAAGGGGGCGACCCGGCTGGGGGACAAGATCCAGGAGCTGCTCGGCATCGGACATGCCGAAACGACCGAGGATCTGAAGTTCACCTGCGAGTACGTCGCCTGCATCGGGGCCTGCGGCATGGCGCCGGTCATCATGGTCAATGACGCGACCTATGGCTCCATGTCGGTTCAGAAGCTGAACGAAGTTATCGAGAAATACCAGAAGATGGACTGAACCCGGTCCGTTCGCACAGGGGTATCCCATGGCCGAAACTGCTCAGACTGTTGAAGTTCTCATCTGTACCGGCACCGGCGGTATCGCTTCCGGTTCGCTGAAGGTCGCCGAGGCCTTTGAAGAGGAATTCAAGAAACACGGTGTAGACGCCAAGGTCGGCAAGCGCTGTGAAATCAAGAAGACCGGCTGCCGTGGACTGTGTGCCAACGATGTGTTGGTGGATATTCACTTTCCCGGGCAGGAGGCGGTGACTTACGATTTCGTCACGCCCGAGCTGGTGCCGCAGATCGTCGAGGAACACATCATCGGCGGTGAGCCGGTGCCGAAGAAGACCGCCGGCCCCTACTACGCCAAGTTTCTCGAGAAGCAGCACCGCACCATCTTCTCCCGCTGCGGCCGTATCGACGCCGAGAGCATCGAGGACTACATCGAGCATGGCGGCTTCCAGGCGATCAAGCGGGCGGTCACCATGCAGCCCGAGGAGGTGATCGAGGAGGTGAAGCGTTCGGGGCTGCGCGGCCGGGGCGGCGGCGGTTTCCCCACCGGGGTCAAGTGGTCCTTCTGCAAGGCGACGCCCGGCAAGCTGAAATACCTGATCTGCAATGCCGACGAGGGCGACCCCGGCGCCTTCATGGACCGCTCGCTGCTCGAGGGCGATCCCTACTGCATTATCGAGGGGATGATGGTCGCCGCCTACGCCATCGGCTGCAGTCACGGCTACGTCTATGTCCGCGCCGAGTATCCGCTGGCGATCAAGCGTCTGCAGCTGGCCATCGACACCTGCTACGAGCGGGGGATTCTCGGCGATGACTGCATGGGGCTGGGCTTCCCCTTCCACCTGAAGATCAAGGCAGGCGCCGGCGCCTTCGTCTGCGGCGAGGAGACCGCCCTGATGGCCTCGATCGAGGGACACCGCGGTATGTCCCGGCCCCGCCCGCCCTTCCCGGCGGTGCGCGGCCTGTGGGGCAAGCCGACCAACATCAACAACGTCGAGACCTACGCCAACGTCACCTACATCCTGCAGAAGGGGGCCGACTGGTACGCCTCCATCGGCACCGAGGGCACCAAGGGCACCAAGATCTTCGCCGTCACCGGCAAGGTCAAGCACACCGGTCTGGTCGAGGTTCCCGCCGGCGTCACCATGCGTGAGGTCATCTACGACGTCTGCGGCGGCATTCTCAACAACCGCAAGTTCAAGGCGGTGCAGGCCGGCGGTCCCTCCGGCGGCTGTCTGCCGGCCGAGGCGCTGGACGCCGAGGTCGACTACGATTCGCTGATCAAGGCCGGCGCCATGATGGGCTCGGGCGGCCTGGTCGTCATGGATGAGACCACCTGCATGGTCGACGTCGCCCGCTTCTTCCTCACCTTCACCCGGCGCGAGTCCTGCGGCAAGTGCATTCCCTGCCGCATCGGCCTGAAGATCATGCTCGAGATCCTCGAGCGCATCTGTGCCGGCGAGGGGCAGGAGGGTGACATCGAACTGCTGCAGGACATGGCCTACGACATCAAGAAGTCGTCGCTGTGCGGTCTCGGTCAGACGGCGCCGAACCCGGTCCTTTCGACCATCCGCTACTTCCGGCACGAGTACGAAGCGCACATCAGGGACAAGGAATGTCCCTCGCATGTCTGCAAGCCGCTGCTGCACTTCCGGGTGATCGAGGAGGCCTGCAAGAAATGCGGGCTGTGCAAGAAGGTCTGCCCGGTCGACGCCGTCACCTGGGAAAAGGGCAAGGTCGCCTACATCGATCGTGACAAGTGCACCGAGTGCACCTCCTGCTACGACGCCTGCCGTTTCATGGCAATTGACTAACTCTCTCAGCCGAACTGCTGAAGCGGATAAGAGGATACGATGGTTAATCTGACAATCGACGGCAAACAGGTCAGGGTCCCCGCGACCTACACCATTTACGAGGCGGCCCGGGAAGCCGGCATCGAGATCCCGGTGCTCTGCTACGCCAAGAAGCTGCTCCCCTTCGGCGCCTGCCGGGTCTGCCTGGTGGAGGTCGAGCAGATGAAGGGACGGCTGATTCCTTCCTGTACCACGCCGGTGACCGAAGGAATGGTGGTGACCACGACCTCGGACGAGATTCGCAAGGTCCGCAAGACGGTGCTCGAGTTCCTGCTGGTCAACCACGTGATCGAGTGTCCGATCTGCGACAAGGGCGGTGAGTGCGAGCTGCAGGACCTGACCTACGAGTACGAGGTTGTCACCAACCGTTTCGAGGGTGAGAAATTCCACTATCCGACGGACGAGAACAATCCGTTCATCGAGCGGAACATGAACCGCTGCGTTCTCTGCGGCCGCTGCGTTCGGGTCTGCGACGAGATCGTCGCCCACGGTTCCTACTCCTTCGTCGAGCGCGGCTTCGAGACCAAGATCGCCACCGCCTTCGACCGGGGCCTGCACTGCGAGTTCTGCGGCCAGTGCGTCTCTCTCTGCCCGGTCGGAGCCCTGCTGCCGCGGCCCTTCAAGTTCAAGGCCCGTCCCTGGCAGCTCAAAGAGGTCGATACCGTCTGCGGCTATTGCGGCAACGGCTGCACCCTGACCCTGGGCGTGAAGGACAACCAGGTCCAGACCATCCGCTTCAACGACAAGAACGGTGTCAATGACGGCAACCTCTGTATCCGCGGCCGTTTCGGCTATTCGTACGTGAACAGTGACCAGCGTCTGACCCGGCCGCTCGTGCGCAAGGGGGGAGAGCTCGTCGAAACGAGCTGGGACGAGGCCCTGGAAGCTGTGGCCAACGGACTGAAGGACAGCAAAGGGGCCGGCATCATCACCGGGGCGCGCCTGACCAACGAAGAGTTCTTCCTGCTGAAGAAACTGGCGGCCGCCGCCGGCATCGCCAACCTCGACCACAGTGGCGGCGAATGCTACAAGGGGCTGACCGAAGGGGTACGGTCGGTGCTCGGCCTGAGCGCCTCGACCGGCACCTTCCCCCAGGTGGAGACGGCGGACGTCATTCTCAGCATCCGCTCCGACTTCTACGAGACCCACCCGGTCTTCGGCATGGTGGTCAACCAGGCGGTGAAGCGGCATGGTGCGAGGCTGCTGGTCGTCAGCGACAGGAAAGGCAAGTTCGCCAAGCTGCCCGACGCCGAGACCCTGCTGACCCGGCCGGGCCTGGAGCTCGACGTACTCAACGCCATGTGCGTGGCGCTGATCGCCGGCGGCAAGGCGAAAACCGAGGGGGTTGCCGGCCTCGAGGAATTCAAGCAGGCGATGGCCGACTTTGTGCCGGAGAAGGTCGCCGAACGGACTGGCGTGCCGGCCGAGGCGATCGTCGCCGCCGCCGAGCGGCTTGCCGAGGCTCGGAAGGGCGCCATCCTGCTCGGCTACGGTCTGCCCTACACGCCGGCCAGCCGCGAACTGGGGCTTGCTGCCGCCAACCTGGCCCTGCTGGCCGGTCTGGCCGATCAGGACGAGGCCGGGCTCTACGTCTGCGGCGAGAAGGCCAACAGCCAGGGGGCCATCGACCTGGGCATCCTGCCGCAGGACGCGGGCATGGGGGCCAGGGAGATGCTGGCCGCCGCCGCCGAAGGCAAGCTCGGCAGCCTGTATATCATCGGCGAGGATCCGCTGACCACCTACCCGGACGGGGGCCAGGTGGAGAAGGCGCTGGAGGGTGCCGGGTTCGTGGTGGTGCAGGACCTCTTCCTGTCAGCGACGGCCGCCAGGGCGGACGTGGTTCTGCCGGCCGCCTCCTTCGCCGAGAAGGACGGGACCTTCACCAACGCCGAACGGCGCATCCAGCGGGTCCGCCCCGGTATCACCAGCCCGGGCGAGGCGCGGACCGACGGGGCCGTTTTCGCCGCCCTGCTGGAGAAGTTCGGCCAGAGCGTGACCGCCGAGCCGGCCGACCTGTTTGCCGGGCTGTGCGCGGAACTGGCCGACTACCCGCAGATCGCGCTGGACGAAATCGGACCGCAGGGTGTGGTCTGGGGCGGCGAGAAACTGGCGCCGAAGACCCGCAACCTGGTCGCCGTCACCGGCGGTACGACCGCCGAGGGCCGTTTCGTCCTGACCACCGGCAGCTCGCTCTACCATTCCGGCAGCACCACCACCCATGCCGAGGGCCCGCTGGCGGCGGTGCCCGAGCCCTACGTCGAACTGGGACGGGAAGATGCCGGCGAGCTGGGTGTCAAGGACGGCGACAGCGTCACCGTCAAGGCCGCCGGAGTGGAGCTGAAGCTGAAGGCGAAGGTTGGAACGCGCCTGCCGAAAGGGCTGCTCTTCGCGCCCAGCCACTTCGCCGGGACCGGTCTGAACCGGGTCTTCCGCGGCGAGGCGGCGGTGGTGGCGGCCGAGGTCGCCAAAGGCTGATTCGCACACGGACAGAGTCACACCAACTCTCTCGATAAAGCGTAAAGAGGAAGACACATGACTGCTGAAATGTTGAGCCTGTCGAACGCGCCGCTGCTGTTCATCCTTGCCATGGCGGTGAAGATTCTGGTGGTCTTCGGACTGACCTTGGGCATCGTCGCCTATGCGACCTGGGTCGAGCGCAAGGTCATCGGCCACATGCAGACCCGCCTCGGGCCGATGCTGACCGGCTGGCACGGGCTGTTGCAGCCGATCGCCGATGGCATCAAGCTCTTCTTCAAGGAAGACATCATTCCGACCCAGGCGAGCAAGGTGCCCTTCATCCTGGCGCCGTTGATGATCCTGATCCCGTCCCTGATCACCATTGCCGTGGTGCCTTTCGGCAGTGACCTGGTGGTCAACTTCGGTGGCAAGGCCTATGCCATTCCGCTGCAGATCACCGATCTCAACATCGGCATTCTCTACATTCTGGCCATGGCCGGGCTCGGCGTCTACGGCATCACCCTGGCCGGCTGGTCGTCGAACAGCAAGTACTCCCTGCTCGGCGGCGTTCGCGCCTCGGCGCAGATGATCTCCTACGAGCTGGCCGCCGGCCTGTCGATCGTCGCCGTCTTCATGCTTTCGGAAACCCTGAGCCTGCGCGAGATCGTCGCCCTGCAGAGCGGCTCGATCCTCGACTGGTACATCTGGAAGCAGCCGCTGGCCTTCGTCCTCTTCCTGATCACCGGCACCGCCGAAATCAACCGGACTCCGTTCGACATGCCGGAGGCCGAGTCGGAGCTGGTCTCCGGTTTCTGCACCGAGTATTCCTCGATGAAGTATGCCCTGTTCTTCATGGCGGAGTACGCCAACATGATCGTGGTGGCGGCCATCCTGTCGACCCTGTTCCTCGGCGGCTGGTCCGGACCGACGCCCTGGGGGCCGGTCAATCTGCTCGGCAAGATCTTCTCCTTCATGTTCTTCCTGATGTGGATTCGCGCCACCTTCCCCCGCGTCCGCTACGACCAGCTGATGAAGCTGGGCTGGAAGGTGCTTCTGCCCCTGGCCCTGGCCAATATCCTGGTGACCGGGATCGTCGTGGTTCTGCAGCAGTAAGTTCTCAACCTGTTTACGAGGTACATACTGATGATTAAAGAGTTCATTCAAGGGCTGAGCATCACGTTCAAGCATCTTCTCCCGGGCCACTCGACGACGGTGCAGTACCCGAAGGTCAAGCTCCAGCCGTCGGAGCGTTTCCGTGGCCTGCATCGGCTGGTTCCCACCCAGGACCGGGAAAAGTGCGTGGCCTGCTATCTCTGTCCGACGGTCTGCCCGGCCAAGTGCATCACCGTCGAGTCGGCGGAGAACGAAAAGGGGGAGAAGTATCCCAAGGTCTACCAGATCGATCTGCTGCGCTGCATCTTCTGCGGTTACTGTGTCGAGGCCTGCCCGGTCGAGGCGATCGAGATGACCGGCATCTATGAGCTGGCCAACTACCGCCGGGATGATTTCGTGTACGACAAACAGCGGCTGCTCAATACGAAATAGGAGTGTTGACCCATGCAAGTACTTTTCTTCTACCTTGTGGCCCTGGTCGCCGTCCTGTCGGGCCTGATCGTGGTGACGGCCAAGAGTCCGGTGAACAGCGCTCTGGCTCTGGTCAACACCTTCTTCTGCCTGGCCGTGTTCTACGTGATGCTCAGCGCGCCGTTCATGGCCGCCATCCAGGTGATGGTCTATGCCGGTGCCATCATGGTGCTGATCCTCTTCGTGATCATGCTCCTGAACATGGGCGTCGAACCGCACAAGAAGCCGACCCACATCGCCTGGGGCAGTATCGGTGCGACCCTGGTCTTCCTGGTCAGCGCCTTCTTCATCCAGCGTGGCGAGCCGACCCGGGCGGTGGGCGAGATCACCCGTGACGTGGTGCTGCGTGAGGGCCATACCGAGCTGATCGGCAAGGCGATGTTCGTCGATTTCCTGCTGCCGTTCGAGATCGCCTCGATCCTGCTGCTGGTCGCCATCGTCGGCGCCGTCATCCTGGCGAAAAAAGAAGTCTAGTCTGAACCCAACGGGAGATAGAGATGATAACCGTAGGCCATTATCTGGTGTTGAGCGCGATTCTGTTTGCCCTGGGCACCTTCGGGGTGCTGACCCGGCGTAACGCCATCGTCATCTTCATGTGCATCGAGCTGATGCTGAACGCGGTCAACCTCTCATTCATCGCCCTGTCGCGCCACCTGGGCAACATGGACGGCCAGATCTTCGTCTTTTTCGTCATGGCCGTCGCCGCGGCCGAGGCGGCCGTCGGTCTGGCCCTGATGATTGCCTTCTTCCGCAACAAGGAGACCATCGAGGTCGATGACATCAACCTGCTCAAGTGGTAGGGCTGATTTCGCCAGTTTTCAGTGATCCGAGAGGAGATAGAGGTCAATGCAAGATTACAGTCTGATTTGGCTCATTCCGTTCTTCCCGCTCGTCGGCAGCATCATCAACGGGCTGCTGGGCAAGAAGATCAAGAATGAGAAGGTGATCGGAACGATCGCGACCGGCGCCATCGGTCTCTCGTTCGTGGTCTCCTGCATGCTCTTCTTCCGCCTGCTGGACGACCCCCAGAAGGTGCACGAGGTGATCATCGGCTCGTGGATGAGCGCCGGTAAGCTGCAGATTGACTGGGGGTTCCTGCTCGATCCGCTCTCCGCCCTGATGATCATGGTGGTGACCGGTGTCGGCTCGCTCATTCACCTCTACTCCAACGGCTACATGCACGGCGAGGAAGGGTTCTACCGCTATTTCTCCTACCTGAACCTCTTCTGTTTCTCGATGCTGATGCTGGTGCTGGGCAATAACGCCCTGGTGATGTTCGTCGGCTGGGAGGGGGTCGGTCTCTGCTCCTACCTGCTGATCGGCTACTACTTCGAGAAGAAGAGCGCCGGGGATGCGGCCAAGAAGGCCTTCGTCGTCAACCGGGTGGGTGACTTCGGCTTCCTGGTCGGTCTGTTCACCCTCTTCTGGGCGCTGGGCGAGCACGGTGTCTGGACGGTGCAGTTCACCAAGATCGCCGAGAACGCCCACCTGCTTCCGGCCGGCGGCGTGGTGGTCACCGTGGTGACTCTCTGCTTCTTCCTCGGGGCCACCGGCAAGTCGGCGCAGATTCCGCTCTACACCTGGTTGCCCGATGCCATGGAAGGCCCGACCCCGGTTTCGGCCCTGATCCATGCGGCCACCATGGTCACCGCCGGCGTCTACATGATCGGCCGGATGAACACCCTGTTCGCCATGGCGCCCGATACCATGATGGTGATCGCCATCGTCGGTGCCGCCACCGCCATCTTCGCCGCCTCCATCGGGCTGGCACAGAATGACATCAAGCGGGTGCTGGCCTATTCGACCGTCTCCCAGCTCGGCTACATGTTCCTGGCGATGGGCGTGGGTGCCTTCTCCGCCGGCATCTTCCACCTGATGACCCACGCCTTCTTCAAGGCCTGCCTCTTCCTCGGCTCCGGCTCGGTCATCCATGCCATGCACCATGCCTACCACAAGGCCCATCTGCATGACGACCCGCAGGACATGCGGAACATGGGTGGCCTGCGCAAGAAGATGCCGATCACCTTCATCACGTTCCTCGTGTCGACCCTGGCGATCGCCGGTATTCCGGGACTGTCCGGCTTCTTCTCCAAGGACGAGATCCTCTGGTGGGCTTTCTCCTCGACCCGTGGCGGCTGGATTCTCTGGCTGATCGGTTTCGTTGCCGCCGGCATGACCGCCTTCTACATGTTCCGGCTGGTCTTCATGACCTTCTTCGGCGAGCAGCGGACCGATGCCCGGGCCAAGGACCATGTACACGAGTCGCCGTTCGTCATCACTCTGCCGCTGATCGTGCTTGGCACCCTGGCGCTGGTCGGCGGCTGGATCGGCATTCCCAAGGCGCTCGGCGGCGCCAACCACTTCGAACATTTCCTGGCGCCTGTCTTCGAGCACACCCAGGAGATGTTCGGCATCCACAGCCAGCATGCCCTGCATGCCTACGAGTTCCCGCTGATGGGCGCGTCCATCGGCGTGGCTCTGGTCGGCATCTTCCTTGCCTGGCTGATGTACGTGAAGAACCCCGGCCTGCCGGCGGCGCTGGTGGCCCGGTTCAAATGGCTCTACGTGGCGGTCTTCAACAAGTGGTTCGTCGACGAGCTTTATGACGGTCTGTTCGTCAATGCCACCAAGCGGCTCGGTCGCTACTGCTGGAAAGGGTTCGATCTGCCGGTCATCGACGGTATCGTCAACGGCACGGGCTGGCTGGTACAGGGGATGAGCCGCGCCCTGCGGTTCTGGCAGACCGGCCAGATCCACGGCTATGCCATGACCATGGTCATCGGCATGGTGATCATCGTCGCCGTCTACATCGTCTGATAGCCAGGCTTTTGGGGTTTACTGAAAAAGCGCAACGCAAGGAGCGAGTTTCATGTCCGAGCATCTTCTGAGCCTGATGACCTTCTTCCCCCTGCTGGGGATGGTCGTCGTCCTCCTGATCCCGCGGGAGAATGAGGCGGTCCTCAAGGGACTGACCTTGGTCTTCACCCTGATCACCTTCTTCATCAGCCTGCCCCTGGCCTTCGATCCGGTCTTCAAGACCTCAGGTGGCATGCACTACACCGAATTCGCCAAGTGGATCAGCATTGGTGACTACTTCCAGATGAACTACAACGTCGGCATCGACGGCATCAGCCTCTGGCTGGTGATGCTGACCACCTTCATCATGCCGATCACCGTGCTGTCGACCTGGCAGGCCGTGAAGAAGAACGTCAAGGGCTTCATGGCTCTGCTGCTGCTGCTCGAGACGGCCATGCTCGGCGCCTTCATCGCGCTCGATCTCTTCCTGTTCTATGTTTTCTGGGAGCTGATGCTGATCCCCATGTACTTCCTGATCGGCATCTGGGGCGGGGCCAGGCGCATCTACTCGGCGCTCAAGTTTTTTATCTACACCGCGGTCGGCTCCCTGCTGATGCTGGTGGCGATCATCTACGTCTACTATTTCGCCCTGAAGAGCGGTGTGCCCTTCGACCAGGGCTTCAGCATCACCCATTTCTACCAGGTGAACATTCCGGCACAGTACCAGCTCTGGCTCTTCCTCGCCTTCGCCTTCAGCTTCGCCATCAAGGTGCCGATGTTCCCGGTGCATACCTGGCTGCCTGACGCCCATACCGACGCCCCGACCGCCGGATCGGTCATCCTGGCCGCCATCCTGCTGAAGATGGGAACCTACGGCTATGTGCGCTTCGCCATGCCGCTCTTCCCCGACGCCCTGCAGCAGTGCCTGCCGGTGCTGGCCTTCCTCTCGGTGGTCGGCATCATCTATGGCGCCCTGGTCGCCATGGTGCAGGAAGATGTCAAGCGGCTGGTCGCCTACTCCTCGGTCAGCCACCTCGGTTTCGTCATGCTCGGCATCTTCGCCCTCAACCTGCAGGGGATGGCCGGCGGCTTGATCCAGATGATCAACCACGGCATCTCGACCGGCGCGCTCTTCCTCATCGTCGGTTTCATCTACGAGCGCCGTCACACCCGCCTGATCGCCGAATTCGGCGGCCTGGCCAAGCAGATGCCGGTGTTCGCCACCATCTTCATGATCGTGACCTTTTCGTCTATCGGCCTGCCCGGCACCAACGGGTTCGTCGGCGAGTTCATGATCATGATCGGCGCCTTCGAGAGCGAATTGCGCTGGTTCACCGTCTTCGCCGCCACCGGTGTCATCTTCGCTGCGGTCTACATGCTGTGGATGTTCCAGCGGGTGATGTTCGGCGAGCTGAAGAATCCCGCCAACAAGGAACTGAAGGATCTGTCGCTGCGGGAAGTCGTTCTCATGCTCCCTCTGCTGCTGTTCGTCTTCTGGATCGGGGTCTACCCCAACACCTTCCTCGAGAAGATGAATCCTGCCATCGAGCAGCTGATCGGGCAGATCAAGGGCAAGCAGCAGGTGGCCGTGGTCGAGACCGTCCAGCCGGCGCAGCCCCGAATCGACTAATTACGGCGGAGGCCGTTGAACAAGCTTCCGAAGGAGCATTTCGATGGAAAATCTGGTGCAAGTGGCTCTGCAGAACGTCAACATGGCAGCGATCATGCCTTCGCTGGTCCTGTGCTGCTTTGGCATGCTTCTGCTGATGATCAACGTCTTCATGCCGCGGGGCAAGACCGCTCCGGCTGCGCTGATCAGTCTGGTCGGCCTGGTGGTGACCTTCGTGGTGAGCGTCAGCGCCTGGAACCATCCCGAGTTGGGATTCGCCGGGCACGTGGCTCTCGACAATTTCGCCACCTTCTTCAACGTCATCTTTCTCATAGCCGCCTTCCTGACGGTGCTGATGTCGGACAACTACCTGCACCGTGAAGGCTATCCGGTGGGCGAGTTCTATCCGCTGATCCTGTTTACCACGGCCGGAGCCATGTGGATGGCCTCGGGAACCGACCTGATGACCATCTTCCTCGGTCTCGAGGTGCTCTCCATCTCCCTCTACATTCTGGCCGGCATGTTCCGTGGCCAGTTGCGCTCGAACGAGGCAGGCCTGAAGTACTTCCTGCTCGGCGCCTTCTCCACCGGATTTCTGCTCTACGGCACGGCGCTGCTCTACGGGGTCGCCGGTACAACCAACATCGCCGACATCGGGTTCTACCTGTCGGCGCACGGCAAGATGCTGGCCAATCCGATGACCATCGCCGGCATGCTGCTGCTGGCCATCGGCTTCCTGTTCAAGATTGCGGTGGTGCCTTTCCATATGTGGACCCCCGACGTCTACCAGGGCGCGCCGACGCCGGTGACCGCCTTCATGAGCGCCGGCCCCAAGGCCGCCGCCTTCGCTGCCCTGATGCGGATTTTCATCCTCGGTCTGGGTGGTCTGCAGGCCGACTGGACCAGCCTGCTCTGGTTCCTCGCCGTCCTGACCATGTTCGTCGGCAATGTCACCGCCATCTACCAGACCAACCTGAAGCGGATGCTGGCCTACTCCTCCATCGCTCACGCCGGCTACGCCCTGGTCGGCCTGGTGGCGGCCAACGCCGTCGGTATTTCCGGCATCCTCTTCTACATGCTGGCCTATACGTTCATGAACCTGGGTGCCTTCGCCGTGCTCGTGCTGGCCGGCAAGCAGGGCGAGGAGAACCTGACTCTGGAGGGCTTCTCCGGTTTCGGCTACAAGCGCCCTTTCCTCGGGGTGGCGATGAGCATCTTCCTCTTCGCCCTGATGGGGCTGCCGCCGACCGCCGGTTTCGCCGGCAAGTTCTACATCTTCGCCGGTGCCGTCAAGGCCGGCTACATCTGGCTGGCCATCCTCGGGGTGCTCAATTCGGCCATTTCCCTCTACTACTACCTGCGGGTGATGGTTTACATGTACTTCCGCGAACCTCAGGAAGACTACGCCTGGGTCAGCATGAATGCCGGTACCCTGGTTTCCATCGTTCTCGCCATCGTCGGCGTTCTCTATCTGGGCGTCGTCCCCGGCAAGATCATGGAAATGGCGAAAATGGCTCTGTTCTGAGCGGAACCGTTCGCACCGCACACCATGGCCCTCCCGTGACGGGAGGGCCTTTTTCGTACCTGAATCAGTGGGTTTGTGCCGGATGAAGAGTGTAAGTGCTTGGCCTGGATGCGATTTTCAAAAATCTAAGGCGCACCCATAGGTTCGCTGGTGATTTTTGGGAAGCGCTGACAGGTCAATGACTTGCGTTATTCGCCGGTGACAAGCTCACTGATTCAGGTCGTAGATAGACCGGCGCTGGCGCAAGGTGCCCTGCCGGGTGCCGCGGAGTCGCTGCGTGGCGCAAGCGCACCCTCAGTGCAGGGTCATGCCGCGGGTTTCCTCGTTGAAGACGTGCATGATGCTCTCGTCGCTGAAGACCAGCTCGAGGGTTTCCCTGTCGCGGCCGCGTCCCCTGCTCCAGACCAGATAGTCTCCCTTGGTGCGATGTTCGCGCCGAACCCGTGCCCCGGCGATCTTCTGCAACAGTGCCCACATCTGCTCGGTGTCGAGCAGCTCGAAGCCGGCGAATTCTTCACCGGCCTGCAGACGATGGAGAAAATCGGTCAGCAGTTCGTAGTCGACAAAGTCGTTTTCCTTGCGCCACCAGCGGATGAACCGGCTGTTTTCCCGCCGCCGGGCATCGATGAGCCGGAGAATTTCCTGCCCTTTCATAATGGGATCTCCTTTCCGACCAGTGTCTGGTCTCCTCCTATTATATCCCGCAGGCAGATTTCTGCGCGCGCCGCGTGTCCGTCCCTTGTGCCGCCGGGGAGACTGGGTGTAGACTGTCTCTTCCGAAAAACGACCGGAGTGAACCGATGATGCTGCGCGCGATACCCGGCAGGGTGCTGGCCCTGCTGGAGATGATCAAGTTCTCGCACACGGTGTTTGCTTTCCCTTTCGCCCTGATGGGGATGGTGCTCGCCGCGCTGACCAGCGGCCGGGGGCCGACGGCGGGGCAGATCCTCTGGATCTGCCTGGCGATGGTCGGAGCCCGCAGTGGTGCCATGGGCCTGAACCGGATCATCGATGCCCGCATCGACGCTGCCAATCCGCGGACGGCCCAGCGGCACATCCCGGCCGGTCGGGTGAGCCTGACCGAGGCCTGGATCTTTGTCCTGCTCTCCTTTGCCCTGCTGCTGCTCGCGGCCTGGAAGCTCAATCCCCTTTGCCTGAAACTGGCGCCGGTGGCCCTGTTCTTCCTTTTTCTCTACTCCTGGTGCAAACGCTTCACCGCTTATGCCCATATCGTGCTCGGCATCTGCCTGGCGGCGGCCCCCATCGGGGCCTGGATCGCCCTGCGGGGCGATATTGGCTGGCCGGTGCTGGCACTGGGACTGGCGGTGCTCTTCTGGGTGGCCGGCTTCGATATCTTCTATGCCCTGCAGGATCTCGATTTCGACCGCCTGGCGGGACTGCATTCGATCCCGGTGAAGTTGGGGCCGAAAAAAGCCATTGCTCTGGCGCGCTGGTTCCATCTGGCGATGATCCTGCTGCTGCTCAGCCTGCTCAGCATCGAAGGGCTGGGGCTGATCTATCTCGTCGGGGTGCTGATCGTCGCCGGCCTGCTGGTCTACGAACACCTGCTGGTCCGGCCGGACGACCTGTCGCGGCTCGACGCCGCCTTTTTCAACATGAACGGTTACATCAGCGTCACCATCTTTCTGTTCACCCTTACCGACGCGCTGCTCTGATGACGGGGGGCATCTGATGGAGAGGATTCTGGTCGGCATCACCGGCGCCTCGGGGGCCGTCTACGGGCTGCGGCTGCTGCGCGAGCTGCTGAGGGCCGGGCGGGAGGTGGCGGTGCTGCTGAGCGATGCCGGGCGCCAGGTGGTGGAGCTGGAGACCGGGCTGTCCCTGCCGGCGGACGTCGTGGCGAGCCAGGACGAGCTGCGCCGGTATCTTGCCGCCGGCGAGCGTCTGCACCAGTACGGACTCGACGATTTCCGTGCGCCGGTGGCCTCCGGAACGGGCGCCCCGGCGGCGATGGTGATCTGTCCCTGTTCCATGGGCAGCCTGGGGCGGATTGCCGCCGGCCTGGCCGGCAACCTGCTGGAGCGGGCGGCGGATGTCATGCTGAAGGAGCGGCGGAAGCTGGTCCTGGTGCCGCGGGAAACGCCACTGAATACCATCCAGCTGGAAAACATGCTGCGGCTGAGCCGGGCCGGTGCGGTGATCCTGCCGGCGATGCCGGGCTTCTACCGGCAGCCGCAGACGGTCGATGACCTGACCGGCTTTGTCGTCGGCAAGGTGCTCGATCAGCTCGGGGTGGAACACCGACTGTTCCAGCGCTGGGGGGAATAAATG
>CAYTVY010000045.1:0-18246 GCA_964441925.1 uncultured Geothermobacter sp.
AGCGGATTTCCGAGATCCCGCGAGACCGGCCCATCCTCGTCTACTGCGCCGTCGGCTCCCGCTCTTCACAGGTGGCCGGCTATCTCGCCCGTCTCGGCTATCCCGAGGTCTACAATCTCTACGGCGGGATCTGGGGCTGGCAGCTGCGTGGCTACCCGGTGCTCAAGGGATCGCCTTGAAAAACCGTCTTCGCTAGGCAGAACGCCGTAGCCATGCCGGCTGCCGCGGCCGAAGAGCAGGGTCAACAGCATGCCGGCGAGCAGCAGCAGGGCCGGCAGCAACAGCCAGAATTGATGGGGGCCTTTTTTTCGTGTCATCAATACCTGCTTCCTGAACGGAGGGCGGAGAATGTCGGAAAGGCTCTTCATCTGGGCGCATCGCGGCGCTTCAGCGGTGGCACCGGAGAATACTCTGGCGGCCTTTGCCGCGGCGCTGGCCGCCGGCGCCGACGGCATTGAGCTCGACGTCCAGATAACCCGCGACGGTGTCCCTGTGGTGTTGCACGACGATCGGCTCGATCGTACCACGGACCGGTGCGGCCGGGTAAGGGCACTGACGTTGCGCCAGGTGCGGCAGGCCGACGCCGGAGGCTGGTTCCACGCCGGCTTTCGAGGCGAGCGGGTGCCGACCCTGCAGGAGGTGCTCGACTGGGCCGGAGATGCCATCGCGCTCAACCTCGAAATCAAGGATGCCGCCGTGGCCGGTGCCGTGCTTGCCCTTCTGCGTCTCTACCCGGCGGCTCGGGTGCTGGTTTCCTCCTTCGATCACCGGTTGCTGCGCCGGCTGCGCCTGGCTGCGCCACAACTCGAACTGGCGGTACTCAGCGATCGCAGGCTGTGGCATGGAGCACTGCGCGAAGCGGTCCGGTTGGGGGCCCGTGCCCTGCACCCTCGTCAGGACCGGTTCAGCGCGGTGATGGCGTCACTCTGCCGTCAGCGAAGGCTGCAGGTCTGCCCCTGGACGGTCGATGATCCGTCGGCGATGCGCCGGTTGTTGCGTCAGGGAGCAGACGGTTTTTTCACCAATGACCCGGCAGCTGCCCGGCGCTTGCTGGAGACGGTCGATGGCTGAACCTCTTTTCGGCTTGCCCGCGTCGACGGCTCTGGTAGGCTGTTAGGACGGGTGTTTCCTCGTTGCCGCGGAGTATGCCGTGCTTGTTGACGCCGACCGGACAGAGGCCATCGTTTTCGATCTCGATGGCACCCTCTATGTCAATCGCCAGCTGCTGACCGAAATCGAACGGACGGCGGAGCTTCTGGTGGCGCAGGGGCATGGTATCGTGCACGGCGAGGCCCGCCGGATGATCACCGCCGCCCGCAAGCGGCTCGCCGATCTCGACGACCGGGAGCCGACCCTGTCGCGGGTCTGCATGGAACTCGGAGTTGGTCTGAAGGAGTTGCACCGGGCCTTTGAGGCGTTTGTCAGGCCTGAACGCTATCTGGTCCCCGACCCGGTATTGTATGCCTTGCTCGATTCTCTTCGCGACCGATGCGCCCTCTACATCTACACCAACAACAATCTGACCATGACTCACAAGATTCTCGCCCTGCTCGGAGTCGAGGACCTGTTCGACAAGCTCTATACCATCGAGTTCTGCTGGCGCCCCAAGCCGGACCCCGAGGCGTTGCAGCTCGTGCTCGAGGATATCGGCGGACCGCCCGAGCGTCTGCTCTTTGTCGGCGACCGTTACCAGGTCGATCTCGAGCCGGCGCTCGAGCGTGGCATCCCGACGCTGCTGGTGGCCGAAACCGCCGACCTGCTGCAGGTGCACAAGCTGCTGGGACTGCTCCCCTGATTCCCGGGACGGTGAAAACTTGAGCAAAAAAGTCGCCTTTTTCTTGTCAGCGTCTTTTCCCTCGGCTAGAATCGCCCACCGAATCTATTTCGCTGGAGCCTTGATTCCATGCAGGTGAAAAACGAGTCGAACGAACGGCTGCGGACGCTGATCCATGAACGGATCCGACAGCAGGGAGCCCTGCCCTTTGTCGACTACATGCGGTTGTGTCTCTATCATCCCGAGCATGGCTACTACATGACACCACGCCGCCGCATCGGCAAGCAGGGCGATTTCTTCACCTCCAGCAGCGTGCACTCCCTGTTCGGACATCTGGTGGCCCGCCAGCTGATCCAGCTCTGGGAGCTGCTCGGCGGCGGGGCCATGACCATTGCCGAACAGGGAGCCGGCGAAGGCTATCTGGCCCTCGACATTCTCGATGCCATCCGGCGGGAGGCCCCCGACTGCTACCGGCAGCTGACCTACGCCCTGGTCGAGGTGGGCCCGGCGCATCGTGCCCGCCAGCGGGAGCGTCTGGCGGATCATGCCGGGCGGGTTGTCTGGTGCGAGCCGGCCGAGCTCGCCGGCATGCGTGGCTGTCTGTTGAGCAACGAGCTGGTCGACGCGTTTCCGGTCCATCTGGTCGAAAAGCGCGACGGCCGCCTGCGGGAGGTTCATGTCGAACTGGACGGCGACGACCTGATCGAGACGCTGGCCGATCCCTCGACCGACCGGCTGCAGGCGCATTTCGACTGGCTCGGCTGCGGGCCGGTCGAGGGAAACCGGGGCGAGATCAATCTCGCGGCCGTCGACTGGATACGTCAGGTCGCGGCCCGGCTCGACCGGGGCATGGTGCTGACCATCGATTACGGCTATCCCGCCGCCGAGCTCTACGCGCCGCACCGCCGGACCGGGACCCTGCTCTGTTACCATCGCCACCGCAGTCACGACAACCCCTATGTCAACATCGGCTGCCAGGACATGACCAGCCATGTCGACTTTACCGCCCTGCAGAAGGCGGGCGGGGAGGCCGGACTCGAAACACTCTGGTTCGGCGAGCAGTACCGGTTTCTGATGGCGCTGGGATTCGTCGAGCGGCTGATGGAGCTGCAGGCCCGCGAAACCGACCCGCTGCGGGCCCAGAAGCTGCGGATGACCCTGAAGAATCTCATCCTGCCCGAGGGCGGCATGGGCGAGACCTTCAAGGTGCTCGTCCAGGGCAAGGGGATCGGCCGGCCCGACCTGCTTTGCCAGCGCCCGATCGAGGCCATTACGCTCTGAATGCCCGCTGGCGGCTCTGCCGGCCGGGGGTTCGGACAAAAACAACCGGTGCTTCCGGCTCCGGCGTGCCTTGTCACGCCGGAGCCGGAAGCCTATACTTAACCCAAAGGAACGGAGGTCACCCAATGAAAGCTCAGGTTGAAGAAGTGTTGAACCAGGTCCGGCCGGCCCTGCAGGCCGATGGTGGTGATGTCGAGCTGGTCGATGTCACCGAGGATGGCGTGGTCAGTGTCAAGCTGACCGGGGCTTGCGGTTCCTGCCCCATGTCGACCATGACCCTGAAGATGGGCATCGAGCGGACGCTCAAGGAGAAGATCCCGGGGGTCAAGGAAGTGGTGCAGGTCTGACGCGAGATTCCGGAGGAGGCCGTCATGATACAGGTCAAGACCTTTGGTGAACCGTTGCAACCGTTCAAGACGCGACGCGAACTGGAAGAGCTCGATGCCAGGGTGAATGCATTTCTGGTGGAGAGAAATGTCAGCCGTGTCATTGCCGTGCAGGACACGCCGACGACCGAAAACGGCAGTGTCATCGGTTTGATCCGTACACTGGTCTACGAAGTCTGACAGCATCTCCTTCATCGCAACTGGTTGAAACCTGAATCAGTGGGTTTGTGCCGGATGAAGAGCGTAAGTGCTTGGCCTGAATGTGGTTTCCAAAAATCTGAGGCGCACCCATAGGTTCGCCGGTGATTTTTGGGAAGCACAGGCAGGTCAATGATTTGCGTTATTCGCCGGCAACAAGCTCACTGATTCAGGTGAAAAAGAAAGGTCCGCAGGCATCGGCATGCGGGCCTTTCTTTTTTGTTTTTGGTGCCATTTGGGATGCAGGAATCAGGTCCGTACCGGTCGGTGCCGTACCGTTACGGATTGCCGTGCCGCCGCCAACGCTCGACGAGTTTCAGCAGTGTTCCCTGGCGGGTGTCGATGGCGGCGTGGGGACAGAGCTCCTGGCAGCAGAAGCAGCGGATGCAGCGATCGAGATCGATCGCAACCTTCGCATCGAGGGCCATGGCCGCCGGCGGGCAGTGGCGGACGCAGTGGCCACAGCGGACGCACTTCGGATGGACGATGGCCGGGTAGGCGGTCAGAGAGCGTTTCAGCCGTTTTTTCAGCCAGGTCGGCAGGCCGAAATTGACGTCAGTCTGCCGGGCCGGCCGGAAACGGGCCGGCCGCAGGTCGGCCGGGGGCGGTCCGTGCCATGCGATATCCGCCAGCCGGCTGCCGGGCCGGCTCTCTTCCCGGGCGACCCGCCAGGTCCAGACCGTGTCCTCCTTCAGCCCGAGCAGGGTGGCGGCGACGGTGTCGACGGCCACCGGATCGCGGCCGGCCAGCAGCAGTCCCAGTGCGACCGGGTCGCCGTTGCCGGGCCCGTTGCCTTCCATGCCGGTGATGCCGTCGACGATGGTCAGGGCTGGAGCCACCCGGTCGGCCAGGTCGAGCAGCATCCGGGCGAAAAACGCCTTGTCCGTTCCGGCCTGCAGGTGCAGCTGCGGTTTGCGCATGCCGACCACGGCTCCGAACAGGTTCTTGACCGCGCAGGTCAGCCCCATCATCTGGTGGGTCTTCAGCTTCGGCAGGTTGATGATGACGTCGGCCTCGAGGATGTCGCGGGCCAGTTCGAGCTGGTGGAAGGTGCCACCGGCCAGGTGGACCGCCACCGATGTGGCGAAGGGCGCAAAATCCGCTCCCGCGTCTTCGATCACCTGGAGAATGCCGCATTTGCGCGCCACCTGGCGCGGATTGCCGAGACCCGGCGAGTCGCCGACCCGGACTGTGCCGCCGGCCTCCCGCACCAGCTCGATGACGGCCCGGACGATCTCGGGGTGGGTGGTGACCGCCCTGGCCGGCGCCTTGCCGGCCAGCATGTTCGGCTTGAGCAGCACCGTCTGGCCGGGGCGGACGAAGGCCTTCATGCCGCCGAGCGGGGCGAGCAGCTCCTCGATGGCCGCCCGCAGGGTGGACCGGTCG
Source organism: uncultured Geothermobacter sp. (assembly GCA_964441925.1). Classification (GTDB taxonomy): domain Bacteria; phylum Desulfobacterota; class Desulfuromonadia; order Desulfuromonadales; family Geothermobacteraceae; genus Geothermobacter. The sequence goes on from CAYTVY010000045.1 coordinate 5,026, forward strand.
TAGCCGGTGTGCCGGCGGAGACAGACCGGGATCATCGGCCGATAAGCTGCAGGTGGACTTTGCGCCGGCGGGGTCCGTCGAATTCGCAGAACCAGATGCCCTGCCAGGTGCCGAGCACCGGCCGGCCGTCCTCGAGGGGAATCAGCTCGGAGGCGCCAAACAGGCTGCTTTTCAGATGGGCGGCGCTGTTCCCTTCGGCATGCCGGTAACCGTCCTCGAACGGAACGATTTTGTTCAGCTCCATGAGCAGGTCGCGCGGCACGTCGGGGTCGGCGTTTTCGTTGAGGGTGATGGCGGCGGTGGTGTGGGGGGTGAAAACGAGCAGCAGGCCCGTTCTGACGCCCGAGTCGGCCACCGCCCGGCCGACCTGGGCGCTGATGTCGATCATCTCGACCCGCCGGCGGCTTTCGATCTCCAGGGTGATCATGGCGCGACCTCCCGCAGGGCCTGCAGCAGCGGCCGCAGGGCACGGGGATGATAGAGCAGGCTGTTGTGTCCGATCCAGGGCAGCCGGTGCTGTTCGCTTTCCGGCAGTTCGGCCAGTTGCCAGGGCAGCACCATGTTGTCCTGCGGGCTGAGGATGTTGACGGCCCGCACCCCGCCTGGCCAGGGCGCCTCGTTCAGGTCGCGCAGAAACGCGCTGCCGGGAACCAGGTGCCGGGCCAGCGGGCTGAAGGCGAAAGGAGCGAGTTTCGAGCCCTGGTTGGGGGCGCCAAGCAGGATGCAGAGGGTCACCTTGTCGGCGCCGCCGCGGCGCTGGATGTAGTTGCGTGCCAGCAGACCGCCCATCGAGTGGCCGATGAGAACCACCTTGCCGACACCGGTTTCGAGACGCAGCCGGTCGACCTTCTTGGCGATCTTCTCGGTGAGGATCTCGATGTCGTGCCAGGCCGACAGGTTCAGGCTGAAAACATCACGGTAGCCGGCCAGGTACAGCCGCAGCCGCAGCCACCACCAGCAGGCCCGGTTGTGGAAGAGTCCGTGCAGCAGCAGCACCGGTGGCCTGTTAGTCCTGCGGACCGGTTTCTCACGCAGGGGAAGCCAGCCGAAGGGATACCCCAGCAGGGTCACGAAGAGCAGGACGCTCTCGGTCGCGATCAGGACCAGGGAACGGAGCAGGTTGCGGGGGGCGAAACGCCGCTGTATCAGTTCGGGCTGCAGGTTGGCCGATTCGTACCAGGCGATGGCGCAGGACAGAAGGACGGCCAGAAAGGTGAGGCCGAACAGGATCTCGAGCAGGGCATACAGCAGCGTCATGACTCTTCCTCGGGGCCTTCTTGCGAATGTGGCAAAGTATCGCATGGCGCCGGTATGGCGTCAATTCTCCCGGGGGACGTTTCATGATAGAATCGGCGCGTCATGCAGACCCACCTGGACAGATTTCTCCGGCATCTCGCCGTCGAGCGCAACCTGTCTTTTCACACCCGGCAGGCCTACCGGCGCGACCTGACCGAATTTTGCGCCCTGCTGCGCGAGGAGCTGGGGCTGTCCGAAGGGCAGGTGCTCGATGCCCGCCGGATCGATCCGGTTCTGCTGCGGCGCTGGCTGGCCCGGCTGCATCGCCGCAACCGCCGTTCGACCATCGCCCGCAAACTGGCCGCCGTTCGCAGTTTTTTCCGTTTTCTGGTCCGTGAAGGCGTGCTGGGGGCCAATCCTGCGGAGCTGGTCGCCACGCCGAAGCGCGAGTCCTACCTGCCGGTGACCCTCAGCGTCGACGAGCTGTTCGCCCTGTTCGACCGGCCGGTGGCGGATGACTTGTTGGCCCTGCGCGACCGCGCCATGTTCGAGCTGCTCTATTCGAGCGGCCTGCGGGTCGGTGAGCTGGTGGGGCTGGATGTCGGCGCGCTCGACCTGGACGCCGGGCTGGTCCGGGTTCTCGGCAAGGGGGGCAAGGAGCGCATCGTGCCGGTCGGCGGCAAGGCCCGCGAGGCCCTGGGTCGTTACCTCGATGCCCGTTCCGGGGGGAGAAGCGACGAGCCGCTCTTTCTCAACTACCGCGGTCAACGGCTGAGTGCCCGCAGTGTGCAGCGCCAGCTCAAGCGACGGTTGCTCGAAGCCAAGATCATGCGCGATGCCACGCCCCATGCCCTGCGCCATTCCTTTGCCACCCACCTGCTCGACGAGGGGGCCGACCTGCGCGCCATCCAGGAACTGCTGGGGCATGCCTCCCTTTCGACCACCCAGAAATACACCCGGGTCAGCATCGACCAGCTGACGCGGGTGTACGATCAGGCCCATCCCCGCAGCCGGAAAAAGCGCTGAGCGGCCCTTGCCGGCGGGGTATTTCGCCCCCCGACCGCAATAAATGACCAATGTGGTCATATTTTTCTTGACAGGCGCAAATGGCTTAGTAAAATTGTCAGAAATTTTGGCGCAACGCCATGACAGCCCAACAAGAAAAACGACAAGGAGAGAAGCACATGAGCGTACTGGTTGGTAAACAGGCCCCTGATTTTACGGCGAAAGCGGTCATGCCGGACGGCTCGATCAATGACGAGTTCAGGCTGTCCGACTATCGCGGCAAGTATGTCGTCCTCTTTTTCTATCCCCTCGACTTCACTTTCGTCTGCCCGACCGAGCTGATCGCCTTTTCCAAGCGCATCAAGGAATTCGAGGAGCGCAACGTCCAGGTCATCGGCTGCTCCATCGATTCGCAGTTTTCCCACATCGCCTGGCGCAACACGCCGGTCGAGGAGGGCGGTATCGGCCCGGTCACCTACCCGCTGGTCGCCGATGTCAAGCACGAGATCTGCAAGGCCTACGATGTCGAGTTCGAGGCGGCCGGGGTTGCGTTCCGCGGCTCCTTCCTGATCGACAAGGACGGCGTGGTGCGGCACCAGGTGGTCAACGACCTGCCCCTGGGGCGCAACGTCGACGAGATGCTGCGGATGATCGACGCCCTGCAGTTCACCGAGCAGTACGGCGAGGTCTGCCCGGCCGGCTGGCAGAAGGGCCAGGAAGGCATGAAGCCGGACAAGGACGGTGTGGCCAGCTACCTGGCCAAGAACGCCGAGAAACTCTGATCCCACCCCATGCCCATTTTCCTGTGGGGGCGCCTTGGGCGCCCCATTTTTTTTCAGCGGTTCTTTTGCGCGCCAACCCTTCGTTGGTCGCTACAAAACTCCTCGCCCCTGAACGGGCCGTGAGAGAGGGTTCCGGTTCCTCAGGCGGTCTTTGTTATCCGGCAGGCGGTTCAAATCCGCAGCCGCCGTCGCAGAACGGCTGGCGACGACTCTTGCCGCAGCTGCACAGATAGACGGTCTGCCGCTCTTCGAGTTCGAATCTCAGGGGATGAAACTCTGACCCGGTGTGGCTCTCGTCGCAGAAGGGCAGGTGGCTGGAACGGCCGCAGGTGCAGCGGTAGTAGACCCCGGGATCGAGGGTGATGCGGATCGGCATGCCGGCATCGGTATTCATCGGCGACATCGGGTTCCTCCCTTGGGTTTTGGCCGTGTTCAGTTTCCATGCTAGCAGCCGCGCGGGGTTTTTCCCGCCGCGGGAACGAAAAAAAGGCCCCTCCGGCAAGAGGGGCCTTTTTTTCGTCATGACATGCGGGACACTCAGTCACAGAGGTCGATCTTGACGTCCCAGTTCTTGAGTTTCATGGTGCCGTTGCGCTCCAGGTTGAGGTGCATCTTGAAGGCCCGGTCCCACAGCTGCGGCTCGTGACCGACGCCGCGCTCGAGGCAGCTCTTGGTGGCGATGTCCAGGTACTCGAGCAGCTGGTCCTTGTAGTCGGGATGGGCACACTTCTCGATGATCAGCCGGGCACGCTCTTTCGGCGCCACACCGCGCAGGTCGGCCAGGCCCTGCTCGGTGACCACGCAGTCGAGGTCGTGCTCGGTGTGGTCGATGTGCGAGCAGTGCGGCACGATGCAGGAGATGCCGGTCGGATCGGTCTTGGTCGGCCGCACCGACGGGGTGTGCATGATCTTCAGGTAGCCGTTGCGCAGGAAGTCACCGGAACCGCCGAGGCCGTTGATCATGCGGGTACCGCCGACCAGGGTCGAGTTGGCGTGGGCGTAGATGTCGATCTCGACCGGGGTGTTCATGGCGATGCAACCCAGGCGCCGGATCGGCTCCGGAGCGTTGGAGACCGACAGGGGCCGCAGGACGATCTTTTCGAAATACTTGTCCCAGTTGTCGAAGAAGCGGGGGAAACCCGGATTCTCGGACAGGGACAGGGAGCAGGCGGAGGCGCCGTCCAGCTTGCCGGAGTCGAACAGGTCGAGCATGGTGTCCTGCAGAACCTCGGTGTAGACGGTCAGGTTGTAGAAGTCGCCCTTGACCAGGCCCCCGACGACGGCGTTGGCGATGGAGCCGACGCCCGACTGCAGCGGCAGCAGGTTCTTCGGCAGGCGGCCCTTCTTTACCTCGTGATGGAAGAAGTCGAGGATATGCTCGGCGATGGCCTCCGATTTCTCGTCCATTTCGGCGAAGGCGCGGCCCTTGTCGCGGTGTTTCGATTCGACGATGGCGACGATCTTCTCCGGGTCGCAGGGCACGTAGGGGGTGCCGATCCGCTGGGTGGCGTGGGTGATCAGGAAGGGCTGCCGGTAGGGCGGCTTCTGCTGCATGATGATGTCATGCATCCCCTCGAAGGACGGCTGGCCGGTGTTGACCTCGATAATGATCTTGTCGGCGACCATCATCAGTTCCGGCACGATGCCGCAGGAGGAGGTCAGGGCCAGGCCGCAGTCCTCGTTGATCGCCGAAACCTCGATGATGGCGATGTCCATGCGGCCGCTCTCGGTGTAGAAGCCGTAGCCGACGTCCTGGGCGAAGTGTCCGAGGTGCTTGTCGCCCATGCGGATGCGGCCCTCGTTGATGCCCTTGGCGATGTTCTTGCCGGTCTGGTAGGGCCAGCGGCGATCGATCATGTCGAGGGTTGCCCAGCGGTCCTCGAACTCGACCCCGACCGAGGCGCCGACGAAAAGGTTCATCTTGAACTTGCCCTGCAGGTTGTTCTTCTCGACGTGGTCGGCAAGGGCGATGGGCACCGCCTTGGGATAGCCGGCGGGTGTAAAGCCGGAACAGCCGATGTTCATGCCCGGCTTGAAGAACTGCACGCAGTCCTCCGGTTTCATGACCTTGCTCAGCAAGGATTTGCGACGTACGCGTTCTTCCAGGGTTCCGTATTCGGACATCTCTCTCCTCCTCATGAATTTCCCCGTATCCGGTGGTCAAGAACCAGATACGGGCAGGTCGAATGATGAAACTGTTCTGCCGGCCGGCTGGCGGCTTGCCCGGTTCGCGGCCCGGTTGCAGCCGGAATGAACAAAACCGCGGGCCGATGGACTCTTCGCAACACCGCCGACCGGCCCCGGTCCGGCGGTCGCATTTTATAAAAACCCGTTATACGGGTGCCGACTTTTATAATATGCCGTAAACGCCAAGTCAAGGAAAAAGCGGGAGGGGATAAGACTGAAAAAGGCCCGAAATAAAAGGCTGTTGCGCCGGATTGTCGACAGAAACCGGGGGGCGGGAAACCGGTGGAAGAGGGTTTGAAATGCGATATGTGCGCAAAATAACTATGAATATGATAGGGGCGCCAGGGCAGAAAAAAACCGGGGTCTGCGAGACCCCGGCCGGCTGGTTTTTCAGTCTGCCTAAATTTTTCTCAGTAGTGTTTCTCCATGAATTTCTGCGCCTCGATGATGAACGGGCTGGAGGGGAACTCCCGGAACAGGGTGTTGAAGGCCTTGACAGCCTTCTCTTTCTGGCCGGTCAGCAGGTAGGCCTTACCCAGCACGAGCCAGGCCTCGTCCCGGTAGAAATAGTTGGGGTAGGTTCGGAACATCGCCTCGAGCCGGTCGATGGCGGCCCGCGGTTTGCCGGTCTTCAGGTACCACTTGGCGACATAGACCTCGTGTTCCGCCAGCCGGTCCTCGCAGCGGCCGATGTAGACCTTCACCTCCTCCAGGTGCGGATCGTCGGGGAAGCGTTTCACCAGGTTGCGGAAGGTGGCCAGGGCGCTGCGGGTGGCGGTCTGGTCCCGGTCGGCGGGCAGCACCTGCCGGAAGTAGGAGAGCCCGAGCTGGTAGAGGGCCTGGGGTACCCGGTCGCTGTTCGGGTGCTGCTTGAGGAAGTCCTCGTAGGCGGCGGCGGCTTCCGGGTATTTCTCGGCCAGAAAGTAGGCCTCGGCGATCTTCAGCTCGGCGATGATGTTCAGCTCGGGCGAATAGTAGCTTTCCCGGACCTTTTCCCAGTTGGCGATCGCCTCCTCGAACAGTCCCCGGTCGAACATCTTTTCCCCTTCCTGCAGGTAGAAGGCGGCCGTTTTCGGCGGCGGTACGACGGGATTGGCGCAGGCGGCCAGCAGGCAGAGGACGCTCAGTAGGGCCAGAAGAAGACGCATGGCGGTGAGTCCTTTTTCCGGGTGCTTTTGCGTGGATGTTGTTGGTGTGGACGGCCGGAGAATCATGGACGAAGCAGCCGACGTTTGTCAATCCCGGCCGCCATTTTCCAGCGCAGGCGCAGGGGCGGCCGGAGCCGGTCGCGGCCTTTTTCGCCGGTTGCCGGCGCGTCCGGAGCAAAGCGCCGGTCGGTCCGGTGCCAGTGGGCGGCCAGCTCCGCGAGCAGCCGGTCTTCGATGCCCGCCCGCCGCAGGTGCTCCAGGCGCTCGGCGTATGGCAGGCCGGCCAGGTCGTCCCGCAGGAGGCGATCGAGCTGCCGCAGACGCCACCCGCGCCGGCCGGCCCAGGCCAGCAGCAGAAGGACCGGCAGCAGCGCCAGGTGGCGCGGTCGCCAGGCGAACGGCCGGGGATGGACGACGCGATGGTAGCGGCCGTCGGCCGGATCGAACCAGGACAGGGAGAGCCGGAAACGGCCGTCGGCGGGCAGCCGGTAGCGCAACAGCCGCTGCCGGTCGGGCCAGCGCCCCCGCTCGCGGCTGGTCAGCAGGAGCAGTTCGCGGCCGGTGTCGCTGGTTCGTGGTGCCGCCAGCAGCCGGCTGTCGGCGTCGCCGGTCAGGACGATCTCCAGGGTGCCGGCGGCACGGTCCGGCCGCACGCTGACGCCGAGCCGGCCGACAGCGCCGTCGAAGGAGGGCGGCCGGTTCCGCCGGGGCAGGGCGCGGACGTGCAGGGTCAGGGGAGGGATGGCGGTACGGCGGCCGCCCTGCAGGACGGCCGCGCCGGCAACCCTCAGGCTGCCGGCCCGCAGGGGCCGGACGATTCGGTGCAGATGCTCGACCACCGTGCCGGGGGCGTCCACCAGCCGCCGGACCTGGCCGGGCGGCTCGGCGACCAGCAGCAGGTCGGTCAGGGCGGGCCAGAGCGGTCGCAGGGGGGCGGCCACCTGCGCCGGGCGGCGGATTTCGAGGGTCAGCCGGATCGCCTCGCCGATATAGGGTGACGGATTGGACACCAGCAGCCTGGCCCGGATCGCTGCCGGGGCGGGGCGGGCCAGCAGCAGGAAGATCAGCAGCAGGAGGAGCCGTCCGGTCATCACCAGTCCCTTTCCACCCGGATGTCCCGGCCCGTTCCCGTGCCGGCCGGGGCCAGCTCGCCGGGCCGGACCTCGATGCTGCGCAACAGCTGCCGGGCCTGCTCTGGTCGCATGCCGTCCTCGGCCGGTCTGGGATCCCCCTTCTCCCGGCCGCCCTGGCCGGCCGGGGTGCGCGGCAGCCGCAGGGCCAGGGCCAGGTTGGTGATCGCGTCCTGCCGGCCCGGCGCGGCCAGCAGGGCCTGCTCGCAGAGTGTCACCGCCAGCCGGGGATGCGGCAGCCGCAGGGCATCGCTGCAGGCGTTGTGCAGGGCCGTCGCCCGCTGTTCGCCCGCCGTCCGGGCCGCCGCCCGGCGGAACAGCCCGATCGTCCGTTCACTGGCCGTCTGCTGCATGGCCCGGTGAAAGAGTGTCGCCGGCCCGTCCTCCTCGCGGTCCTGGCCGCAGGCGGCGGCCAGCAGAACGAGTCCGAGACCGGCGGTCAGCAGTCCGGCTCTCCGCCGCCGGCCGGGAAGATACCGGACGGCGAGCAGCAGCAGGACCGCCCAGAGCCACCGGCCGTCGCCGGCGGTCCTGTCTGCCGGCCGGCGGTGGTCGAACGGCAGTTGGTCGACGGCCGGCCGGTCGGGCGAGACGCGCAGGAGGCGGCCGCCGGTGGCGGCGGCGATCGCCCGCAGCCGCTCCGGGTCCGGGCGTGACAGGGCCGGCTTGCCGTGGACGGTGCGGCCGGGCACCGGCCGTGGCCTCTCGTCCGCCGGCAGCAGGGCATGAACGGTGATGCCGGGGCCGATTTCGGGGGCGGGGATGGGCAGGGTTCGTTCACCGTCGCTGTAGAGAAGAACGGCCTTCTTGCCGTCGGTGCCCTCGAGCAGCCGGCGGGCGAGCAGGACCGCCTCCTCCGGTGCCGAACCGGGCGCGGCCACCTGTCCCGGCTGCAGGGCGTCGAGCAGCAGACGCAGCGCCTGGTGATCGGCCGTCGGTGGCGACTGCAGGACCGGAACGCCGGCAAAGGGCACCAGCGCCACCTTCGCCGCCGGCAGCTCCTGCAGCAGCACGGCCAGATCCTGGCGGACCAGGTCGAGCCGGCTGACGCCGCCGGCATCGGCTCCCATGCTCCGGGAGACGTCGATGGCCACAGCCAGGGTCAGGTCGGCTGCCTGCCGACTCTGTCCCGGTCCGGTTTCCCGGGGCAGAAGCAGCAGGCCCAGGGCCAGCAGGGTGCAGAGATCGGCCGCCAGCCGGCCCGGACGTCCCGCGGCAAGGTGGTTGCCGTTCCGTTCGTGCCGGAAAATCAGCAGGCAGGCCAGCAGGATGACGGCGGTCATGAGGGGATTCATGGCAGCCTCCGCAGCCAGCCGCGAAAGACGAGCAGCTCGGCGGCCAGCAGCCAGGCCAGCAGGGGCCGCAGCCGGTCGGCCAGGGGCTGATCGCGGAAACCGGTCCGGATTTCGAGAGGACTGGTCTCCAGCCGGTCGATGCGGGCATAGACCTGGCGCAGGCTGTCGGCGTCACTCGCCCGGAAGTAACGGCCGCCGGTGACCTCGGCGATGCGGCGCAGGGGGGCCTCGTCGAGGGTGACCCGCAGGCCGGAGACCGGATGCCCCGGCGGCAGGGGGCCGGTGGTGCGGAAACGGACCGGTGCGCCCTCGCGGGTGCCGAAGCCGATGGTGTAGACCCGGACGCCGAGGGCCCGGGCCGCTTCGCTGGCGGTGTCCGGGTCGAGCCGGCCGCGGTTGGAATGGCCGTCGGTGAGCAGGATGATGGCCCGGCTTTCTGCCCGGGAGCTTTCGAGACGCTGCAGGGCCGCCACCAGGGCGTCGCCGATGGCGGTTCCCGTTCCCCGTTCCTCGGCGGTCACCGCCCGCAGCCGGGCTGCCACCCGCTGCCGGTCGGTGGTGGGCGGCGCCAGCAGGAAGGGCGTCCCGGCGAAGAGGATGACGCCGATGCGGTCGTTCGTCCGGGCCAGGACGAAATCAGCGGCGGCCTGGCGGGCCACGGTCATCCGGTCCGGTTCCATGTCCCGGGCCCGCATGCTGGCCGAGATGTCGAGGACCAGCACCAGGTCGATGCCCCGGCGGACGGTTGTCTGCTCTCTGTGCCGCAGGACCGGTCCGGCCAGCAGCAGCACCGTCAGGGCCAGCAGCAGCGCCGCGAAGGGTGGATGCAGCCGGGCCAGGCGGGTCCGCCAGGTGCTTCCGGTGGCGAGCGGCCTCAGGGAGGAGACGGTCAGGGCCTGCCGGCGCCATGCCCACAGGGGGAGCAGGGCCAGCGGCAGCAGGGCCAGCAGGGCGGGATGGGTCCAGGCCAGGCTCATTCCGGCTGCTCCAGGGCGTGCAGCCGCCGCCACCAGGCGGCGCGGTCATCGTCTGTCGGTGGATGGGGGCCGTAGCACCAGCCGAGCAGCTCCCGTTCGAGTGCCTGCCGGCCGGCCGACGGTGGCAGGGCGGCCAGCCGTCTTTTCTCCTCCGCGTAGGGAGGAGCGGTCTCGGGCTGCCGGTGCCGGCGGCGCCGCAGGACGACGGCGGCGAGCAGCAGGCCGCCCGCCAGGACCAGCGGTGGCAGCCAGCCACGGCCATTCTCCGGCCAGTCACGGCGGGGAACGATGCCGGCGTCGGCCGCCACCGGATCGCGCACTTCGACGGAACGGGCCTGGCTCAGCCAGACCCGGTCGTCGCGGATCAGGGTCAGGGGAGGGATTTCCGTCGGACCGGGCCGGACCGGCAGCAGCCGCAGAATCAGCTGGCCGGCTTCGGTACGGGGTGGCTGCAGCAGCCGGAAGGCCGGCAAATCGGGCAGGCCGGCCAGGGTCCAGCCCTCATCCGGCAGCGGCAGCCGCAGCTCGACCGGCTCCCCGAGATAGATATCGGCCGGTTGCAGAACCAGCCGGGGCAGGGCGCCGAGCAGCAGGGGAACCAGACAGAACAGCAGGTACCTCATGGCCGTTTTCTCCGGCGGAAGAACCGGACCAGATCCGGCAGCGGCGGCCGGCCGGCCGCCAGGGTCAGGACATCGCAGCCACATTGCCGCAGCCGCCGTTTCAGGGCTGCATCGTGCCGTTGCCGGGCGGCCGCCGCCTGCCGGCCGTCGACCAGTTGCCGCCGGCCGCTTTCGGCATCGGCCAGCCAGAGCAGGGTTTCCGGCAGCTCGGCCTCGGCCGGGTCGCGCAGCACCAGGGCGATGCTGTCGTGTCGGACGGCCAGCCGGCGCAGCAGGGTTTCCGGCAGCCGGAGGTGAAAGTCGGACAGCAGGATCAGCATGCCGGGACGGCGCAGCAGCCGCCCTGCCGCCTCAAGGGCCGGTTCGAGCTGGGTTTGGCGGTCGGCCGGCCGTTCGGTGTCGAGGGCCCGCAGCAGACGCAGCAGTCCCTTCTCGCTGCCGGTTGGTGCCAGCACCGGGGCGCAGTCGGCGGCGAAGCCGAGCAGCCCGACCCGGTCCCGGCGGGCGATGGCGGCGAAACCGAGCAGGGCCACGACCTGCTGCAGCAGCGCGAAGGTGGCTGGCAGCATCGAGGGGGACAGATCGGCCAGCAGCAGGATGGGGTGCCCCTGCTCCTCCCGGTAGCGGCGGATGTGGGGCTGGCCGCTGCGGGCGGTGACGTTCCAGTCGATGTGACGCGGATCGTCCCCCGGCTGGTAGGGGCGCAGCTCACAGAACTCGAGGCCGTGCCCCGGCCGGCGGCCGCGTCGGTCGCCGCCGAGCAGGCCGGCCAGCTGCCGGCGTGACTCCAGGCGCAGCCGGCGCAGTCGGGCGGGGAGCGGGGCGTTCATCGGGTTTTAGGGTGGCGGCAGGGTGGCGAGGATGCGCCGCAGCAGGTCGTCGCTGGTCAGGCCTTCGGCCTCGGCCTCGTAGCTTGGAATCAGCCGGTGCCGCCAGACCGGCAGGGCCATGGCGAGCAGGTCGTCGGGGACGACATAGCTGCGCTCGCGCATCAGGGCCCTGGCCCGGGCGGCGCGGGCCAGGCAGAGGGTGCCGCGGGGCGAGACGCCGTGGGCAATCAGCGGCTGCAGCTCGTCGAGACCGCAGGCGGCGGGGTCGCGGGTGGCCGCCACCAGCTCGAGCAGCCAGTCCGACAGCTGCGGGCTGAGGTGGATGTCGCTCACGGCGGCCTGCGCCTGCTGCAGCACGGCTGTCCCGAGAGCGGGCGGCGGCAGCTCGACGCTGCCGGTGGCGTGGCGTTCGAGCATCGTCCGCTCGGCCTGTCGCTCCGGATAGCCGAGGGTCAGCTTGAGGAAGAAACGGTCGAGCTGGGCCTCCGGCAGCGGGTAGGTTCCCTCGTGTTCCAGCGGGTTCTGGGTGGCCAGCACCATGAAAGGCCGGGGCAGGGGATGGCTCGTGTCGCCGAGCGTGACCTGCCGTTCCTCCATGGCTTCGAGCAGGGCGGCCTGGACCTTGGCCGGAGCGCGGTTGATCTCGTCCGCCAGCAGGATCTGGGTGAAGACCGGTCCCTTGCGGGTGCGGAACTCGCCGCTGGGCGGATGGTAGACGGGGGTGCCGGTCAGATCGGAGGGAAGCAGGTCGGGGGTGAACTGGATGCGGCAGAACGCGAGGTCGAGCAGGCGGGCGAAGGTGCGGGCGGCCAGGGTCTTGGCCAGCCCCGGCGGCCCCTCGATCAGCACGTGCCCTTCGCAGAGCAGGCCGATCAGCAGGTTCTCGAACAGCGCGTCCTGCCCGATGACGATTCGCCCGGCCGCTTCCAGGACCGGGCGGAGGGCCTGTTGCAATGCGGCGATGCGGCCATCGTCCTGGCTCAGGCGGGCACGGGCAGATTCCGGCACGTAAGATGCTCCTTCAGTTTCCGCAGGGCGTTCTGCTCGATCTGGCGGACCCGTTCGCGACTGATGCCGTAGCGGTCGGCCAGCTCCTGCAGGGTCAGGGGATCGTCGCGCAGCAGCCGGTCGGAGACGATCTCCCGCTCGCGCGGCTTGAGCTGTTCGAGCGCTTGCCGGATCGCCCGGCGGCGCAGCTCGTCCTCCTCGTGCTCCGCCAGCAGCTCCTCTTGGTTCTGGCGCTCGTCCGCCAGGGTGTCCATCAGCGTATAATCATCGCCTTCCACCAGTTCCACGTCAAGGGACGCGTCGCGCCGGTGCAGCCGGAGCGCCATCTCGTCGACATCCTCGGGCCGGACGTCGAGCTCGGCGGCGATCTCCCGGCTGTCGCCGTCGCCGGTCAGGCGCTTCAGCGCCTCCCGGGTCTGGTTGAGCTTGAAGAAGAGCTTCTTCTGCGCCTGGGTGGTGCCGATCTTGACCAGTGACCAGGTGCGGATGATGAAGCTCTGGATGTAGGCGCGGATCCACCAGACGGCATAGCTGATCAGGCGGATGCCGCGCTCGGGATCGAATTTCTTCACCGCCATCATCAGGCCGATGTTGCCCTCCTGGATCAGGTCGAGCAGTTTGCAGCCGTAATTGCGGTATTCCCAGGCGATCTTGACCACGAAGCGCAGGTTGCTGGTCACCAGCCGTTCGGCGGCGCCGAGATCGCCCTGCTGACGGTAGCGGCGGGCCAGATCCAGCTCTTCCTGCGCCGAGAGCAGATCGAAGCGGTTGACCTGCTTCATGTAGTAGGCGAAGTTGTCGCCCACCACGGGAAGACGGAGTGTGTTCATGGATGCCCTCCGAAAAAACCTTTGTTTTCAGTCGATTAGCACTCTCGATCAAAGAGTGCTAAAAATTTATAGCAAAATTGTCCGGCAAGTGCAAGAGGTTGGCCGGAGTTGCCCCGGAGGTTGACAGGCGGGCCCGTGCCTCCGATAATGCGCCTGGCGAAGGAGGGTTC
>CAYTVY010000046.1:0-14121 GCA_964441925.1 uncultured Geothermobacter sp.
GAAAGCAAATTTGTCAGGCCTGACCCCGCTGTTTCTCGCAGCGGCCGGGACAGCGCCAGTCAAGGCGCTACGCGCCATGCCTGGCGCACAAAAAAATACGGGGCCCGACCCCGGGCCCCGTTGAAGTGTCATCCGTCTATCATCCGGATCGTTTCGTTTACGGCCTGGTCACCGCATTGTCATTGTTAGGGTCGCCATCCTCCTGGAACCACTCGGCCGCAACAGGATAGGCACTGAGATCAATCGTGCCATCCAGCAGGCCATTGTCCAGGAAATCGATGGAGTCAAAGATCAGCCGCTGGGCGTAGAGGTGGTTGTGGGCAAAGGCCCCGGGTTCGCGGTTGAGCAGGTTCAGATTGAACGCCGCCCCCAGGGTGCCGGCATCCGGCCAGGCGGCGAAGGCATTGGCGAAGGTCTGGCTGGCCGGGTCACTGGTGTTGTAGAAGTAGGGATAGGCGGCCGCGTTGTAGTAGATCCCTTTCTTCTCCAGCTCGGCGGTCAGGGCCGCAATGGCATCGGCATACCCGTCAGCCTGGGCGGCAAAGGTCGCCTGCGTCCAGGCCTCCTCATCCACACCGTTGTGGCAGGCCTCACAGACCGTCGCCGGGGTGTTGTCGATGGGATCACCGTTGGCATCGAGGGCGAAAGGCGTAAAGCGGTGGTTGGCGCCCGCTGCGGTGTCGTACATATGGCAACCGACGCAGGGCCCGCCGGTGCCGGTACCCGGCGCGGTTGTGCTGCCGATTTCATCGTGCTCGAAACCGACATTTGTGTAATCAAGGTTATCGTATTCATAGCCAATGGTCTTGTAAAGGATGCCGGCCGCCGCCAGGTAATGGGAGTTGGCGCCGCCGAAGTTCTGCTGACCCAGAGCCGCGAAGTTGTCCTTGATGTTCTGACCGTTGTTGCGGCCGGCGTGGCAGGCGACGCAGATATTCGAGTCGCCCAGATCGGGGAAGGTCACCGCGGATCCCGTGGCGTCCTGGTAATCAACGCTGATGGCGCCCGGCGTGTGGACGTTGGTACCGTTGCCGTTGTGGCAGCCGTAGCAATAGAGCACCTGATTCTTGCCCTCGCCGAGGAAGAACTCGTTGTCGGCCGGATCGTAATTCGCCGGGTCACTCAGATAGTTCATGGCGCCGGAGGCGGTGTGGCAACGCTGGCAGGCCTGGCGGCTGCCGGGGGTCGTGGTCGCGTCCCCCTCGTCCCAGTCGTAATGCTTCCAGGCGTCGGAGGTTTCATCGCCATGCCCCGACTTGGCCCAGGCCAGGATCTGGTCGGTACCGGGAACGGGATTGGGGCCTGTCGCGACGGTATCGGCGTTATGGCAGTTGCTGCACGAGTTGGGCAGCCCGGGATACTGCACGCTCTGGCTCGGCCAGACGATCCGCAGGCTGTGGCTGGCGATATCGCCGCGAATCACATTGCCGGCGCCATCGGTCACATTGATCGCGGACTTGGCCGTCTTGGGCATGTGACAGTCGGTGCAGTCGGCCTCGCTGTGTCCCATGACCGCCATTTCGTTCGCATGGTCGATCACCGCATTGGTCACCGCGGTCGAATCGTTCCGCACCTGCAGAACCGTCAGGTTGGCAAAGTCGCCGAAACCGGCATGGCAGGTCAGGCAGAGTTTGCTCTTGTCGTTGTTGGTGACGGGAGTCTTATCGGAGGGGTAGTCGATTGTCACCGTGATGCCGTCCTCGACCAGCTCGCTGACGACCATGGACTGGTTGCTCGCATCGTGCATGTCATGACAGACGAAGCACTCATGGTCGTAGGGCTTGTCGGCGGCATGCGGACCGTAGTCAAAGTCCTGCTGCTGCTGGTGGTGACTCTTGGAGGCGACAAAGTCCGCCGTCCCCGGCGCCCCGCCCCAGTACTTGCTGGCGTCATCGGTGATGTCGTAATAGTCCTTCCAGTCCAGTCCCGGCAGATACATCAGGGCCTCGCCATTGGCGCCGGCGCGGCTGGGATAGGCCAGGGTGGTGCCGCCGGCGGTGTATTTGCCTGAACCACGGCTGTGGCACTGGTAACAGACGTAGTTGCGCACGTACAGGTTGTCGATCTGGTCCACCACCCCGTCGCCATTCAGGTCCTGGTCGGTGGTCATGGTCGCGGGATTGATGATGTTGTCCTTGTTCGGACTGGTGGCATGCCGGCCGCCGGGGCCATGGCAGGCTTCACAGGCGACCGTGCCGTCGACAAAGCTCATGGTCCATTCGTCGCCGTCCAGGGCGACCGTCAGGCCGGTGACATGGCAGCCGGCACAGCGGCGTTCGTAGGAGTCGTTCTTGTCCGGCGGGGTCACGACATAGCCACCCGCGCCATCGTCGGCGTACCACTTGGACTCGTCGTAGGTGACGTACTCGCCGGTCTTGGCGTTGTACTGGACCGGCAGAATGTAATGGCTCTTGCCGATCTGGGTGATATAGCGCTGCTTCCACTGCGCCTCGTCATTGAGAATCAGGCCATCGCTATTCGCATCCCCAGCCACGGCATTGGTGTCGGGCGAGCCGCCAAGGGTGTAACGGATGTAGTACTTGGTGCCGTCGATCTGCACATAGGGCCCGCCCTGGTCACTACCGAGAATCGGGGCCTTGGCGCCGAACTTGGCAAAGTTGGCCGTGGTGGACAGGTCGAGCGGCGCCGCGTCGAAGAAATCGGCCCGGCCGCTGTTGTCGACATCGTTGATGTAGTTGACCTCGAGAGAGCCGTCCCGCAGCTTCTTGGTGTGCGCCGTCGCCAGCCAGCCGTCATGCTTGGTGGCATGGCAGACACCGCAGCGGTCGGAACCGACGTAGGCCGTTGCCCGGGCGATGGCTTCCTCGCTGGTGGCCGTGGCCGCGCTGCCGCTGGAATCCCGGTTGCTGCCGCAACCCCACAGGGGAGCAACCAGCAATGTCGCCACGAACAGTACAATCAGTTTTCTTGACATGTGATCCTCCTGATTTCTTTAGGTTGGAGCACCCCTTTATCAATGGCACCGGCGGCAGGTCCTGCCGTCGCTGGCACGTTCAAGCCGTCCCTTGATATCGCCCCAATCGGCAGGATGGGGGTTGATGCCAAGGCCGGTCTTGGCGCTGTGACACTTCAGGCAGACATCCCCTTCCGGATGACAGGCCTGACAGGTCGCCAGGTTCTTGCGGGCCTCGCGGGCGTGACTGCCGCTCCAGTCGTGTGACAGCAGAATCGAGTTGGGATGACATCCCTGGCACTGGCTCTCGTCGAAAAACCGGTGCGCCGGCCCCGACGGACTGGTCTGCAGGTCGCTCCAGGCTCGACGGTGCGAGGCAAAACCCAGATCGGCACGATTGAAGGTATCGTGACAATCGGAACAGAACTTGGCTTCGTGGCAGCTGTTGCACAACTGCGGATCGGTCCGCGCCGCGATCGGATGGCTGACCTGAAAGTCACCCCGATGCACGTTGGCCAGATTGTTGCCGAATTCGCCCTGCTCATCGGCACGGCCGTCGATGTGGCATTCGAGACAGAAGTTCTGCTCATGACACCGGGAACAGTCGATTGCCCCCCCCTTGGCCTGGGCCCGGTGCTGAAACGCCCAGAGCGGTCCGTGGCTGGCCAGGCTCGGATAGTCGACCTTTCGGGCGAAATCCTCATCATGGCACTGCAGGCAGACCTTTTTGTCCGGAACGATGCTCTGTGCCTCCTCGACGTGGCAGGTGGCACAGGGCTCGTCCGCGACGTATCCGTCGTGCTCGGCATGGTTGAAGGTAACGGCCAGAACCGGGGTCGCAACAGCCAGAATCGTGCAGAGTATCAACAAGGTGCGAACCATAGACGTGCTCCTTTTATTCAAAAGAGATAATTCAGGCGCAAACGGCCCCGATAGTACTTGTCCCACAGGTCGCTCTTGACGGATTCGAACTTGCCCTGGAGATTGATGCTTTTTGTCAGGTACGCCGTCGCATCGACCCAGTAGCGCTGACTGGTCGTGTCGTCCTCGTCATTGAACTGGTCACCGAGAAATCCGATTTGCCGCTCGAGAACATCGATCGTCGCACCGACACCGGCTTCGAATTTCGGATGGAACAGATAGGCGACGCGGGCCTTGACCCCCCTGAGATCCTGACCGTCATCATCCTGGCGGTAGGTGCCGATCAGGTATCCGGAAAGTTTCTCGGTCCGCTGCATTTCGACACCGGCCTCGAAAACGTTCGCGTCGTCGACACTTTCGTAGAATTCACGCGTATAGCGGGCAAAGGCCGTCAGGCCGCGGCGAATCAGATAATTGAACTCGAACAGGGCTTCCTGGTATTGATCGACGGCGAAAACCGAGTAGATCGAGGTCGAGGAGAATACCGGCAGGGAATAGAGGTATTCGGTCCGCAGAGACCATTTCGGATCACGGTAGTACTTGGCGCCGAGAATAAAGTAGGTGACTTCGTCTGTCAGGTAACTGTACTGGACCTCGTTGTAGAAACGGATCAGGTTGGGAATATTGTAATCGAGATCGATGCCGAACAACTCATAGCCGAGTTGCTCGTCCTCCCATTTTTGCAGATAGGAGAATTCGGCGTAGAGATTGTCCACCAGGCGGTCGGACGAGATCTCGCCGCCGACGATCAGGTCGCCGGCACTGTAGTTGTCGTCGAATTTGACATCTCCGCCACCGAAAAAAGCGACATCGACCGGCCCGAGCCGGTTGTAGTTGAGGTAGAGGCCATCCATCACCGAAGCTCCCGCGCTGGTGGAGATGAACTGCCGGCCGAGTTTCAGGTCGAGATTCCTCCTCCCCAGCCCCCGTTTCTCCAGATAGGCGTAATAGAGTTCGGAATCGGTCTCATACTCGTTGGAAAGATCATCCGCCAAACGGCCGTACCCCCTGAAGGTCCAACCGCTGCCGGCGATATCGGTGGCATTGAGCAGCAGGTATTGATAGACCGGTGTGGCCGTATCCTCATCCGCATTGTCAAACCATTCAAACTCGGTACTTGCGCGTCCCTTGATCCGGGTCGCCGCCACAGCCTGGCAAACCGTGCCGACCAGCAGCAGAGCCACCAACAAGGCCACGATCTTTGAACGATTCTTCATAGCACCTCCTCGCCAGAAATTGTGCGAGCGGCAGCACAGGCGGCTTTTCTGCAACCGTCGACACACGACGACCGTCATTGCCCGCTCGCCGGCGGAACCTTGCTACTTTGTCACTGCAGGGATGAACTGAAGACCCCCGGATTTCACCAGCACCTGTCTCACAGCCCGTGGCAGGAGGCTGAAAGACCGAAAACCACCAACTTGAATGCAACAACCAGAGCCAGAGGCCAACATTTGAGCTTTCTATCACAAAAATGCGGCCCTGCAAGTCACCCGCAAAAAAATTCGGCTGGTACATCTCTCTTCGGATCGCGGCCTTTCATCTTAAGGCATTTTATGATAAAAACCCCTTCCGTACCGCAAATGGTAATAAGTGCGAAGATTTTCGCGGGAGATTTGACGCAAAGGAGGGACCATGAAAAAAACACATTGTCTGGCAAGACTGGCGGCATCCCTGATCCTGTTTGCCCTGCTCTGTGGCTGCGTGGCCATGCGTCCCGCGGACCAGGCGGCTCTCAGGGAACTCGAAGAGTACGGCATTTCAAAGGAAGACCAGGCGATCAAGAACCCGGGGCTGGCCGGCGCCCTCAACATCCTTCCGGGTTTCGGCAACTTCTATCTCGCCATCGGCACCGAGGAGTCTTCCCAGTGGGCCATCGGATTCCTCAACCTGCTGGCCTGGCCGGTTTCCGTCGTCTGGGGAATTCCCGAAGCAGCCATCGACGCTTCGACCATCAACAAGAAGGAAACCCTCTACTATTACCAGCACACCGACAAGGGGCGTGCCGTCCTCGAAGCCAAAAAACGGAAGTATGCCCAAACCCTGAATCAGTGAGCCTGTCACCGGGCAGCCACCAACTGAGCTCCGGTGGATCGCCAGAAACCCGAAAACCCCGCTACATGGCGGGGCTTTCGGGTTTCAATCGTTGCCTCACCCGCTTCAGTGGCAGGTCGCCGGCGGGTCGCCGGAGCGTTCCAGCGCTCTGGCGACCCGGGAGCCGGACGGCCGCCCCAGGGCGGCGCAGATGTAGCGTCCGGCATCGACCAGGGCGTTGAGATCGACACCGGTCTCGATGCCGAGCCCCTTCAGCATGTAGAGCAGATCCTCGCTGGCGACGTTGCCCGAGGCACCCGGCGCGTAATTGCAGCCGCCCAGCCCGGCCACCGAGCTGTCGACCACCGAGATGCCCATCTGCAGGGCTGCCAGGATGTTGGCCAGCGCCTGGCCGTAGGTGTCGTGGAAATGGACGGCCAGCCGCTCGATCTGCACCTTGCCCGCCACCGCCTCGATCATCGTCTGGGCCTTGCCGGGCGTGCCGACACCGATGGTGTCGCCAAGGGAGATTTCGTAGCAGCCGAGCTCCATCATCCGGCCGGCGACCCAGGCGACGTTCGCCGGGTCGACCTCGCCCTCGTAGGGACAGCCGAGGGTACAGGAGACATAGCCGCGCACCCGCAGGCCGTGCTTGCGGGCCTCCTCGCAGACCTCGCCGAACCGGTCGAGGCTCTCGGCGATGGAGCAGTTGATGTTCTTGCGGGAGAAGGTCTCGGAAGCGGCCCCGAAGACCGCCACTTCCTCGACGCCGACCTCGATGGCCCGTTTCAGGCCGCGCAGGTTCGGCACCAGCACCGGGTAGCAGACACCGGGCTGCCGGCGGATGCCGCGCATCACCTCGGCGGTGTCCGCCATCTGCGGCATCCACTTGGGCGACACGAAACTGCCCCCCTCGATCGCCGCTAGCCCGGTACGGGACAGGCGATCGATCAGGCCGATCTTGATCTCGGTCGGCACCACCTTCGCCTCGTTCTGCAACCCGTCACGCGGGCCGACCTCGACCATCTTGACACGCTTGGGCAACTGCATCGGCCTACCCCCCTTCCTCGACATCGAACAGCAGCAGCGGCTCCCCCTCGCTCACCTGGGATCCGGCCTGGAAGTTCAGCCGGGACACCACACCGTCAGCCGGCGCCTTGATGGTATGCTCCATCTTCATCGCCTCGAGAACCATCAGCGGCGTGCCCCGCTCCACCCGGGCCCCTTCCTCGACCAGCACACTGACGATCTTGCCCGGCATCGGGGCGCTCAGGTCGCCGCCGGCCGTGGCGTCCAGCGCCGCAAGCCGCGGATCGTGCAGATCGAAGCGGACGGTCCGGCCCCGAACCACCAGGGTGAGGCCGGCGCTGGTCCGCACCACCCGCGCCCGGTGGCGGCAGCCGTCGATTTCGGCGCTCAGCAGACCTTCCGGTGTCAGCTCGGCCGCCGCCCGCAGGCTGTTTCCGTCGAACTCGAGGAGAAAGCCCCGTTCCCGGTAATGGGCGATGATCTCGAGCTGCCGGCCCTGCCAGCCCAGCTGCAGCGGATGATGATTGTCGCTGTTCAGGCGCCAGCCACGGGTGTCGTTCCAGGGCGACCAGGGATCGGCGGCATCGACCGGTGCCCGCCGTTCCAGCAGCAGGAAGAGCGCCGCCAGCGCCGGCAGCTCCGGCGGCAGCCCGTCCCCATCCTCCAGCAGTTCGTCGCGCCGGCTGTCGACGAACCAGGTATCGACCGGGCCGCGATCGAACTCCGGATGGCGCGCCACCCGGGCCAGAAAACCGGCATTGGTGGTCACCCCGACGATCTCGAGCTGCTCGAGGGCCCGCCGCAGCCGGCGCAGGGCCGCCGGCCGGTCGCTGTCGTGGACGATCAGCTTGGCGATCATCGGATCGTAGTGCATGCTGACCTCGTCCCCGGAGCGCACGCCGGTGTCGATGCGCAGATGGGTGTCCCCGGGCGGAAAATGCAGATGCTCGAGTCGGCCGATGCTGGGAAGAAAATCGCGGGCCGGGTCTTCGGCGTAGATCCGCACCTCGATGGCGTGTCCGTTGACCGCCAGCTCCTCCTGTTGCAGGGGCAGGGGCTCGCCGGCGGCCACGGCCAGCTGCCAAGCGACCAGATCCTGGCCGGTGACCATCTCGGTCACCGGGTGCTCCACCTGCAGCCGGGTGTTCATCTCCATGAAATAGAAGGCCCCGTCGGCGTCGAGCAGGAACTCGACCGTGCCGGCGCCGACATAGCCGATGGCGCGGGCCGCCCGTACCGCCGCCTCGCCCATGGCCCGGCGGGTCTTTGCGTCGAGGCCCGGCGCCGGCGCCTCCTCGATGATCTTCTGGTGCCGCCGCTGGACCGAGCAGTCACGCTCGAACAGATGCAGCACGTTGCCGTGGCTGTCGGCGAAGACCTGGATCTCGACGTGCCGCGGCTTCTCCAGGTAGCGTTCGAGCAGCAGCCGGTCGTCACCGAAGGCCGCGGCCGCCTCGCGCCGCGCCGCCTGCAGGGCCGCCTCCAGCTCGTCGGCACCTCGCACCACCCGCATCCCCTTGCCGCCGCCACCGGCGGTCGCCTTGACCAGCAGGGGAAAGCCGATGTCGCCGGCCGCCCGGCTCAGGGTTGCCGGGTCCTGTTCATCGCCGTGGTAGCCCGGCACCAGGGGTACGTCCGCCTCGGCCATGATTGCCTTGGCCGCCCCCTTGTCGCCCATCGCCCGAATCGCTTCGATGGGCGGACCGACAAAGACCAGTCCGGCCTTCTGGCAGGCCTCGGCGAACGTGGCGTTCTCCGCCAGAAACCCGTAGCCGGGATGCACCGCCGCGGCGCCGCTGCGTTGGGCCACCTCGAGCAAACGCTCGACGACCAGATAGCTCTCGGCCGCCGGAGCGGGACCGATATGCCAGGCCTCGTCGGCCAAAGAGACGTGCAGCGCCTCGCGATCGGCGTCGGAATAGACGGCGATGGTCCGTATCCCGAGCTTGCGGGCGGTACGGATGATCCGGCAGGCGATCTCGCCCCGATTGGCTATAAGCAGGGAATCAAACATGTCTTCACATTCCTTTCAGCCCTTCTTCACCACCCAGCCCGGCCGCCGCTTCTCCAGGAAGGCGGCCAGCCCTTCCTTGCCTTCGTCACCGGCCCGGATGGTGGCGATGCGCCCGGCGGTGTCGGCGATCAGGGCCTCGTCGATCGGCCGGCCGGCGACGTCGCGGACCAGTTTCTTGGCTTCGGCCATCGCCTGCGGCCCGTTGGCCAGCAACTGCCGGATCAGGTGATCGGCCTCGCTCTGCAGCCGGAAGGCGGGCACGACCTGGTGGACCAGGCCGAGCCGGCAGGCCTGCTCGGCCCCGAAGATTTCGGCACTGAGAAAATAACGCCGGGCGGCCCGGGCACCGATGGCCCGGACGACATAGGGGGAGATGACGGCCGGAATCAGCCCCAGTTTCACTTCCGAAAGGCAGAACCGGGCCTCCGGCGTCGCCAGCACCATGTCACAGGCCGCCACCAGGCCGACACCGCCGCCGTAGGCCGCCCCCTGCACCAGGGCGAGAGTCGGCTTCGGCAGGGTATCGAGGGTGGTCATCAGTTCGGCCAGGGCCATGGCGTCGGTGACGTTCTCCTCGTAGCGGTAGTCCGCCATGCGCCGCATCCAGGCCAGATCGGCGCCGGCGGAAAAGCTCTTGCCGGCAGCGGCCAGGCAGACCACCCGGACGGCGGGGTCGATCGCCAGCCGCTTCAGCACTGCCGTCAGCTCGGCGATCAGGGCATCGTCGAAGGCGTTGTGCAGCCGCGGCCGGTTGAGGGTCAGGGTGACGCAACCATTGCCGTCGATGGTTGTCAGCAGATGATCATCGGCCATATCTCAGTCCTCGCATAAAAGTCCGGCCCACGCCCATTCCGGTCCTACATCCTGAACACGCCGAAATCGGTCTTCTTCACCGGTGCGTTCAGCGCGGCGGAAATGCCCAGCCCCAGCACCATGCGGGTGTCGGCCGGGTCGATGATGCCGTCGTCCCAGAGCCGGGCGCTGGCGTAGTAGGGATGCCCCTGGGTCTCATAGCGCTCGCGAATCGGGCGCTTGAATTCCTCTTCCTCTTCGGCACTCCAGCTCTCGCCGCGGGCCTCCAGGCCGTCCCGCCGCACCTGGGCGAGCACTGCGGCCGCCTGCTCCCCGCCCATCACCGAGATGCGGGCGTTGGGCCACATCCAGAGGAAGCGGGGCGAGTAGGCCCGGCCGCACATGCCGTAGTTGCCGGCGCCGTAGGACCCGCCGATGATGACGGTGAACTTGGGCACGTCGGCGCAGGCGACGGCGGTCACCATCTTGGCGCCGTCCTTGGCGATGCCTCCCTGCTCGTACTTGCTGCCCACCATGAAGCCGGTGATGTTCTGCAGGAAGATCAGGGGGATGCCGCGCTGGGCGCAGAGTTCGACGAAGTGTGCCCCTTTCATCGCCGACTCGGAGAAGAGGATGCCGTTGTTGGCGACAATCCCCACCGGATAGCCGAAGATGTGGGCGAAACCGCAGACCAGGGTCTCGCCGTAGAGCTTCTTGAATTCGTTGAACTCGCTGCCGTCGACGATGCGGGCGATCACCTCGCGCACGTCGTAGGGCTTGCGGTTGTCGGCGGGAATCACCCCGTAAAGCTCCTCCGCCGGGTAGAGGGGGTCGCGCGGCTCGCGCAGGGCCAGCGGCACCTGCTTGCGCCGGTTGAGACTGGCGACCACGCTGCGCGCCAGGGCCAGGGCATGGGCATCGTCGGCCGCATAGTGATCGGTCACCCCCGAGGTGCGGCAGTGCACGTCGGCCCCGCCGAGCTCCTCGGCGCTGACCACCTCGCCGGTCGCCGCCTTGACCAGCGGCGGGCCGCCGAGAAAGATGGTCCCCTGCCGGCGGACGATGATGCTCTCGTCGGCCATCGCCGGCACATAGGCGCCGCCGGCGGTGCAGGAGCCCATGACCACGGCGATCTGGGGAATGCCCTTGGCCGACATCCGGGCCTGGTTGTAGAAGATGCGGCCGAAATGGTCCCGGTCGGGAAAGACCTCGTCCTGCAGCGGCAGAAAGGCGCCGCCGGAATCGACCAGATAGATGCAGGGCAGGTTGTTCTGCTCGGCGATCTCCTGGGCCCGCACGTGCTTCTTGACGGTCATCGGCAGGTAACTGCCGCCCTTGACCGTGGCATCGTTGGCGACGATGAGGCACTCCTGCCCCTCGACCCGGCCGATGCCGGTGATCACGCCGGCCGCCGGGGCACCACCGTCGTACAGGCCGTAGGCGGCGAACTGCGACAGTTCGAGAAAGGGCGAGCCGACATCGAGCAGCCGGCGAATCCGGTCACGCGGCAGCAGCTTGCCGCGGGCGAGATGCTTTTCCCGGGCCCGCTCGCCGCCACCCAGCTTGATCTGCGCCACCTTCTGGCGCAGGTCCTCGACCAGCAGCCGCATCGCTTCGGCGTTGTGCCGAAACTCCTCCGAACCCGCGTGGAGTGAACTCTTCAGAATGCTCATGAATGTTCCGTTCTGAAATGCAAATCAAAACCGTTTTGCCACCAGGGCGCCGGAAGCTGCCAGAAAAGGCGGATGCACCGGCTCAGGCCCGCCCGGTGTCCCGATGACGCCATCGATTCTTTTTCTACTTCGTCTCCTCGAACAGCTCCCGGCCGATCAGCATGCGGCGGATTTCGCTGGTGCCGGCGCCGATCTCGTAGAGCTTGGCGTCACGCAGCAGCCGGCCGGTGGGAAATTCGTTGATGTAGCCGTTGCCGCCCAGACACTGGATCGCCTCCAGCGCCATCCAGGTGGCCCGTTCGGCGGCATAGAGAATCACGCCGGCCGCGTCCTTGCGCAGGGAACGGCCCTGCCGGCGCGAGGCTTCGCGGGCCACGGTGTAGACGTAGGCGCGACAGGCGTTGAAGTTGGTGTACATGTCGGCCAGCTTGGCCTGAATCAGCTGGAACTCGCCGATGGCGTGGCCGAACTGCTTGCGGTCGTGCACATAGGGCAACACGACGTCGAGACAGGCGGCCATAATGCCCAGGGGGCCGCCGGCGAGCACGATCCGCTCGTAGTCGAGGCCGCTCATCAGCACCCTGACCCCGCCGTTGACCTCGCCGAGCACGTTCTCCTCGGGCACGAAACAGTCCTCGAAGACCAGCTCACAGGTGTTGGAGCCGCGCATGCCGAGCTTGTCGAGTTTCTGGGCGGTGGAAAAGCCGGGGAACCCCTTCTCGATCAGGAAGGTGGTGATGCCGCGCGGCCCGGCCTCGGGGTCGGTCTTGGCGTAGACCACCAGCACGTCGGCATCCGGCCCGTTGGTGATCCACATCTTGTTGCCGTTGAGCACATACCCGTCCCCTTCCCGGTCGGCCCGCAGGCGCATGCTGACCACGTCCGAGCCGGCCCCCGGTTCGCTCATCGCCAGGGCGCCGACATGCTCGCCGCTGATCAGCTTCGGCAGGTACCTGCGCTTCTGCTCTTCGTTGCCGTTGCGGAAGATCTGGTTGATGCAGAGATTGGAATGGGCGCCGTAGGAAAGGGCGACCGCCGCCGAGGCGCGGCTCAGCTCCTCCATGGCGATGACATGATGCAGATAGCTCATGCCGGCACCGCCGTACTCCTCGCTGACGGTGATGCCGAGCAGCCCGAGATCACCCATCTTGCGCCACAGATCGGCGGGGAAATTGTTTTCCCGGTCGATGTCGGCGGCCCGGGGAGCGATTTCGGCGGCGGCGAAATCCCGCACCGTGTCCCTGAGCAGCACCGCCGTCTCGTCCAGGTCGAAACTGAGTCCGGGGTAAGTGATGGTGGCCATGTTCCACTCCTCGTCGCAAAGGTCCGTCGAAACCTCAAGAAGAGCAAGTCGGGTGCCAGTTCCCACGGAACGTTCCCTGTTTTCTCCCTCCTCTGTAATAACCTGAAATTACTGGAATTGATGCGGCCCGAGACGAGAGACCGAAAAACCTGGGTGCGGGGTGTCAACGGATGGAGACGGCCCGTTCATGACAGCTGTCTACACCCGTTACCCGCCGGCAGGCGGGAGATCCGTCCCCGGCGGCATGCCGGCCGCCGGGGACGGATGGCACTAGCGGGTGAGGGCGGCCCCGATGACGATGCGCTGCACCTCGTTGGTGCCCTCGTAGATCTGGGTGATCTTGGCGTCGCGCATCATCCGCTCCACCGGGAAGTCACGGGTGTAGCCGTAACCGCCGTGAATCTGCACCGCCTCGGTGGTGACCTTCATTGCCACATCCGAAGCGTACATCTTGGCCATGGCCGACTCCTTGCCGTAGGGCAGGCCGGCACTGGCCCGATAGGCGGCCTGGTAGACCAGCAGCCGGGCCGCCTCGATTTCGGTCGCCATGTCGGCCAGCTTGAACTGCACACCCTGGAAGCTGGCGATCGGCTGGTTGAACTGCTTGCGCTCCTTGGCGTAGGCCAGGGCGGCATCGAAGGCGCCCTGGGCGATGCCGAGGGCCTGGGCGGCGATGCCGATGCGACCGCCATCCAGGGTTTTCATGGCGATCTTGAAGCCCTGCCCTTCCTCGCCGAGCAGGTTCTCCGCCGGAATGCGGCAATTTTCGAAGATCAGCTCGCGGGTCGGCGAGGACCGGATACCCAGCTTCGCCTCCTTCTTGCCGAAGGTGAAACCGGGGGTGTCCTTCTCGACGATGAAGGCGCTGATGCCGTGATGCTTCTGCGCCTGCTTGTCGGTCCGGGCGAAGACCACGTAGGTTTCGGCCTCGCCGCCGTTGGTGCAGAAGATCTTGGTGCCGTTGAGCACCCAGTGGTCGCCGTCGCGCTCGGCCGTGGTCCGGGTGCCGCCGGCATCGGAGCCGGCCTCCGGCTCGGTCAGGGCGAAACCGCCCATCTTCTCGCCCGTTGCCAGCGGTGTCAGAAATTTCTGCTTCTGCTCTTCGGTGCCGAACAGATAGATCGGATTGGCTCCCAGGGAGAGATGGGCCGACAGGGTCACCCCGGTCGAGGCGCAGACCCGGGAGAGCTCCTCGACGGCGATGGCATAGCTGATATAGTCGGCGCCGGCGCCGCCGTACTGCTCGGGAAAGACGATGCCGGTCAGGCCCAGCTCGCCGAGCTTGTCGTACATCAGCGCCCGGTCGAAGGTCTCGCTCTCGTCACGCTCGGCCGCTCCCGGCGCAATCTCCTTTTCGGCGAACTCGCGCACGGTCTGCCGGATCAGGTTCTGTTCTTCGGTCAGTTCGAATTTCATTCATGCCTCCTGTTGCTTGGTTGAAAAA
>CAYTVY010000046.1:14221-18226 GCA_964441925.1 uncultured Geothermobacter sp.
CGCAGAATGTCCCGGGCGATGATCAGGCGCTGGATCTCGCTGGTGCCTTCGTAGATGGTGGTGATGCGGGCGTCCCGGCTGTAACGCTCGACGGGATACTCGCTGGTGTAGCCGTAGCCGCCGTGCATCTGCAGGGCCTCGTAGCAGGCCCGGTTGGCGCTCTCGGTGGCGAACAGCTTGGCCATCGAGGCCGCCCGGGCGTAGGAGCGGCCCTGCTCCTTCTGGAAGGCGGCGTTCATCAGCAGCAGCCGTGCCGCCTCCAGCTCGGTGTAGCAGTCGGCGATCTTCCACTGGATGGCCTGGAAATCGGCCAGCTTGTGCCCGAACTGTTTGCGCTCCAGGGCGTGCCGGGTGGCGCAGTCCATGGCCGCCAGGCCGATACCCAGGGCCAGCGAACCGATGCCGATCCGGCCGCCGGCCAGCTCGCCGACCGCGACACGGAAGCCGTCGTTCAGCCGCCCCATCAGCGCCTCCCGCGGAATCCGGCAGTCGCTGAAGATCACCTCGTTGGTCGCCGAGGCGTGCTGGCCCATCTTCTCTTCCCGCTTGCCGATCTGAAGCCCCGGCGTGTCCCGTTCGACCAGAAAACAGCTGATGCCCTTGCCCTTGGGCGCCTCCCGGTCGGTCACCGCCCAGACCACGAACACCCCGGCGTAAGGAGCGCTGGTGATGAAAATCTTGCTGCCGTTGAGCACCCAGTGGTCCCCGTCCGCGACGGCGGTGGTGGTCATCGCCGCCGGATCGGAACCGGCCCCGGCCTCGGTCAGGGCGAAGGCACCAGCCGGATACTCTCCCGAGCAGATCCGCGGGATGTAGGTCTGCCGCTGCTGCTCGCTGCCGACGGCCTGGATCACTTCGCAGACCATGTTGTTGACCGACACGGTCACCGCCGTCGAGGCGCAGGCCCGGGCAATCTCGGTCAGGGCGACGGAAAAGGCGACCACGCCGGCCGCAGCTCCGCCGTATTCCTCGCGCACGTTCAGCCCCATGAAGCCGAGCTCGGCCAGCTTGCGCAGGTTGTCGAGAAAAACCTGCTCATCCCCGCCCCGATCCAGATCCGCCGCCACCGGCACCAGTTCGGCCTCGGCGAATTCCTTCGCGGTCTGCTGGATCAACCTCTGTTCTTCGGTCAGGTCAAGATTCAATGTTCATCCCCTGGCTGTTGAACGTCTGAAAACATGACATGCTCGGGAGAATCTGTCTCGCGCCCGCTCGCTTTCGCTCACTCAAGACGCAGAGCCGCAAAGCATGTCTTTCAAAAAGTCTGGGAAGTCCCTTTGCCTTTCTCTGCGCCTCAGCGGCTCTGCGCGAGATTCATCTTCCGGGCACATCCCTGCATCTCGGCAGCTCTCTATTTCCCCTCGAACTTCGCCGGCCGCTTCTCCAGAAAGGCCAGCATCCCTTCCTTCTGGTCGGCGGTGGCGAAGCAGAGCCCGAACAGGTCGGCCTCCAGGTTGCAGGCCCGGTCCAGATCCATCTCCAGGCCGTCGCGCAGCGCCGCCTTGGCGAAACCGACGGCCAGCTGGCCCTTGCCCGCGATCTTGCCGGCCATCTTGCGGGCCGCCGCCATCAGCTCATCGGCCGGCAGCACCCTGTTGACCAGGCCGATCCGGTACGCCTCGGCAGCGTCGATCATGTCGCCGGTCATCACCAGCTCGCTGGCCCGTCCCTTGCCGATCAGCCGGGCCAGCCGCTGGGTGCCGCCAAACCCCGGAATGACGCCAAGATTGACCTCCGGCTGGCCGAAGCGGGCATTCTCCGCCGCCAGCCGGATGTCACAGCACAGGGCCAGCTCGCAGCCGCCGCCCAGGGCGTAACCGTTGACCGCGGCGATCACCGGCTTGGGCAGCTGCTCGATGGCCGCGGCCAGCCGATGACCGAGACGGGCGAAATGGCGCGCCGCAACGGCATCGAGCGCCTGCATCTCGGCGATGTCGGCACCGGCGACAAAGGCCTTCTCGCCACCACCGGTGAGAATCACCACCTTTACCGACGCATCGTCGGCGATGGCGGCGAAACAGTCGATCAGTTCCTGCAGGGTGGCGGCGTTGAGCGCATTGAGCGCCTTGGGCCGGTTGACGGTCACTGTCGCGATCCCGTCAACCACTTCATAAAGTAGGTTTTCAAAAGTCATTTGTTCTGTCTCCTGTCTCCTGAATTCTGTCTCCTGCCGTCTGCCGTCAGCTCGACATCAACACCGGTACCGTCATCTCCTTCAGCAGCTGATCGGCCAGGGGCGCCGGCGCTGCCGGCAGCGGACCGCCGGCCACCAGCAGATCGATGCCCTCGTCGGTGACCCGGTTGAGCAGGGCGTCGCCGAAACCGATGTCCTGAATCAGCCGGATCTCGGTTTCGGCGGTGACACCGTGGCATTTCAGGTAGTCACCGAGCCGCTCGAAGGTTTCGGCCGCCAGGGCCTGTTCGCTGCGGCTGGTGATGAAGGTGAGCAGATGCACCGCCTCGGCCTGCTGCATCAGCGGCAGGGCATCGAGCAGCGCCCGGGCCGAGGCCCGGCCGGAACGCCAGGCCACCATGATGCGCGAACCCAGCCGCTCGAACTCACCGACATAGGGCACGGTCAGCACCGGCCGGCCGGTGCTGAAAATCAGTTTCTCCGGCAGGTCCTTCGGCGCCCCCGAACCCGATCCGGTCCCGGGCGCCGCCTGGCCGACCAGGGTCAGGTCGGCAAAAAAGGCCTGGTAGTTGAGCCGGGCCGGCAACGGCTGGTGCACCAGCGCCTCCGCCTCCTCGCACCAGGCCAGCTCGACGCCGGCCTGTTCGGCCTGGTGCCGGCAGTCGGCGAGCAGGTCGGCCCGCAGCCGCTTTTCCGGCTCCTGGCCGACGAAGGGAAACGGCGTCGCATAGTAGACGCTCAGGCGTGCTCCCTGGCGCCGGGCCAGTTCCAGGGCCAGACCGAACCGGTAGCCGCTGCGCTCGCACTGGTCGAGATGGACCAGGATGTTCCGATAGGCCATGTCGTCCTCCTTACGTCAGGAGCTGTAGTCGAAAAAGCCCTTGCCACTCTTCTTGCCCAGCCAGCCGGCCTTGACCATCTTGCGCAGCAGCGGACAGGGCCGGTACTTGCTGTCGGCGAAGCCCTCGTAGAGAACCTCCATGATCGCCAGACAGGTATCCAGGCCGATGAAGTCGGCCAGGGTCAGGGGTCCCATCGGATGGTTCATGCCCAGCTTCATCACCGTGTCGATCGCCTCCGGTTCGGCCACGCCCTCGTAGACGCAGTAGATCGCCTCGTTGATCATCGGCATCAGGATCCGGTTGGAGATGAACCCGGGATAGTCGTTGACCTCGACCGGCACCTTGCCCATCTGCTCGGCCAGTTCCCGTACCGTGGCGTAGGTGGCATCCGAGGTGGCGATGCCGCGGATGATCTCGACCAGCTTCATCACCGGCACCGGGTTCATGAAGTGCATGCCGATCACCAGCTCCGGCCGGCCGGTCACCGCGGCAATCTCGGTGATCGGCAGCGACGAGGTGTTGCTGGCCAGGATCACGTCGGGACGGGCCACCTCGTCGAGGGTCCGGAAGATCTTCTCCTTGATGGCCATGTTCTCGGTCGCCGCCTCGACCACGAAATCGACCCCCGCCGCATCCTGCAGGTCGGTCGAGGGGATCAGCCGGGACAGGGTCGCCTCCTTCTCCTCCTCGGTCATCCGCCCCTTGGCGACATTCTTGTCGAGCAGTCCGCCGATGAACGCCAGCCGCTTGTCGATGAACTGCCGGTCGATGTCGTTGAGCACCACCTCGAAACCGGTCTGCGCCGCGACCTGGGCGATGCCCCCTCCCATCTGCCCGGCCCCGATGACCATGATCCGCTTGATTGCCATCTCTCGCCTCCTCGCTTGAAAGTTCTGAATCAGTGAGCCTGTCACCGGCGAATAGCGCAAGTCATTGACCTGCCTGTGCTCTCCAAAAATCACCGGCGAACCTGTGGGTGCGCCTCAGATTTTTGAAAATCGCATCCAGGCCAAGCACTTACACTCTTCA
>CAYTVY010000047.1:0-18221 GCA_964441925.1 uncultured Geothermobacter sp.
CCGCCGACACCTGTCACCGGGACAACGGTACCGGCTCCCGGTGGTGGACTTTTCCGCCGGCCGCTATCGGACCCTCTTCACCGTCCCGGCGGAAAACTCCCCAGCAGGGTACGTATCATGCCCGGCAGCTTGCGCATGGCGTCCCGCCGGTCCTCGACCGGCTCCCTGCCGGTTGCGCTCCAGACGGTCTTTCCGCTTCGCGCATCGAGAACAAACAGACTGATGGTCGCCGACCGGGACGAGCGGCGAAACCAGCCGCCACTGTCACTCTGTACCCAGGACACCTGGTCGCTGTATCCGGTGCTGCCGGGCGTCGCCGACACACTGCGGAAGATGTTGCCGCGATAATTGACCAGCAGATCGGGATCTTCCATCACCAGCTTCAGGCCGCGCGCCTCAAGCTCTGCCGTCACTGCGCGCTGCACCAGCCTTTCCAGCGGATCTTCGCCGACCATCCGGTCGACCAGAACCGAACGCTCACCGAGCCACTTCCAGGTCTTGAAGCGGGAAAAATCGGTGGTCGGACTGTAGTTGTGCTGATAGTGCGGCTGGGTACTGCAACCGGCCGGAAGCCAGCAGAACAGCAGAATCAGAAACAGGAACAACGATCGCACGTAATCCTCCTTGCCCTGGTCAACGCCCATCGGCGGCCCGCGCCCCGTCCGCACAATCCTCCGTGACGATAGGCAGACGCACCGGCTGCCCCGGGATCAGGGTCACGGCCTGACTGCAGTGGCGGATATCGAGGGAATGACCATCCCGCAGCAGATAGATGGCTTCTTCGTGGTTCATCTCGACGGTCAGCTGCTGTCCCCGGACCTGCAGGTGGAACCGCAGGCGGCGGATCGCCGGCGGCAGATGGGGGCGAAAGGAGATCTCGCCCTGATCATCGCGCATGCCGGCAAAACCATAGACCATCACCATCCAGGTGCCGCCCATCGAGGCGATGTGGCAACCGTCCCGCACATTGCCCCCGACATCGGCCAGGTCCATCAGGATGGCGTAGCGGGCGTAGTGCAAAGCCTTCTCCATGTCGCCGATCTCGGCGGCGACGATACTCTGGATGCAGGCCGACAGCGACGAATCCCCGGTGGTCAGCGGATCGTAGTAGGCGAAATTGCGGCGCTTCTCTTCCGGCGAGAATTCACTGCCGAGCAGAAACATCGCCAGCACGATGTCGGCCTGCTTGATCACCTGATGGCGGTAGATGACCAGCGGATGGTGGTAGAGCAGCAGGGGAAACCTGTCCCGGGGGGTGCTGGCGAGGTCCCAGATCTCGCGATCGAGAAAATTGTCGTCCTGCGGATGAATCCCCGTCTCCTCGTCGTAGGGGATGTACATCTTCGCCGCCGCCTCCGCCCAGTCGGAGATCTCCTCGTCACGCAGGCCGGTGCGATGCACCAGCGTCGCGTAGTAGTCCGGTGCCTCCTGCCGCATGTGGGAGACCGTCTCGGCGGCATAGAGCAGATTGAGCCGCGCCATCAGGTTGGTGTAGGTGTTGTTGTTGACCACGGTGGTGTATTCGTCCGGTCCGGTGACCCCGTGGATGCAGAACTGTCCGTTCTGCCGCGGATTGAAGAAACCCAGGTCGTACCAGAGCCGGGCGGTTTCGACCAGGATTTCCGCCCCTTCGTTGTAGAGCAGGGAGATGTCACCTGTCGCCTCGACGTACTTCTTCAGGGCATAGACGATGTCGGCGTTGATGTGATACTGGGCGGTGCCGGCGGCGTAGTAGGCCGACGCCTCCTCGCCGTTGATCGTCCGCCAGGGAAAGAGCGCGCCCTTCTGGTTGACCTCCCGCGCCCTTTGCCGCGCCTTGTCGAGCATCGAATGGCGGAACTTGAGCAGGTTGCGCGCCACCCGCGGCGCCGTGTAGGTCAGAAAGGGGATGACGTAGATCTCCGTATCCCAGAAGTAGTGCCCTTCGTAGGTCTGGCCGGTCAGTCCCTTGGCCGGGATGCCCGTTCCCTCGGCCCGGGCCGAAGCCTGCAGGATCTGGAACAGGTTCCAGCGCAGGGCCTGCTGCAGCTCGCCCGGCGGCCGGTGGTGCAGGGCCGGATCGCCCTCGACCTCGACATCGCTGCGCGACCAGAAGTCGTCGAGAAAGCTGCGCTGCCCCTTGAGCAGGCTGTCGAAGCCATCGCGCAGCGAACGGTCGAGAGTCCGTTCGGCCCGCTCGCACAGCTCCTCGCAGGGGGCGCTGCGCGAACTGTGATAGGTAATGAACTTGAACAGCTGGATCGGCTGCCCCGGGCGGGCATCGACGCAGAAGACCACCTTGCTTCCTTCGTCGAACCGCTCGGTCTTCGCCTCGTACTGGCAGTCGGTGACCAGCCGGTGATCGACGCCGCAGGCGATGGTCATGCCGCTGTTGGCCACCCGGTGCGCCAGCAACAGCCGCCAGTCGTGATGGCGATGCACCTGGGGAATCATCACCTGGTGCGCAAACCCCCGTGCCTGCCGCGGGTCTTCCTCCCCCACCTGGTTGGTCTGGTTGCCCGAGATCTTCGACGAGATCACCACCGGCGCCTCGGCGTTGAGCACCGTCACCTGGTAGGAGATGGCGGCCACGTGCCGGTGCTGCAGCGAAACCAGGCGCCGGCTCTCGATCAGCACCCGCTTGCCCGAGGCCGTCTCCCAGAGGATCTCCCGGTCGAGAGTACCGGCCCGCATGTCGAGCACCCGCTCGTAGAGCTGCAGGCTGGCGGTCGGCAGAAAGAAGGGCTCGTCATCGACATAGAGCTTGATCTGCTTGGCGTCGGTGACGTTGAGCATGGTCTGGCCGGTCTTGGCGAACCCATAGGCCTTCTCGCCGTAGACGATCGGCCAGGTCTCGTGAAAACCGTTGATGAAGGTGCCGTTCTGGAAACAGGGGCGCCCTTCTTCGTGGTTGCCGCGCATGCCGAGATAACCGTTGCCAATGGCGAACAGGGTTTCGGTCTGGGCGAGGAACGGCTCGTAGTAGGCCGTCTCGATGATCTTCCACTCGTTGATCGGGTAGAGATGCTGGGGGGGGTTGAGTGTCTCGTGGCGGATCATCGGTCAGGCCTCCTGATGCGGCAATGATTCCGGCAGCAGCTCGGCCAGATCCCGAACCACGATATCGGCACCGGCGGCGGCCAGCCGCTCGGCATCACCGTGCCGGTCGACGCCGATGACCAGACCGAAGCCGCCGTTGCGGCCGGCCTCGACCCCGGAGATGGCATCCTCGACCACCACCGCCTCGGCCGGCGGCACCGCCAGCCGTTCCGCCGCCTTCAGGTAGGTGTCGGGCGCCGGCTTGCCCGGCAGGCCGAGCTCGCTGGCGACGTGGCCGTCGATACGCTGGTCGAAGAGCTCCTCGATCCCGGCGGCCCGCAGCACCGCCGGACAGTTCTTGCTCGCCGAAACGACCGCAGTCGCCAGTCCCTGCCGGCGCAACCAGCGCACCAGCCGGATCGACCCTTCGAAGACATCGACCCGTTCCGCGGCGAGAATCTCTCCCACCATGGCGTCCTTGCGGTTGCCCAGCCCGCAGACCGTCTCCCGCTCGGGCGGATCATCCGGCGAGCCTTCCGGCAGCTCGATGCCGCGCGACGCCAGAAAGAAACGCACGCCGTCGTAACGCAACCGGCCGTCGACATATTCGTGGTAGTCCCGCACCGAATCGAAGGGCTCGAAAGAGACCTTCCGCTCGGCCGCCCAACGCTTGAGAAAAGCGTCGAACATCCGCTTCCAGCAGACGGCGTGAATCTTCGCCGTCGCCGTCAGCACCCCGTCGAGATCGAACAGCACCGCCCGGTAACGGCTCCAGTCGACCGGCAGGTCCGTCGTTCCTTCTCCCATCTCTGCGCCTCCCGTGTTTTTTCTGCATCGAATCAGTAAATTCAATGCTTTATCGAGCATATCAGACCTTGACGAAGAGACAAGGGGCCGGCTCTCTTTCCACGGCTTTTTTTGCCGATCGCCGGCAAATCCGTTACAGTGACCCCGTCATCCCTGCCATGCTGCGGCCCTGCCGGTCCGCACGGCGCCGGCAGGCCTGCAACCCGAACGTTCCACAGCACCAGGCAAGCCATGTACGACTCCGGACAGACCGACAACCTGCTGCAACGCATCCGGCAGGGGCAGACCTTTTCCGACACCGACTATCACGGCATCGCCAGGATCCGTCTCCGCCACGACCTGCCACTGCTCTGCGTCGCCCTGCACGACGGCAGCGCCTTTCCCGCCGATCTCGAACCGT
The DNA here is from genome assembly GCA_964441925.1 of uncultured Geothermobacter sp. Lineage (GTDB taxonomy): Bacteria > Desulfobacterota > Desulfuromonadia > Desulfuromonadales > Geothermobacteraceae > Geothermobacter. The sequence continues at coordinate 4,226 of CAYTVY010000047.1, forward strand.
TCTGCCGTCTGTCGCCGGCCGAGCGCCGGTTCGAGGAAGACCCCCATACCGCCGCCCTCCTCGAAACGATGCCCCTGCTGCTGGCCGGCCGGGAATCCCGCTATTTCTACGACCTGAACCGCCCGCCGGCCGCAGCCGTCGCCCCCGTCGCCTTCGGCCGGGAGATCTGGCAGCGGGGAAGCCACCCCGACCCGGCCTGGGCACTGACCAGATACCGGGCCTTCTACCGGCTGGCCGAGGTTCTGGTCGAACGCCTCGTCCGCCGGCACGGGTACTGTCTGGTCATCGACCTGCATGCCTACAACGCCTCGAAAATCGCCCGGCCGACCCCGCTGTTCAATCTCGGCACGAACGCCATCGCCGAACGGCGTCACCGCCCCCTGCTCGACTTCTTCCGACACCGTCTGCAACAGATCACGCTGCCCGGCATCCCGACCCGGGTGGCGGAAAACGACGTCTTTCAGGGCCGCGGCCATTTCGTCAACTGGCTCGGCCGCCGTTTTCCTGCCGTTCTTCCCCTCTGTCTCGAAGTGAAAAAGATCTACTGCGACGAACGCAGCGGACTGCGCAACCGGGAGATCTTCGACGGCCTGGCCCGGCAACTGCCGCCGGCGCTGGACGATCTCCACCGCGTCTGCCGGCGGCGCCACCTGAAGGACGAAGGGATGACGGCCGGCGCCTGTCCGGGGGAAAACCGGTGAAGCCGCCGCTGCACATCGGCTGCCGACCGGCGTCGGGCCTGGACGCGGCCGCTCTCGACCGGCTGGCCGCCTTCATCCACCGCCACGGCCGGGTTCCTCCCGGCCGGGTCCGCGGCAACCTCGGCCGGGCCTTCCGCATCGCCTGGGCGACGCTCGACGGAGAGCTGGCCGGGGTTTCCTGCCTGAAGCGGCCGCGGCCGAACTATCTGAAGAACCTGGAGCAACGGCTGGGGTATGCGCTGGCGGGTTTTCTGGAACGTGGCTATACTTGCGTGAAACCCGAATTTCAGGGACGGGGCATTGCCACCGGCCTGACCCGCCGTCTGAGCGAGGAGGCGGGCTCCCGGCCCTACTACGTCCTGGCCGGAGAAAACGACCGGGCGATCACCCGACTGCTGACCGCCGGCGGCATGATCCGGCTCAGGGCGTTCGACAGTGAACTGAGCGGTCGCCGCCTGGCGTTCTGGGTTTCGCCAACCGGGGCCCGGCGCCTGAACGTGCTCTCGTCGTCATGAACCGGCCCTGTTCCCACACCACCCAACCGTCTTGCGGAAAACACCATCGACCAGGAAAACACCGCCATGAGAATCGCCTTTCTGCGCGGCCCGCTGGGGCACATCAATCCCGACACCGAAACCTCGATCCTGCTGATGCACGAATGCCATCTCCGACGGCACCAGGTCTACTTTCTCGAACCCCACGACCTCTACATCCGCAACAACCGGGTCGTCGGCCGGATGCGGGAGATCACGGCGCCGCCCGGTTGCGACCTGCACACCTTCTGGCGACACGCCATCGCCTGCGCCGAAGACGACAAGAAGATCTTCGAGGAGCTGCGTGAACTCGACGTCCTCTTTCTGCGCAAAAACCCGCCGCTGCTGATGGAAGTGATGGAACTGCTCGCCTCGGTCGAGGACCAGATCTTCCTGATCAACAGCCTGCGCGGCCAGCTGCTCGGCAACAGCAAGCTCTACACCCTCAATTTTCCCGACATCATTCCTGAAACCCACGTCTCCCGCGATCCGGTGCGCCTGCGCCGGATCATCGACGAGTTCGGCGGCACCATGGTCATGAAACCGTTGCGCAGTTTCGGCGGCCAGGGCGTGATCAAGGTCAGTGCCAGCGAACCGGACAATCTCAACTCCCTGCTCGATTTCTACGTCCGGGCCAACGAGCCCTATCACCGGCGGGAGCCGGTCATGGTGCAGGAGTTCATCGAGGCGGTCCGTACCGAAGGCGACGTCAGGATCATGCTGCTGGACGGCGAAGTGCTCGGTGCCTTCCGCCGCATGCCGCACGCCACCGATTTCCGGGCCAACATCCGGGCCGGCGGCGCCATTTTCCCCCACCGGCTAACCCCCGAGGAGGAAAAGATCTGCGCCACGATCCGCGAACGGCTGGTTCGCGACGGCCTCCACTTCGTCGGCATCGACGTCATCGGCGGCAAGCTGGTGGAGATCAACTGCGTCAGTCCCGGCGGCATCCCGCGCATCAACCAGTTCACCAACCAGCGGCTGGAAAAGAAGGTGGTCGATTTTCTCGAGACACAGGCCGCCCGGCGAAGCGGCGGCTGACGGCGATTTTCCGCCGTTCCCCAAAAGTCCGGGGCTGTGCTAAGCTTTTCCTGCCCACGTTCAATCCAGGACTTCACCTGAATACGTGGGTTTGTGCCGAATGAAGATCGTAAGTGCTTGGACTGAATGCGGTTTTCAAAAATCTAAGGCACATCCTCAGGTTCGCCGGTGATTTTTGTCAAGCGCAGGCAGGTCATCCGCCTTCACCGCAGGTTACGGCGTGATGAAAATGGCTTGTGCTATTCGCCGGTGACAAGCTCGTCGGATTCAGGTTTCATTCAGGGAGGAGAGCGATGTTCAAACTGAAGGACACCCGGCTGCTGCGGCAGCAGTGCTACGTCGACGGAGAGTGGATCGACGCCGAGGACGGCGCCACCCTCCCGGTGAGCAATCCGGCCACCGGGGAACAGGTCGGCAGCGTTCCCCGCCTGGGCGCGCCCGAAACCCGGCGCGCCATCGAGGCGGCCGATCGCGCCTGGCGGCAGTGGCGGACGGTGAATCCCGGCGAGCGGGCCGCCATCCTGCGGCGCTGGGCGGCACTGATGCTGGAAAACCAGGACGACCTCGGGCGGCTGATGACCGCCGAGCAGGGCAAGCCCCTGGCCGAGGCAAAGGGCGAGATCGCCTACGCCGCCTCCTTCCTCGAATGGTTCGCCGAAGAGGCCCGCCGCATCTACGGCGACATCGTCCCTCCGCATCAGAACGACAAGCGCATCCTGGTGCTCAAGCAGCCGGTCGGGGTCTGCGCCGCCATCACGCCCTGGAACTTCCCGGCGGCGATGATCACCCGCAAGGCGGGAGCAGCCCTGGCCGCCGGCTGCACCATGGTGGTCAAGCCGGCCTCGGCCACTCCCCTCTCGGCCCTGGCGCTGGCCGAGCTGGGCGGGCGGGCCGGCATACCGGCCGGCGTCTTCAGTGTCGTCACCGGTTCTTCCGGCGCCATCGGCGGCGAGATGACGTCCAACCCCCTGGTGCGCAAGCTGACCTTCACCGGCTCGACCGAAATCGGCAAGCAGCTGATGGCCCAGTGCGCCGGCACCATGAAGAAGGTCTCGATGGAACTCGGCGGCAACGCCCCCTTCATCGTCTTCGACGACGCCGACCTCGATGCCGCCGTCGAGGGAGCGCTGATCTCCAAGTACCGCAACACCGGCCAGACCTGCGTCTGCACCAACCGCTTTCTGGTCCAGGCCGGCGTCTACGAGGCCTTCGCCGACAAGCTGTCGGCCCGGGTACGGGCGATGAAGGTCGGCAACGGCCTCGAGGACGGGGTGCAGCAGGGACCGCTGATCGACCAGGCGGCGGTGGCGAAGGTCGAGGAGCACATCGCCGATGCCGTCGCCAGAGGCGCGCGAGTTCTCTGCGGCGGCCGGCGCCACGCCCTCGGCGGCACCTTCTTCGAGCCGACGGTGCTGGCCGACGTCTCGCCGGAAATGCTGGTCGCCCGCGAAGAAACCTTCGGTCCGGTCGCCCCCCTGTTCCGCTTCGAAAGCGAAGAGGAGGCCGTCCGCCTGGCCAACGACACCGACTACGGGCTCGCCGCCTACTTCTACACCCGCGACCTGGCCCGCAGCTGGCGGGTCGGCGAGGCCCTCGAGTACGGCATGGTCGGGCTGAACACCGGCCTGATCTCCACCGCCGTCGCCCCCTTCGGCGGCGTCAAGGAGTCGGGCCTCGGCCGCGAAGGAAGCAGGTACGGCTGTGACGACTACCTCGAAATCAAGTATCTCTGCGTCGGCGGCATCGACTGAGCGGACGCCACGATGAGCAAGGCGGTGCGGCGGCCTGACTGGGAACTCGTCCCGGTCGACCCGGCGGTGCTGCGGCTGCGGGGCGACTGGCGACTCGGCGACGAGCTGCCCACCCCCGAGACCCTGCTGGCGGACTGGCCGCGGGCGATGGGTGTACTGCGCCTCGACGCCACCGGTCTTGGGCACTGGGACTCGTCCCTGGTCCTGTTGCTGTTGCGGCTCTGCGCCTACTGCCAGAAGCACCAGATCACCGTCGACAGCACCGGCCTGCCGGACGGTCTGCGCCGTCTGCTGCACCTGGCGCGAGCGGTGCCGGCGGCCAACGACCGCCGGCGGCCCCGCCGGCGCGGCGCCCTGCTGGTGCGTATCGGCGAAGTCACCATCGAGCTGCACCGCACCTGGCGGGACGCCCTGGCCTTTCTCGGCGAATCGATACTCTGCTGCGGCAATCTGCTGCGCGGCCGACCCCGCTTTCGCCGCCAGGACCTGGTCGAACTGCTCGAGGACTGCGGCGCCCAGTCGCTGCCCATCGTCACCCTCATCAGCACCCTGGTCGGCATGATCCTCGCCTTCGTCGGCGCCGTGCAGCTGCGGGTCTTCGGTGCCGACGTCTTCGTCGCCGACCTGGTCGGTCTCGGCATGGCCCGGGAGATGGCCGCCATGATGACCGCCATCATCATGGCCGGCCGTACCGGTGCCGCCTTCGCCGCCCAGCTGGGCACCATGCAGGTCAACGACGAGATCGACGCCCTGCGCACCATGGGGATCCCGCCGATGGACTTTCTCGTCGCCCCCCGCCTGCTCGCCCTCACCCTGATGCTGCCCCTGCTCTGCATCTACAGCATGTTCATGGGCATTCTCGGCGGCGGCCTGGTGTCGGCCGGTATGCTCGACATCGGCCTGACCCCCTATTTTCTCCGTATCCAGGAGAACGTCGGCCTCGGACATTTTCTCATCGGCGGTATCAAGGCGGTGATCTTCGGCTACATCGTCGCCTTCTCCGGCTGTCTGCGCGGCATGCAGTGCGGCCGCAGTGCCCAGGCCGTCGGCCAGGCGACCACCTCGGCGGTGGTCACCGCCATCGTCCTCATCGTGGTCGCCGACGCCGTCATCACCATCCTTTGCCAGGTGCTGGGGGTCTGAGATGACAACGCCGCTGATCGACGTCCGCGACCTGACCATGGCCTACGGCGAGATCGTCATCCAGCAAGATCTCCGTTTCGCGGTGCAGGCCGGTGACATCTTTGTCATCATGGGCGGAAGCGGCTGCGGCAAGAGCACCCTGCTGCGGCATCTGATCGGCCTGCTGCGGCCGGCAAGGGGAACTATCGCCTACGGCGGCCGCGACCTGTGGCAGATGACGGCGCAACAGCGTCAGGCATGCCGGCGGCGCTGGGGGGTGCTCTTCCAGAGCGGCGCCCTGTGGAGTTCGATGACCCTGGCGGAAAACGTCGCTGTTCCCCTGCGGGAGTACACCAGCCTGACCCCAAGACAGATCGCCGAAGTCGTCGACCTGAAACTGGCACTGGTCGGCCTGGCCGGCTTCCAGGACTACTACCCGGCCGAACTGAGCGGCGGCATGCAGAAACGGGCCGGCCTGGCACGGGCGATGGCCCTGGATCCGGAGATCCTCTTCTGCGACGAACCGTCCTCCGGCCTCGATCCGCTCAGCGCCCGCCGGCTGGACGAACTGCTGTGCGAACTGAACGCCAGCCTGGGCACCACCATGGTCGTGGTCAGCCACGATCTCGACAGCATCTTCGCCATTGCCGGAAACGGCGTCTTTCTCGACGCCGAAAGCCGCACCATGCTGGCCAGCGGCTCTCCGCAGGAGATGCTGCGCAACAACGACCATCCCCGCATCCGGGATTTTCTCAGCCGCGGGGGGGAAAGGACATTGCCATGCTGAGACGAGCCGACCCGAAACTGATCGGTGCCTTCGTGCTCGGCGCCATGGTCCTGGCCGTCACCGGCCTGGTCTTCTTCGGCAAGGGCGGACTGCTGACGCCGCGCCAGCGCTACATCCTCTACTTCGACAGCTCGGTCAAAGGCCTGTCGATCGGCGCGCCGGTCACCTTTCGCGGCGTCCGCATCGGCAGCGTCGCCGAAATCAGCGTCCGCATCGACCCGGCCAACTACACCTTCAAGATTCCGGTCATCATCGACGTCGAACCGAAGCGGATCGAACAGATCCGGCGGAACGGCCAGAACGGCGACCTGCTGCCGAACCTGGCGGGTGACGACACCCTGCAGGTGCTGATCGCCAAGGGGCTGCGCGGGCAGTTGCAGCTGGAAAGCCTGATCACCGGCCAGCTCTTCGTCCAGCTCGACATGTATCCGGACACGGAGATCGTGCTCTCCGGCTACGACTCGCCCTATCCCGAAATCCCCACCATCCGTTCCAGCCTGGACGAACTGTCGCAGACCCTGGAACGCCTGCCGGTCCAGGAGATCGCCGACAAGGCGATCAGCACCCTGGACGGCCTGCAGGAGCTGGTCCACAACGCCGATCTGGCCGACAGCCTCTTCAAGCTGAACCACGGTCTCGACCAGCTGCACCGCCTGCTGACCGATCTCGATCGCGAACTGGTGCCGACCCTGCGTGAATTTCGCACCGCCGCCGGCGCGATTCGCCAGGCGGCCGACTCGGTCGCCGGTGACGTCGACACCATGAGCCGACGCACCGACCGCAGTCTCGAGCAGCTCGACCAGACCCTGCAACAGGCCCGCCGGCTGATCGCCGGCGCGGAGAAAACCCTGCAGGGAGTCGAGGGAACCGGACCGCAACTGCGGCAGATGCTCGAGGAGCTGCATCGGACCACCCGCTCGCTGCGGCTGGTCAGCGACGCCCTGAACGAAAATCCCGACATGCTGCTGCGCGGCCGGGGACAGGAGGGAGAAATGCCATGACCCGTCTGCTGAAAGGAACGACGGCCGGTCTGCTGGTGCTGCTCTGCGGCTGCGTCAATCTCGGCCAGGGGACGTCACCGAGCCGCCACTACCTGATTCCCTCCCTGGCCGACCGGGGAACAGCCGTTTCCCCGGACACCAAACCGCGCCGCCGCCTGGTGCTGCTGCCGCTGCGCGCCGCCGCCTATCTCGACCGGCAGGAACTGGTCCGGCGGCCGGCGGCCAACCGGGTCGAACCCCTGCCTTTCGACCGCTGGGCCGAGCCGCCGGCAGAGAACCTGCGGCGGGTGGTGGCGGAGAATCTGCGCCGGATGAGTGACGACATCGCCCTGGTCGACGACGGCGAGCTGCAGCTGGCGATCGTCGTCGAACGGCTGGAAGGGAACGATCAGGGAGCACTGATGCAGCTTGCCTGGCAGTTGTCCCAACGCCGGACGGGCGCGTTGCTGGCCGAAGGCGTCTTTCGCCGCCAACGACCGCTGCCGCCCCGGTCCGGAGCCGACCGTCTGGTGGCGGCCTACGGCGAGCTGGCAGAGGCCTTCTGCCGTGAGCTGCTGGCCCGGCTGGAGGCCCTGCCGGCGGACGCCGGCCGGGAGCCGGGCCCCTAGATCACCCCGTGCAGGGGGCCGCCCGGCGCCCCCAGCGCGTCGACCCGCTTCTCCAGCTCGGGCAGCTCCTCCAGGGGCGGGGCATGATGGGCCTTGAGCCGGGCGTCGATCACCAGCGGCCCGGTACAGCCCCAGTGCTTGTGCACCACCGCCGCGCCGACCCCGTCGATGTCGACCGCCGGATCGGAACGAGTGAAGGTCACCCAGAGCCAGTCCTCCAGGGAACGGGCGACGAACGCCGGGTCGTCGACCAGCACCACCAGGGCAATCCCTTCCGGCACCCCCAGCTGCTCCAGCTCCCGGCAGAACCCCGCCAGCACGCCGTCCTCGCCGTGGGGCGGCGCGTTCCAGGCCGGCGCCCGCACCGCCAGCACGCCCGGCAACGGCAGCTTTGGCCCGCCGAATCCCTCGGGCAGCCGCAATCCGGCCGGCAGCTCCCCGGCCAGCCTGCGCCGCGGCCCGCCGACGGCGGCGATGACCAGTTTCGATCCCTGGTTCAGTCCCCGGCCGGAATAGTCGAGGGTGTCGATGGTGGTGCGGGTGTAAAAATGCAGGTCGCGCCGCCAGTCGACCCGCTCGAGCATGAAACGGAAGAAGTCGCCGGTGCGCTGCAGCGGCGGCGGCCCGTCGCCGGCATTGGCGATCCAGAGGTACTTGGCCAGCGACAGCTGGCCCTGGCCGAGAATGGCGTTGGCCTGGGTCAGCAGCTCCTGCGGCCGTCCCGGCTCGGCGTAGGGCGTGTAGCGTTCGCTGCCGACGGCCAGCAGCAGCGGATGCACCCCGGCGGCGTCGACCGCGTGCACCCCGTGGACACCGGGCAGCACCTCCGGAATCAGCTCTCCGGTCAGCTCGTGGATGAAGGTGCCGAAGCTGGTGTCCTCCTGCGGCGGCCGGCCGACGGTGGTGAAGGGCCAGATGGCGTCCGGCCGGTGGTGCACCCGCTCCACCCGGAAGACCGGAAAATCGTGCCCCAGGCTGTAGTAGCCGAGATGATCGCCAAAAGGCCCCTCCCGCTTCAGCACCCGGGGATCGAGCCGGCCGGAAAGGCAGAAGTCGGCCTCGGCCGGCACCGGCAGGCCGTTGGCGGCCGGCGCCAGGGCGATCCGCCGCCCCCCGAGCAGGCCGGCGAAGGCCAGCTCCGGCATCCCCTCCGGCAACGGCATGACGGCGGCCACGGTCAAGGCCGGCGGGCCGCCGACGAAGACATTGACCCGCAGGGGCACCCCCTGCTCCAGCGCCGCCCGGTGATGGATGGCGATGCCGCGATGGATCTGGTAGTGCATGCCGGCCTCCTGCGGGCCGTAGTCGTTGCCGGAGATCTGCACCCGGTACATGCCGAGGTTGGAGTGCCGCCAGCCGGGCTGCCGCGGGTCCTCGCTGTAGACCTGCGGCAGGGTGATGAAGGCGCCGCCGTCCTGGGGCCAGCTGACCAGCTGCGGCAGCTCGGCCAGGGTGCAGCTCCCCGCGAGGACGGGGCCGGAACGCACCCGCTTCGGCAGCAGGTTCTTCGCCGCCAGCGGCAGACGCGCCAGGTCGGCGGGACGGCACAGCAGCTCGCGCGGATCGATGCGGGCCCGCACCAGGGCCTCGACCCCGCGCAGGGCGTCGCGAAAGAGCCAGCGGGTCCGCTCCTGGGTGCCGAACAGGTTGCCGAGCATCGGAAAGCGGCAGTCTTTGACCCGGGTGAAGAGCAGGGCCGGGCCGCCGGCCCGGTAGACCCGCCGCTGGATGACGCCGACTTCGAGATGGGGATCGACCTCGTGCTCGATGCGGACCAGCCGGCCGTTCCGTTCGAGATCGGCCACGCATTGCCGCAGGTTCCGGTAGCCCATGACAGCCCCCCTGAAGAGATGGCCCGCGCCGGGCGCGGGCTGAGGCATCATAGCCGCTTGACCACGGGATGGCAACGCCCGGAGGCCGGGCCGGCGGCTCAGAAGACGGGCAGGCCGAGGGTGCGGGCCAGCTCCTGGGCCGCCAGGCGCAGCCCGTCGCTGATGCTCGGATAGACGTGCACGGTGGTGGTCAGCTGGCTGACGTCGAGACCGAAACGCACCGCCAGGGTCGCCTCGTGGATGATGTCGGCCGCCCGCGGCGCCAGCATCTGGCAGCCGAGCACCCGGCCGGACGGCGCCTCGGCCACCAGGATGACGCCGCCGCGCCGCCCCCCCATCACGTGCGCCTTGGGCACCCGCTCGAGATCGACGAAGGTCTCGACCACCTGCAATCCGCGGGCGCGGGCCTGGGCGGCGGTCAGCCCGACGGTGGCGAATTCCGGATCGCAGAAGACGGCCATCGGTGTGTGGGTATGGTCGATCCGGGCCCCGGCCGCCGGATCGAACATGTTGCTGACGGCGACCAGCGCCTCACGCGCCCCGGCCGGGGCGATCAGCGGCGGGCCGGTGACGTCGCCGGCGGCCCAGATGCCATCGGTGCTGGTGTGCATGCCGGCATCGACCCGGATGAAGCCGCCGTCGTCGGTCTCGACCCCCGCCGCCTCCAGGCCGATGTCCGCCGTCGCCGGCGCCGTTCCCACCGCCAGCATCAGCCGCTCGGCGCACAGGCCCACCGGCGCTCCCTGCACCGTCGCGTAGAGGCAGACGCCCTGCGGCCGCCCCTCCACCCGCTCGGCCGTCACTTCGGTCATGATCTCGACCCCCTCGTCGCGCAGGATGTCGGCGAACATGCCGGTCAGCCGGGGATCGAACTCCTGCAGCAGCCGCTCGCCCCGTTCGAGGATGATCACCTGGGTGCCGAAGCGGGCGAACATCTGTCCCATCTCCAGGGCGATGACACCACCGCCGAGCATCAGCAGGGACTCGGGAAAACAGGGCAGGTGCAGGGCGCTGTAGCTGGTCAGGTAGTCGACCTCGCGCAGCCCCGCCAGCGGGACGACCCGGGGTACGCCGCCGACGGCGATCAGAAAACGCTCGCAGCGGATGATCTCCGCCCCGACCTGCAGCTCCCGGGGCGAGATGAAACGGCCGTGGCCGCGCAGCACCCTGAGATTGGGCGTGTTCGCCAGCTCGTGCTGGTAGTGGGTCTCGCGCAGGGTTTCCACCGCCCGCCGTTTCAGGGCCATCAGGGTGCGGCAGTCGGGCGGACCGGCCTTGAGGTTCAGCCCCCAGCTCTCGCCGCGGCGGGCGGCATGGTACATCTCGGCCTTGTCGATCAGGGTCTTGCTCGGGATGCAGCCCCAGTTGACGCAGGTGCCGCCGAGGTGGCTCTGCTCCACCATCAGCACCCGCCTGCCCCGGGCGGCCGCCATCCGGGCGGCGGCAAAGGCGGTGGTGCCGCTGCCGAGAATGACCAGATCGGGATGGCCGCTCACGGTTCGTTCTCCTCTGTCCGGGACCCGGCGGGCTCCAGCCAGGGATGCCGGCCGGCCAGCACCTCCAGGGCGCGGTCGTAGGCGAACTGGTCGTCGTTGTGCCCGAGGGCCCGCCGCCAGGCCGCCACCCGTCGCCGGGCCCGCCGGCAGAACAGGTCGGCCAGCGGCTCGCTGCCGCTCGGCCCCTGCCGGAACCCGGCCTGGAGCAGGACCGCGCTCATGGCAAGCAGCTCGGCGGCCATCGCCGCCAGCCGGCCGAGCAGCCGCTGCTTGTGCTCCAGCCCCTGGCGGAAGGCCCGCCGCAGCCGGGCCAGGTCGCGGGCCAGGCGCCGGCTGGCCCGTTCGGTGTAGCGCAGGTGCCGCTCCAGCAGGCCCGGCAGAACCGGCGGCCGCAGGGGCCGCGGCCAGGCGAAGCCCGGACTCTCCCGCCGGGCGAGGGCGGGCAGGATCAGCGCCTGGATGACCTCCAGCTGCCGCAGCCGGCCCGAGGCGCCGGCCTGCCGCAGCCGGGCGGCTTCCTGCTGCAGGGCCGAGAGCCGTTCCGGCGCCAGGTCGAGAATGTCTCCGAGGTCCTGCAGCCGCGCCAGGCTGCGGGTCAGCGCCCGGCCGCACCAGAAATGTGCCAGCAGCATCTCCTGGTGGTGCGCCGCGCCGGCCGCCGCCAGCCGGCCGGTCAGCCAGTCGAGGCTCCCGGTGGCCAGGGTGTCGAGCGCCAGCTCGCCGGCTTCGGCGGCGATCAGCTCCTGCTCGCCGAGTCCGTTCCGGCCGGCCAGTCCGACGCGCAGGGCGGCGTTGAACCGGCACAGAAGTGCGCCGATCTGTGCCGGCAGACTGGGAGCATTGTCGGGGGAAGGGGAGCAGGCGGGAGCGGGCGGGGCCGCAAGGAGGCGGCCCGGCTCGAACCAGCCCCGCAGCAGGTCGTCGGCCAGGCGGGCCGTCCGCCAGGCGTCTTCCGTTTCGATGGCGGCAGCGTCCGCCGCTGCCCGCGTCCTGTGCATTGCTGACCTCCGTCCGGCTTCGTTCCCCTGCTTCAGGATAGCAGGAAATCCCCGCTTCGCAGCCGGCGGAGAGCGGCAGGCTCAGCCGCGCAGCTGCAGTTCGAGCTTCTCCAGTTCCAGCATCCGGTCGCGCAGTTGCGCCGCCTTTTCGAACTCGAGATCGGCGGCCGCCGCCAGCATCTCCTCTTTGATCCGGGCGATCTCCTCCCGCAGGCCGTCCAGGCTGCCGTAGGCCGCCACCTCCTCCGCCGCCCGTGGCGGCTCGACATAGTCCTTTTCGGCGATATCCTCCAGGATACTGCGCAGGCTCTTCTTCACCGTCTCCGGCGTGATGCCGTGCCGCTCGTTGTAGGCGAGCTGCGCCGCCCGCCGCCGCTCGGTCTCGTCGATGCAGGCCCGCATCGAGCGGGTGATCCGGTCGGCGTACATGATCACCCGGCCGTCGACGTTGCGCGCCGCCCGGCCGCAGGTCTGGATCAGCGAACGCTCGGAACGCAGAAAACCTTCCTTGTCGGCATCGAGAATCGCCACCAGGGCGACTTCGGGGATATCCAGCCCCTCGCGCAGCAGGTTGATGCCGACCAGCACGTCGAACTGCCCCTGGCGCAGGTCGCGGATGATCTGCATGCGGGCGACGGTGTCGATGTCGGAGTGCAGGTAGCGCACCCGGATGCCCAGCTCTTCCAGGTAGGTCGTCAGCTCCTCGGCCATCCGCTTGGTCAGGGTGGTGACCAGCACCCGGTGGCCCTGCTCCACGGTACGGCGGATCTCGTCGATCAGGTCGTCGACCTGGCTGCCGGCCGGCCGCACCTCGATCGGCGGGTCGACCAGGCCGGTGGGACGGACGATCTGCTCCACCACCACTCCCTGCGCCTTTTCCAGCTCGTAGTCGGCCGGCGTCGCCGAGACGTAGATGGTCTGGATGTCGCGCGCCTCGAACTCCTCGAAGGTCAGCGGCCGGTTGTCGAGGGCCGAGGGCAGGCGGAAGCCGTAGTTGACCAGAGTCTCCTTGCGCGAGCGATCGCCCCGGTACATGGCGCCGATCTGGCTGACGGTGACGTGCGACTCGTCGATGAACATCAGGGCGTCGTCGGGAAAGTAGTCGAACAGGGTCGCCGGCGGCGTTCCCGGCGCCCGGCCGTCGAGATGGCGGGAGTAGTTCTCGATGCCCTGGCAGTAGCCCATCTCCTCCATCATCTCGATGTCGAACAGGGTGCGCTGCTCGATGCGCTGCGCCTCGAGCAGCTGGTTGTGGGCGCGAAAGTACTGGATGCGCTCGCGCAGCTCCTCCTGGATCTGGCGGATCGCCCGCTCCAGGGTCGGCCGGGTGGCGACATAGTGGCTGGCGGGAAAGATGGCGGTCTGCGGCAGCCGGTCGATCACCGTGCCGCGCAGCGGGTCGACCTCGCAGATCGACTCGATCTCGTCGCCGAAGAATTCGATGCGCAGGGCGCGGTCCTCCTCGTAGGCGGGGAAGACCTCGACCGTGTCGCCGCGCACCCGGAAACAGCCCCGGTGGAAGTCGACGTCGTTGCGCTGGTACTGGATTTCGACCAGCCGCTTCAGCAGATCGTTGCGGTCCAGCTCCATCCCCTCCTCGAGCTTCACCAGCATGCCGTAGTAGGCCTCCGGCGAGCCGAGACCATAGATGCAGGAGACCGAGGAGACGATCAGCACGTCGCGCCGGGTCAGCAGCGAGCGGGTGGCGCTGTGGCGCAGCTTGTCGATCTCCTCGTTGATCGACGAATCCTTCTCGATGTAGGTGTCGGTCACCGGAACATAGGCTTCCGGCTGGTAGTAGTCGTAGTAGCTGACGAAATACTCGACCGCGTTGCGGGGAAAGAGCTCCTTGAACTCGCCGTAGAGCTGGGCGGCCAGCGTCTTGTTGTGCGCCAGCACCAGGGTCGGCCGCTGCACCTCGGCCACCACGTTGGCCATGGTGAAGGTCTTGCCCGAGCCGGTGACCCCGAGCAGCACCTGGTGCCGGTCGCCGCGCCGGAGGCCTTCCACCAGTTCACGGATCGCCCGCGGCTGGTCGCCGCGCGGCTGATAGTCGGTAACAAGTTCGAATCGGGCCATAGCCTCAACATTTAACCACAACGGCCGGGTCGGCGTCAGCAACAGAG
>CAYTVY010000048.1:0-2327 GCA_964441925.1 uncultured Geothermobacter sp.
GTCATGGGTACGCATCTCCTCACGGGCCAGTTCTCTATCCTGAGTCAGGGTCAGATTCCTCTCGCTCATGGCTCCTCTCCTTTTCGCAGAATGTTTTGCAGGCTTCCTTTGCGACCTGTCGTTGCGAGCTCTCCATGCCTCAGCTTGCCTTGATGGCGATGCGCTTCGGCTTGACCGCTTCCGCCTTGGGGAGAGTCACCCGCAGCACGCCGTTGCGGTACTCGGCGTTCACCTTGTTGGCATCGATTTCCATCGGCAACTCGATGGTCCGCAGGAACTTGCCGGCGCCCCGCTCGCGGCGATGCCAGGTCCGGCCCTCGCCCTCGTCCTCCTTCCGCTCGCCGGACAGGGTCAGGGTGCCGCCGACGACGTTCATGTCGAGATGCTGCACATCGACACCGGGCAGCAGGGCCTCGAGATAATAGTTGTCGGCGTCTTCCCGGATATTGATTCTCGGATAGCGACGCGTGCCGACCCCGGGCAGGAAAGGTGCGTCGAGCATCGGGCCGAACCCGGCCCCCCGGAACAGCTCGTCCATCTCCCTGCGCAGATGTTCCATCTCCCGAATCAGGTTCCAGCTCAGCATCTTTCTATCCTCCTTCCTGGTTGATTGGTTGGGTTTGCGGGCCTTGCGCCCGGCTGGCGCCCTCTTCGGACTACAAACGGCATGCCAGCCATCAGACAGCCACAAAAAGCATGTTGTTTCAATAGGTTATGAAACAGGGGCAGTTCCCGTCGGCGCGACCGCGACGTTGCCGTCAACAGGGGACACGACAGGTGCGACAGGCGGTTGCGACAGGGAGGAAAAGGGTCAGTCCTTCAGGGAATCCCGGTCGAGACCGAGCTTCTGCAGATGGCGATAGAGGGTGGCCCGGTGGACACCGAGGATGCGGGCGGCCGCCGCGATGTTGCCGCCGGCGGCGCGAAAGGCGGCACGGATACTCTCCGCGTCGAGATTGGCGGGTCGGGTCGACCGCCGCCCCACCGGTGCGGCGACCGGGTCGGCCAGCAGCGGCGTCGTCCCGGCATCGAGCAGCTTCTGTTCCGACGGCAGGGGAAAGGGCGGTGCGATCGGGGTCCGCGGCGGCGCGGCACGGCCCCACTCGCCGGGCGCAAAGTCCTGCCGCTCGCGCACCCATTCGGCAAAGGCCCGGGCCCCGATCACTTCCGTCTCGGTTTCGATGTAGACCCGCTCGAGGACGTTGCGCAGCTCGCGGATGTTGCCCGGCCAGAGATAGGATTCGAGCAGGGCCATCGCCTCGGGGGTCAGGCGCCTGACATCCTTGCCGTACTTGCGGTTGAAACGGGCGAGGAAGAAATCGACCAGGGCCGGAATATCCTCCTTGCGCTCACGCAGCGGTGGCAGGTGGATGCGCAGCACGGAAATCCGGTGATAGAGATCGGCGCGGAACCTGCCGCTGCCGACCGCCCGCTCAAGGGGGACGTTGGTGGCAGCGACGATCCGCACGTCGACCCGCAACTCGCGCTCGGCACCGACCCGTTCGATGCGGCCGGTTTCGAGCACCCGCAACAGCCGGGTCTGGGTATGCAGCGGCATGTCGCCGATCTCGTCGAGAAAGAGCGTGCCGCCATCCGCCCGCTCGAACCGTCCCCGGTGGGTACGCACCGCCCCGGTGAAAGCCCCTTTTTCGTGGCCGAACAGTTCCGATTCGAGCAGTTCTTCCGATATGGCCGAACAGTTGACGGCAACGAACGGTCCGGCGGCCCGGGCGCTTGCCCGGTGCAGGGCGGCGGCGACCAGCTCCTTGCCGGTGCCGGTCTCGCCGGTGATCACCACCGCCGCGTCGGTCGGACCGTACTTGTCGATCTTGCGCAGCACCTCGCGCAGGGCCGAACTCGAACCGACCAGGCCATGGGAGGATGTCACCGGTTCCGGTGGCGGCACCTGGCGCATGTAGGCGGCCACCCGGTATCCGGAATAGTCCTCCGCCAGCCCCAGCGGCTCGAGGTCGAGCCGTACGTGGGTTTTGCCGTCCGGCAGCCGCAGCAGGATGTCGTTGAGCAGGGCGTCACGTTCGACGGCTTCGCGCAGCAATTCCGGCAGCGACGGCTGGCTGTCGGCGAACAGATGCGCCACATCCCGGCCCCGCAGGGCATCGGTGCCGGAACCGAGGCGTTCGGCCAACCAGGGAGCACAGCGCTCCACCCGCCAGCGCCGGCCGTCGCCACGCAGCACCAGGTCGGGGCTGACAGCGGGAAGATGTTCGACGGTGAGTGGCGAGGTCTGCATGACACAGACAATGTAACCGCTTCGGGTTGCGGCTTCAAGGTGGTGGGGTGGAGAATAACGGTGACGAGTGACGAGT
>CAYTVY010000048.1:2427-8174 GCA_964441925.1 uncultured Geothermobacter sp.
CCCTCACGCCGTATTGTGGTGGCGGATGATCTTCCCCTCAATCATATACACCACGTCCTCGGCGACATTGGTCGTCAGATCGGCGATCCGCTCCAGGTAGCGGGAGATCGACAGGTAGTTGACCAGGCCGTCGAGCTGCTCCGGATCCCGGCGGATGCGTTCCTTGGTCCGGGCGAAACTCTCCCGGTGGTAGCGGTCGACCTCGTCGTCGAGCTCGATGACCTCCAGCGCCTCTTTCTGGTTCATGTTGACCAGGGCGTCGAGGGTCTTCTTCAGCATGCACTGCACGATCTCGCCCATGGCCTGCACGTCGAAGGGCGGCTCGACCGGCGGCTCGACCATCAGGGTCAGGGCCCGCTCGGCCAGGTTGCCGGCCAGGTCGTTGATGCGCTCGAAATCGTTGTTGATCTTCAGCACGGCGACGATATAGCGCAGATCGACCGCCACCGGCTGGTAGAGGGCGAGGATCTTCAGGCACTCCTCTTCCAGCTCGACCTCCATCTCGTTGACCTGGTCCCCCATCGCCACCACCTTGCGCGCCAGCTCGGCGTCCCGCTTCTGCAGGGCAAGAACACTGTACTGCACGCTCTCCTCGACCAGCGCCGCCAGCACCAGGATCATCCGCTTCAGCTTGTCCAGCTCTCTCAGCATGTGAACGGTCATGATTTCGCTCCTCCCTGTTCGGCTCTCAACCGAAGCGGCCGGTGATGTAGTCCTCGGTCTGCTTGTTCTTCGGCTTGGTGAACATCATCTCGGTCTCGCCGTACTCGACGATCCGGCCCTGGTAGAAAAAGGCGGTGAAATCGGAAATACGCGCCGCCTGCTGCATGTTGTGGGTGACGATGACGATGGTGTAGCGGCCGCGCAGCTCGCCGATCAGGTCCTCGATCCTGGCCGTGGCCACCGGGTCGATGGCCGAGGTCGGCTCGTCCATCAGCAGTACCTCCGGCTCGACGGCGATTGCCCGGGCGATGCAGAGCCGCTGCTGCTGGCCACCGGAGAGGGCCGTTCCCGGGCTGTCGAGCTTGTCCCGCACCTCGTCCCAGAGGGCGGCGGCCCGCAGGGCCTGTTCCACCCGGTCCTGCATCTCGCTGCGCGGCATCCGGTAGTGCAGCTTCAGCCCGTAGGCGACATTGTCGAAGACGCTCATCGGAAACGGGGTCGGTTTCTGGAAGATCATGCCGATGCGCCGCCGCAGTTCGAGCACGTCCACCCCGGCATCGAGCACGTTCTCGCCGTCGAGCAGCAGCTCGCCGCTGGCCCGCTGCCCCTTGTAGAGTTCGAAGATGCGGTTGTAGATGCGCAGGTGGGTCGACTTGCCACAACCGGACGGACCGATGATGGCCGTCACCTTGCCGGCCAGGATGTCGAGGTCGTTGTCGAACAGCGCCTGCTGGCTGCCGTAGTGGAAACTGAGCTTGCGGGCCGCAATCTTTACCTCCCGGTCGCCGGTGACGGCACCGTGCCGCACCGCTTCCCCGGTACCGGCGGCAAGGGGTTCTGCAATCCGCGATCGGATCAGGCTGTTCATCTATTTTCTCCTCAGCCAGAGCGTGGCGCGGGCCAGCAGGGTGGCACCGAGCACGCCCAGGGTTATCAGCAGCGACGCCCCCCAGGCCTTGGCCTGCCAGTCGGCGTAGGGGCTCATGGCGTAGTTGAAGATGGTCACGGTCAGGTTGCCGATCGGCTCGTTCAGCGACTCGAACCAGAAAGGGCTGTTCAGGGCTGTGAACAGCAGCGGCGCCGTCTCGCCGCTGACCCGGGCGACCGCCAGCAGGATGCCGGTGACCAGGCCGCTGCCGGCGGCCTTGAAGAGGATCTGCAGGGTGGTCCGCCAGCGCGGCGTGCCCAGGCCGAGGGCGGCTTCGCGCAGGCTGTTGGGCACCAGGTTGAGCATCTCCTCGGTGGTGCGGGCCACCACCGGCAGCATGATGATCGCCAGGGCGACCGCCCCCGCCCAGGCGGAGAAATCGCCCAGCGGCACCACGATCAGGCCGTAGACGAAGACTCCGACGATGATCGAGGGCGTGCCCATCAGCAGGTTGCTGCAGAAACGGATGCTCTCGGCCAGCCGCGAGCTGCCGCCGAACTCGGCCAGGTAGATGCCGGCCAGCAGCCCCAGGGGAATACCGAGCAGGCTCGCCAGCAGGGTGATCAGGGCGGTGCCGACGATGGCGTTGGCCAGCCCGCCGCCGCTCATGCCGGGCGGTGCCGGCAACTCGGTGAAGAACGCCCAGTTGATGGCGCCGATGCCGCGCGCCAGAATGACGTAGAGAATCCAGCCCAGAACACAGAGCCCGAACAGGGCAGCCAGGGCCGAAACGATCCGTACCAGGGTGTCGGCCAGCTTGCGGCCGGCCAGCGAACGCGTCCTCACAGCCCACCTCCCATCCGGCGCCGGGTCCGCTTCAGCCACCACTGGGCCAGCACCTGCAGCAGCAGGGTCAGGCCGAACAGCACCAGGCCGAGCTCGACCAGGGAGCTGAGGTAGATCTCTTCCGAGGCCTCGGTGAACTCGTTGGCCAGGGTCGAGGCAATGCTGTTGCCGGCGGCGAACAGGCTGGCGGAGATCTCGTGCCGGTTGCCGATGACGAAAGTGACCGCCATGGTCTCGCCGATGGCCCGGCCCAGACCGAGAAAACAGGCGCCGACGATCCCCTGGATGCCGTAGGGGATGGTCACCTTGCGGGTCACTTCCCAGGTGGTCGAGCCCATCCCGTAGGCCGACTCCTTGACCACCGCCGGCACCATGCGGAAGACATCCCGGGTCACCGAGGTGATGAAGGGCAGGATCATCAGCGCCAGGATGATGCCGGCGGTGAGCATGCCGATACCCATCGGCGGGCCGGTGAAGAAGGGGCCGGGGATCTTCGCCAGCAGCGGCTGGACATGCTCGGACATGAACGGGGCGAAGACGAACAGCCCCCACATGCCGTAGATGATGCTGGGAATGGCGGCCAGCAGTTCGATCCCGGCACCGACCGCCGCCGCCAGTCGCGGCGGCGCCAGCTCGACCAGGAACAGGGCGACGGCCAGGCTCAGCGGCACTGCCAGCAGCATGGCGATGCAAGTGGAGAGCAGGGTGCCGTAGATGGTGCTGGCGGCGCCGAAGGTTTCACTGACCGGATCCCAGGTCTCGGTGAACAGGAATGACCAGCCGAACTTCTCCAGCGAGAGCTGCGAGCCCTGCCAGAGCTCCCAGAAGATGGCACCGACCACCAGCATCAGGATCAGCCCGCCGCCAAGACTCAGGCCGTGAAACAGGGGATCCCAGTCGATTCGACGATGTGTCCGCATAAGATTTTACCACCATTTCAACGCCGCAACCGGCCATCCCCGAACGGGGACGGCCGGCTTTCTCGCGGCGGCTGTTGTGCTGCGGCTGTTGTGCTGTCGGTTCAGGGCCAGACCGGCTTGCCGTCAGCGGTGATCTGCTCCCGCCAGGTTCTTTCCACCATCTCGACCACCTTGGCCGGCATCGGTACATAGTCGAGCTTCTCGGCGATTTCACCGCCATTGCGGTAGCACCAGTCGAAGAAGGCGAGCACCGCCCGGGCCTTGTCGGCATTTTTCTGTTCCTTGTACATCAGGATGAACGAGGCGCCGGTGATCGGCCAGCTCTGCGCGCCCGGCTGGTCGGTCAGCACCAGGTAGTAACCCTCGGCGTTTTCCCAGTCGGCGCCGGCGGCGGCCGCCTGGAAGGTCGCGCTGGTCGGCGCGACATAGTTGCCGGCGCTGTTCTTCAGCAGCACGTGGCTCATCCGGTTCTGCAGGGCGTAGGCGTACTCGACGTAGCCGATGGCGCCCTTGACCCGCTGGACGTAGGAGGCGACCCCCTCGTTCCCTTTGCCGCCGACTCCGACCGGCCAGTTCACCGCCTTGTTGTTGCCGATCGTCTTCGCCCAGGCAGGCGAGACCTTGGTCAGGTAATTGGTGAAGATCCAGGTGGTTCCGGAGCCGTCACTGCGATGCACGACGGTAATCGCCTGGTCGGGGAGTTTCAGCCCCGGGTTTTCCGCCTGAATGCGGGCATCGTTCCATTTGGTGATCCTGCCACGGAAGATATCGGCCAGCAGTGGACCGGAAAGCCTCAGCTGGCCGGCGGCAACACCGGGGATGTTGACCACCGGCACCACGCCGCCCATGATCATCGGAAACTGCAGCAGGCCGGCGGCCTTGAGCTCGGCCGGCTTGAGCGGCGCGTCGGAGGCCCCGAAATCGACCGTCTTGGCCTTGATCTGGCGGATGCCGCCGCCGGAGCCGATCGACTGGTAGTTGAGCCGGACCCGGGCCACCCGGTAATACTGGTAGGCCCACTGCGAATAGACCGGGAAGGGGAAGGTCGCCCCGGCGCCGTTGATGGTGCGGGACTTGGCCAGGACCGGAACGGCACCGACAGCCAGACTCAGGGCCAGGACCAGCGGCACGATCCGCCGGAATTGCTGCATCATCCGCTTCATCTGCTTCATACTCCTGCATCTCCTTTTCGTTTCGGGCCGGCCTGCGGCCCACCCAGTTGACGCGGCCGACTCTGCCGAATGCAGGTTAGGATTCTGTTAGCGCCCGGTTAAAAGTCTGCAAAAAGGAGCGAGACCAGGCGGAAAGAGACTTTGCCCGCAGGCGACGGGTTTGTGGTAGCCTTGGCGCAGGAAAGGGATTCGGCTCGTCGTGGCGGCGGTGACGCCCGGCTGGATACGGAAACAGCTTGCGGAGGGATGATTACGCGATGCAGAAGAGTCGGACTTCGTCGGACCAGCTTCCCGCGCTGCAGATTATCGCGCGGGTCCACTCCCCTTACCGGGAAAAGTTCGCCACCCCCAGGCAGCCCGGCCTGGCGCCGGCGGCGGAAGGTTTCGTCGAAATGCTGCCCCCCTTCGACCGCGAAGAGGCCCTGCGCGGCATCGAACAGTACAGCCACATCTGGCTGCTTTTTCTTTTCGACCGGGTTCCGGCCGACAGACCCTGGCAGCCGACCGTGCGGCCGCCGCGGCTGGGAGGCAACCGGCGGGTCGGCGTTTTCGCCACCCGCTCGCCCTTCCGGCCCAACCGGATCGGCCTGTCGGTGGTGAAACTGCAGGGTGTCGAGCGGCGCGACGGCCGGCTCGGCCTGGCGGTGTCCGGGCTCGACCTGACCGACGGCACGCCGGTGATCGACATCAAGCCCTACCTGCCCTATGTCGACCGGGTACCGGCAGCGGCAGCGGGTGCTTTCAGCCGTCCCCCGGAACAGAAAAGGAAGGTCCGCTTCACCGACCGGGCAGAGAAGAGCCTGACCGGCAAAGCGGACCTGAAGGAACTGATCGTCCAGACCCTGGCCCTCGACCCCCGCCCCGGCTACCGTCACGGCGAGGGGGGCGGCGAATTCGGCATGCACCTGGCGGACCGCAATATCCGCTGGCGGGAAGAGGCGGCGGGACCGCTGGTGACCGAAGTCGAAACGGACGCCACATCCTGAAACTCAGGGCAGCTCGTCCTCCTCTTCCAGCCCTGCCGGCGGACTCAGCTCACGCAGCATCGCCTTGGCGAAATTCTTCGCCCGCCCGCCCGGCGCCATCATCCCGTAGGCCATCGCCTCGCGCAGCTCCTCTTCGCTGGCTCCATATTGCTTCGCGACCGCGAAGTGCTTCTGCAGTCAGTCGGGACAGTGCACGGCCACCGCGCAGGCGACCCGGATCAGCTCGCGGGTCTTGCCGTCGAGCACCTCGCTGTATTCGAAATCGAAAAAGGTCTTGCGAATCTTCATGCTC
>CAYTVY010000048.1:8274-17470 GCA_964441925.1 uncultured Geothermobacter sp.
CAGCACTGCCGGGCCCTGCTCTACGAGATCATGAACGAGGCCCAGCGCGAACTCTTCGAACGGGACCACGACCTCGATTTCGCCTACGAGGTACCGGCCCTGAAAGCACGCTTCCGGGCCAACATCTTCCGCGGCCGGCTGGGAACCAGCGGCGTCTTCCGGATCATCCCGACCGAAATCCTCAGCGCCGAGCAGCTGGGGCTGCCGGAGGTGGTGCTGCGCTTCACCGAGCACAAGAAGGGGCTGGTGCTGGTCACCGGGCCGACCGGCAGCGGCAAGTCGACCACCCTGGCGGCGATGATCGACCACGTCAACCGCACCCGGGCCGAGCACATCCTCACCGTCGAGGATCCGATCGAATTCGTCCACGTCAGCAACAAGAGCCTGATCAACCAGCGCGAGGTCGGCAACCACACCCGTTCCTTCGCCGCCGCCCTCAAGGCGGCGCTGCGCGAGGATCCGGACATCATCCTGGTCGGCGAGATGCGCGACCTGGAGACCATCGAACTGGCGATCACCGCCGCCGAAACCGGCCACCTGGTCTTCGGCACCCTGCACACCAGCAGTGCCGCCAAAACTGTCGACCGGATCATCAACGTCTTTCCCACCACCCAGCAGGAGCAGATCCGCACCATGCTGGCCGAGTCGCTCAAGGGCGTCATCGCCCAGCAGCTGCCACGCACCGTCGACGGCAAACGCTGTGCCGCCCTGGAGATTCTCAGCGTCACACCGGCGGTGGCCAACCTGATCCGCGAGGGGAAGACCTTCCAGATTCCGTCGATCATCCAGACCGGCAGGGGCGAGGGGATGCAGCTGATGGACCAGGCCCTGCAGCAGCTGCTGCAGCAGAAACGGATCAGTGCCGAGGAAGCCTACCGCTTCGCGGCCAACAAGGCGCAGTTCGCCCCGCTGCTCAAGGGAGGAACGCCATGAACGGGCGGCGGCTGGACACCGAAATGACGGCGGCGACCCTGCACCTGGCCAACGGCGATGTGCTCAGGGGAGAACTCTTTCTGCAGCTGGTCAGCCCCCGGCACGGCGGCCGGCAGCGGGTGGGGGAACTGCTCAACGACGAGGAATGCTTCATTCCGGTGCGCACCCCGGCAAAAGTGGTGCTGGTCAATCTCGACCAGGTGGTCTCGGTGACCGTGGCACGCAGCGAACAGGAAGAGGGGCTGCTCACCCTCGGCGAACACCATCGGGTACGCTTCGTCCTCGGCGACGGGCGCTCGCTGGCGGCGGACATCTTCGTCAACCTTCCCGAGAGCCGGGGGAGGGTCAAGGACTTTCTCAACCAGAAGGCGCGCTTTCTCTGCTGCCTGCAACCCGACCGGGTCATCTACGTCAACCCGACCTTCCTACAGATGGTCGACGGCTGAAACAGTTCCCGGCCGTCGGGCCTGCTGGCGCAGGGCGGCGTCGACCAGCACCAGGGCCGCCATCGCCTCGACGATGGGCACGGCACGCGGCACCACGCAGGGGTCGTGCCGGCCCTTGGCCTCGAGAGTGACCGGCTGACCGTCGAAGTCGACCGTCCGCTGGCTCTTGCCGATGGTCGCCACCGGTTTGAAGGCCACCCGGAACAACAACGGCTCGCCGCTGGAAATCCCTCCCAGCACGCCTCCGGCGTGGTTGCTGCGGGTTCCCAGGCCTTCCTGGCGGGCGACGAACGGATCGTTGTGCTGGGACCCGAGCATCTCGGTACCGGCGAAACCGGAACCGATCTCGAACCCCTTGGTCGCCGGCAGTGACAGCATCGCCTTCGCCAGCTCCGCCTCCAGCCGGTCGAACACCGGTTCACCCCAGCCGGCCGGCACGTTGCGACAGACACAGGAGATCACCCCGCCGATCGAGTCGGCGGCATCCCGCACCTCGCGCACCGTTTCGGCCATCCGGTCGGCAGCCGCCGGATCGGGACAGCGGGTGATGTGGGCGTCGACCCGCTCGCGGGTCAGGCTGTCGACCTCGATCTCGCCGCAGCGCACGCTGCCGATGCTGGACACCCAGGCGACGATCTCCACTCCCCAGTGATGGCGGAGCACCTTTTCAGCAATCGCCCCGGCCGCCACCCGGCCGATGGTCTCGCGGGCACTGGAGCGCCCACCGCCGCTGGCGGCGCGGATGCCGTATTTCATCTGGTAGGTGTAGTCGGCGTGCGAAGGCCGCGGCACCCGGCTCATCTCGCCGTAGTCGCCGGGGCGCTGGTCCCTGTTGTGCACCAGCAGGCCGATCGGCGTGCCGAGAGTCAGGCCGTTCTCCACCCCGGAGAGGATCGTCACCCGGTCCGCCTCCTGACGCGGTGTGGTCAGGTCCGACTGGCCGGGACGCCGCCGGTCGAGCTGGAGCTGGATGTCGGCCTCGCTCAGTTCGAGACGGGCGGGGCAACCATCGACAACGGCCCCGACACCGACACCGTGCGATTCTCCGAAGGTGCTGACCCGGAAGAGGGTTCCGAAACTGCTGGACATGCAAGGCTCCTCGTCTTGGGGGTGGCGCCCATTATAGCGGAAGCGGCGGAAATGAAAACCGGCATCGTTTCCCGCGCAACGGCAGGATTCAGGCCGGACCGTCCCGGTCGGCGGCGGACGGCAGCCAGATCCAGAAACGGCTGCCCTCGCCGGGGACGCTCTCGACCCCGACCCGGCCGCCGTGCAGCTGGGCGATGTGCTTGACGATGGCCAGCCCCAGGCCGGTGCCTCCCAGCTTGCGGCTGCGCGCCTTGTCCACCCGGTAGAAGCGCTCGAACAGGCGAGACAGGTGCTCGGCGGCAATGCCGCAGCCCCGGTCCGCCACCTCGATGCGGATGCCGTCTCCTTCCGCGAAGGCCCGCACCCGGACCTCGCTGCCGGCCGGGCTGTACTTGATTGCGTTGTCGACCAGGTTGGCCACCGCCTGCTCGAGCAGCTGCGGACTGACCCGGGCGGCCAGATCCTCCGCCAGTTCGCAGCGCACCTCCACCCGGGCCCGCCTGGCCTGCATCTCGCAGTCCTGCGCCGCCGCCCGGACGACGGAAGCGACAGCGACCGGCGGAGGAGCGCTTCTCTCCGCCTCCGGTTCCTGCTCCAGGCGCGACAGCAGCAGCAGATCGTCGATGATGGCGTTGAGCCGGTCGGCCTGCCGGTGAATGATACCGAGAAAACGCCGCACCTCGGCCGGATCGTCGACCCCGCCTTCCTCCAGGGTCTCGACGAATCCCTTGATGGCGGTGATCGGGGTCTTCAGCTCATGCGAGACATTGGCGACGAAATCGCGTCGGACCCGCTCCAGACGCCGCAGCCGGGTGACGTCATTGAGCACCACCACCGCCCCCTGACGGCGGCTGCCGGCCCCCGCCAGGCGGGTGCCGTGCGCCTGCAGATAACGGTCCTGGCGGCCACGCACCACCAGGTCGGCCTCGACCGGCTGCCCGCTCTCCAGTGCCTGGCGAACGAACCGCTGCAGATCGACCCGGCGGACGACTTCCGCCAACGGCCGGCCGGCGAATCCGTCACCGGCCAGTCCCAGCATCTCGATGGCGGCGCGATTGATGCGCAGCAGGCGTTCCTCGGCGTCCACCGCCAGCACTCCCTCGACCATGCTGGCGAGAACCGCCTCGATCTCGTTGCGCTGATCCAGAACCGTGCGAATGCGGCTGTCGAGCTGTTCCGCCATCCGGTTCATCGATGCCGCCAGGGCCTGCATCTCCACCGTCCCCTGCCCAGGGATGCGCCGGCTCAGGTCGCCGGCGGCGAAACTGTGCGCCGCCGCCCGCATCGCCTCGAGCGGCCGGCTGAGGCGGCGGGCGACCAGCAGACTGAGCAGTCCCGCCAGCAGGGCGACGACCAGGCCGCCGGTGAGAATCTGCCAGCGCATGCCGGCCAGGGTCTCGTTCACCGCCGTCATCGGCACCGCCACCCGAACCACACCGACGATCTGCTCCTGCCGGGTCACGGGAATGGCGACGTAGAGCATGGTCTGGCCGATGGTGTGGCTGAAACGCATCGAACGGCCGACCCGCCCGGACAGGGCCGCCAGGATCTCGGGCCGGGTGCCATGGTTGTCCATGCGCCCCGGGTCTTCATCTGAATCACCAAGCACGGTGCCGTCGGCCAGCACGACGGTGATACGGCTGCCCGAGCGGCGGCCCAGTTCCTTGCAGAGATGGTCGATCCACGGCCGCTCGATCCGTGCCAGCCGGCCGGCCAACTGGTAATCGACCAGCCGCGCCCGGGCCAGCAGGGTCGCCGCCGTCTGTTCGATATGGAACCGGCGCAACACCCGCGAGGCGTACCAGCTGCCACCGGCCAGGGAGAGGAGAATGAGCAACAGGAAAGCGGGGAAAAGCGTCCAGAGCAGTCTGCGCGCGGCCATCGACCCGTTCCTAATCCGCCGTCCGGCCCGCTTCGCGGAAACGATAGCCGACACCGCGCACTGTCTCGATCAGGGCACCGCAGGATCCGAGCTTCCGCCGCAGGCCAACGATCTGCACGTCGACGGCCCGGTCGGTGACCGCGTGGTCATCGCCGCGCACGGCACTGACGATCTGGCCCCGGGTAAAGACCCAGCCGGGACGGCCGGCGAGCAGCCGCAGCACCCGGAATTCGGTACGGGTCAACGCAACCGGCCGGCCGGCGAGCAGCACCTCGTTGCGGCCGGGATGAATCTCCAGCGCCCCATGGACCAGGACTTCCCCCTCCCGCGGCGTCCCCCGGTCGTGCCGACGCAGCACCGCCGCCACCCGGGCCAGCAGAATCCGGATGCTGAAAGGCTTGGTGAGATAGTCGTCGGCGCCGAGCTCCAGCCCCCGAACGACATCCGCCTCCTCGCCGCGGGCGCTCATCATCACGATCGGCAGCCCGCGCGTCACCTCGTCCTGGCGCAGCCGGCGACAGACCTCGAGACCGTCGACACCCGGCAGCATCAGATCGAGCAGCACCAGATCCGGCCGCTGACGGGCCAGCTCCAGTCCCTCCTCGCCGCTCTGGGCTGCACTGACCCGGTAACCCTGGCGGGACAGGTTGAAATGAACCAGAGCCAGCAGATCCTCCTCGTCCTCGATGACCAGAATATGCTCCTTCGCCATCCCGTCCTCCTTCGCGCCGCCGGTGACATCCAGTCGTCGTTTCCGGCATCATACCCCGGAAACGGCCGGCTGCCTATCCCGTCGGCCGGCAGAAACGAAAGCCCCGCCACTAGGCGGGGCTTTCGTCAAGGAGATAGGAGGCGGGATCTTCCCCCGTTGTCCATCCGGTCTGCCAGTTCCTGCCCCGGCGAACCGCTTCAGGCTTCCCGCTGCCCTGGCGGGCCTGCTCACCACGATTCCGGCCGGAGCCTCGATTCTGTCTGCGTTGATGGAACCCAGACGGGGAAGAACCCGTTTGCCCCGTTCTCGTAGCCAGTTCCGTGCCAGGGCGCAACCTCCGGAAAAGACGGTCCTTCGCCCCGGCGGGTGTCGGGATTCCGACACTCCCTGCCGCCGACCGGGTGTCGGAATGATGACACCCCCGCGACGGTTTTCTTCCGGCGCCGGCTGCAGTATGCTGGCAGGCAGCCATCACCCGAACGGAGAAAGCGACAGATGACCGATACAAACCGGATTTTCCACCGCAACGACTACCGTCCCTTCCCCTGGCGGGTCGACAAGGTCGAACTCGAATTCCTGCTCGACCCGCAGGCGACCGAAGTCCGCTCCCGGCTGCATCTGCAGCGCCGACCGGACAGCCCCGGCGAACCGCTGCTGCTCGACGGCGAAAACCTGGAGCTGCTCGCCATCCACCTCGACGGCGCCCCCCTGCCGGCCCGGCGCTACCGCCACGACGGCGAGGGGCTGATCCTTTTCGACCTGCCGGCGCAGTGCGTGCTGGAGACCCGTGTCCGCATCGATCCCGAAGCCAACACCGCCCTGGAAGGGCTCTACCTCTCCAACGGAACCTTCTGCACCCAGTGCGAGGCCCAGGGGTTCCGCCGCATCACCTTCTTCCCCGACCGGCCCGACGTCCTGAGCCGCTTCACCACCCGCATCGCCGCCGAGCGGCAGCGCTGGCCGGTGCTGCTGGCCAACGGCAACCCGGTCCGCCGCGAAGAGCTGGCCGACGGCCGGCACGCCGTCACCTGGGAGGATCCCTTTCCCAAGCCCTGCTACCTGTTCGCCCTGGTCGCCGGCGACCTGGCCGAAATCGCCGACAGCTTCACCACCCGCTCCGGCCGCGAGGTGGCCCTGCGCTTCTACGTCGAGCACCACCACCGCGACAAGGTCGGCCACGCCATGCAGGCCCTGAAGAAGGCGATGCGCTGGGACGAGGAACGCTTCGGCCGCGAATACGACCTCGACATCTACATGGTGGTGGCGGTCGACGACTTCAACATGG
Source organism: uncultured Geothermobacter sp. (assembly GCA_964441925.1). Taxonomy (GTDB): domain Bacteria; phylum Desulfobacterota; class Desulfuromonadia; order Desulfuromonadales; family Geothermobacteraceae; genus Geothermobacter. The sequence continues at coordinate 14,622 of CAYTVY010000048.1, forward strand.
GGGCGATGGAGAACAAGGGGCTCAACGTCTTCAACTCGAAATACGTCCTGGCCCGCCCCGACACCGCCACCGACGCCGACTTCCAGGCGATCGAGGAGGTGATCGCCCACGAGTACTTCCACAACTGGACCGGCAACCGCATCACCTGCCGCGACTGGTTCCAGCTGTCGCTGAAGGAGGGGCTGACGGTCTTCCGCGACCAGGAATTCTCCGCCGACCAGGTGCACCGCGACGTCAAGCGCATCGAGGACGTGCGCCTGCTGCGCAACAGCCAGTTTCCCGAGGACGCCGGTCCCACGGCCCACCCGGTGCGCCCCGACAGCTACCGGCAGATCAACAACTTCTACACCATGACCGTCTACCACAAGGGCGCCGAGGTGATCCGCATGCTGCAGACCCTGCTCGGCACCGACGGCTTCCGCAGGGGCATGGATCTCTACTTCGCCCGCCACGACGGCCAGGCGGTCACCTGCGACGACTTTCTCGCCTGCATGGCCGAGGCCGGCGGCCGCGACCTGGAACAGTTCGGCCGCTGGTACAGCCAGGCCGGCACCCCGCGCCTGACGGCGAAGGGCCGTTACGAGACGGACAGCGGCCGCTTCGTTCTCGAGCTGCAGCAGAGCTGCCCGCCGACCCCCGGCCAGCCCCGGAAACAGCCCTTTCACCTGCCGGTGCGACTGGCCCTGCTCGACCGCACCGGGCGCCAGATGCCCCTGCGCCTGGAGGGCGACGCCAGCGGGCCGGCAACGGAACGGGTGCTGGAACTGCGGGACGAGAAGCAGACCTTCGTCTTCGTCGACCTGCCGGACAAGCCCGTGCCCTCCCTGTTGCGCGGTTTCTCCGCCCCGGTCATCCTCGACTGCCCCTTCACCGACGATGAACTGGCCTTCCTGCTGGCCCATGACAGCGACCCCTTCTGTCGCTGGGACGCCGGCCAGACCCTGGCGACCCGCACCCTGCTGCAGCTGACCAGGCGCTTCCGTACCGGCGGTGACCCGCAGCATGTTCCGTTGCCGGTCACCGCCCTGCACCGGACCCTGTGCGACGAGCGGGCGACCCCGGCCCTGCGGGCCCAGCTGCTGACACCGCCGGGGGAAACCTACCTGGCGGAACAGGAGGACGAGGTCGATCCCGGAGCCATCCACCGGGCCCGGCGCTTCTACCTGAAGCAGGTCGCCGCCGCCCTGACCAACGACCTGCACCGCATCTACCGGCAGCTGACCGCCACCGGCCCTTACCGCTACACCCCGGAAGAAGCCAGCCGCCGCAGCCTGCGCAACCTCTGCCTGGACTGGCTGCTGCAGTCCGGCCGGGACGCATACCGGAACCTGGCCGTACGACAGTACCGCGACACCGACAACATGACCGACCGGCTGGCCGCCCTGCGGGCCCTGGTCGACGGCGCCGCCCCGGAGGCCGACAGCCTGCTGGCCGATTTTCACCAGCGTTACCGGGACGAGGCCCTGGTGCTCGACAAGTGGTTCGCCCTGCAGGCGGCGGCTCCCGGCGAGACGACCCTGGAACGGGTGACGGCCCTGGCGGCCCACCCCGACTTCAACCTGAAGAATCCCAACCGCTGCCGCGCCCTGTTCGGCACCTTCGCCCACGCCAATCCGGCGGCCTTCCACCGGCCGGACGGCGCCGGTTACCGGCTGGTGGCCGAACAGGTGGTCAGACTCGACCGGATCAATCCGCAAATCGCCGCCCGCCTGGTCGGTGCCCTGGCCCGCTGGCGACGGCTGGAGCCGCAACGACGAAAGCTGCTGCACCGGCAACTGGAACGGCTGCGGGCCGACTGCCGTTCGAGTGACGTGCTGGAAATCGTCGACAAGGCGCTGGCGGAGTCAGGGAGAGAAGCCTGAATCTGCTAGAATGAATGGATGACGAAACCGGAACAGCCAGTGAAGGGTGCAGAGCCATGAGCGGGCAAAACACCGGGCGCAAACTGCTCGCCCTCGGTCAGATGCTCATCGCCTGCCGCCGCCGCGAGGAGGTGCTCGCCGTGCTGGCCAGGGAACTTCCGGCCCAGCTCGCCGTCAGCTACTGGGGCCTCTGGCTGGCCGATCTCGACGGCATGCTGCATCCCGTCTCCAGGGGACAACAGGACGCAGCCGAGACCAGAGAGCCGCCCCGCCTGGCGCCGTCCGCCGCCGACAGCACCCCGCTGGTCGAAACCGAGGATTCGTCCGGTCGCTGCTGGCTTCCCCTGCCGGCTCCCGAACGGCCGGCGGGGATGCTGCTGCTGGAGCGGCGTCAACCATTCGACTCCCGGGAGCTGGCATGGCTCGGCGAACTGGCCCGTTTTCTCGGCCCGGCCATCGAGCAGGTCGAAACCCGCAGCCGGCTCGAGCGGCAGAATATCACCGACGAGGTGTCCGGACTGTACAACGCCCGCCATTTTCGGGAACTGATCGAGTACGAAATGGAGCGTGCCCGCCGCTACGGACAGGATCTGTCCCTCATCTTCTTCGATCTCGACCACTTCAAGCAGGTCAACGACCGCCACGGGCACCTGGTCGGCAGCCGGGTGCTGCAGGAGATCGGCCACTTCCTCCGCACCCGCACCCGGCGGGTCAATCTCGCCTGTCGTTACGGCGGCGACGAATTCGTGCTGCTGCTGCCGTCGACCAGCAAGACCGGCGCTCTCACCCTGGCGGAGAAACTGCGCAAGGAGCTGGCCGAACATCGCTTCGACTTCGACGGCAGCGGTCCGCTGCCCATCAAGGCGAGCTTCGGCGTCGCCGCCTTCCCCGCCGACGCCCGCACCCCCGACCGGCTGTTGCAGCTCGCCGACCAGGCCATGTACCGGGTCAAGGCCGCCGGCCGGGACGGTGTCGCCGGCTGCTGAA
>CAYTVY010000049.1:0-17396 GCA_964441925.1 uncultured Geothermobacter sp.
CTACCGGGTCTTCTGCATCTCGGCCGCCACCGGCGAGGGGCTGGACACGCTGGTCACCGCCCTGGGAACGGAGCTCGACCGGCTGCGGCAGGGCAACGAGAACGGTTGACAACCGGACTCAGCCCCCGGTAGAGTTGAATTTTTCATAAAAACCGGACAGTTAGAACATGCGCAACGCCATTCTTGCCTCCGTCCGCCGGCTGGTCATCAAGATCGGCAGCGGCGTCATCTCCACCGAGCAGGGGCTGGACACCGCCCGCATCGCCGCCATCTGCGAGGATGTCGACGCCCTGCTGCGCCGGGGCTACGAGATCATTCTCGTCTCTTCCGGCGCCGTCGCCGCCGGCAAGAGCGAGCTGGGCATCGACGGCCGGCCGCCGAGCATTCCGCTGCGCCAGGCGGCGGCCGCCATCGGCCAGAGCCGGCTGATGCGCGCCTACAAGGAGCAGTTGCGCCCGCGCGGCCACCTGGTGGCCCAGGTGCTGCTCACCCGTGACGACCTGAACAACCGCCGCCGCTACCTCAACGCCCGCAACACCCTGATGACCCTGCTCGAACGCCGGGTGATCCCGATCATCAACGAAAACGACACCGTCGTCGTCGAGGAACTGCGCTTCGGCGACAACGACAACCTCTCGGCGATGACCGCCAACCTGGCCGAGGCCAACCTGCTGGCCATCCTCTCGGACGTCGACGGCCTGTACGACCGCGATCCGGGGCGCCATCCGGACGCCCGGCTGCTGTCCGAAGTCGCCAGCATCACGCCCGAGATCGAGGCGATGGCCGGCGATTCCGGCTCGAAGCTGGGCACCGGCGGCATGGTCACCAAGCTGGAGGCCGCCCGGCGGGCCAGTCTCTGCGGCGCGGCGACCGTCATTCTCAACGGCCGAAAGCCGGGACAGCTGCTGCGCCTGCTCGACGGCGAGCCGGTCGGCACCCTCTTTCTGCCGGCGCCGGGCCGGATGGCCGCCCGCAAGCACTGGATCGCCTTCACCAAGAAACCGCAGGGCAGCCTGCGGCTCGACGAAGGGGCCGCCCGGGCCCTGACCGACCGGGGCAAGAGCCTGCTGCCGAGCGGCATCCTCGGCCTGGAGGGCCGTTTCGAGCGGGGCGACGCCGTCCGCATCTGCGACCGGCAGGGGCGGGAGCTGGCCCGCGGCATCGTCAACTATGCCCACGACGAACTGAGCCGCATCATGGGCTGCAAGACATCCGAGATCGAAGCGGTTCTCGGCTACAAGTACGGAGATGAAATCGTGCATCGGGACGACCTGGTCCTCGATCGGGACCGGGCCCGTGCCCTGGAGGAGGAGAGCGAATGAGTGTTTACGAACAGATGCTGCAGATTTCCCGGCAGGCCCGCGAGGCGTCCCGCATCGTCGCCGGCCTGTCGAGCCGGGTCAAGAACGAACTGCTGGGCGCCATGGCCGACGCCCTGGAAGCCGACCGGGAAGAACTGCAGCGGCAGAACGCCCGCGATCTGGAAGCCGGCCGCGCCAACGGCCTGTCGGCGGCCATGCTCGACCGCCTGGAGCTGACCGACGACCGCATCCGCGGCATGGCCGACGGCCTGCGGGAAGTTGCCGCCCTGCCCGATCCGGTGGGCGAGATCACCGGCATGTGGACCCGGCCGAACGGCCTGCAGGTCGGCCGGATGCGCATCCCGCTGGGGGTGATCGGCATCATCTACGAGAGCCGGCCCAACGTCACCGCCGACGCCGCCGGGCTCTGCCTGAAGAGCGGCAACGCCGTCATCCTGCGCGGCGGCTCGGAGGCGATTCACTCCAACACCGCCATCGGCGCCATCCTGCGCCGGCAGCTGCGGGAGAAAGGCCTGCCGGAAGCCGCCGTCCAGGTGGTCCCCACCACCGACCGCCAGGCGGTGACCGAGCTGCTGAAGCTGGAAGAGCAGATCGATCTGGTCATTCCCCGCGGCGGCGAGGGCCTGATCCGCTTCGTGGCGGAAAACTCGCGGATTCCGGTGATCAAGCACTACAAGGGGGTCTGCCACGTCTATGTCGACGCCGGCGCCGACCCCGAGATGGCCGAGCGGATCGCCCTCAACGCCAAGGTGCAGCGTCCCGGCGTCTGCAACGCCATGGAAACCCTGCTGATCCACCAGGATATCGCCGAAACCTTCGTCCCCCGCGTCGTTGCCGCCCTGCGCCGGGCCGGGGTCGAGGTGCGGGGCTGTCCGCAGGTCCGCGCCGTCGTTCCGGACGTGGTGGCGGCCGGCGAAGAGGACTGGGCGGCCGAGTACCTCGACCTGATCCTGGCGGTGCGGGTGGTGGCGTCGATGGAGGAGGCGATCGACCACATCAACCGCTACGGCTCGCTGCACACCGAGGCGATCGTCACCCGCGACTACGCCCGGGCGCAGCAGTTCCTGCGGCAGGTCAACTCCAGCACCGTGGTGGTCAACGCCTCGACCCGCTTCGCCGACGGCGGCCAGCTCGGGCTCGGCGCCGAGATCGGCATCTCGACCACCAAGCTGCATTCCTTCGGCCCGATGGGGCTGGAGGACCTGACCACCCGCAAGTTCATCGTCCTCGGCGAAGGCCAGGTGCGGCAGTGACGGAGGCAGGATGAAGATCGGCATCCTCGGCGGCACCTTCAATCCCGTTCACCTGGCCCACCTGCGGATCGCCGAGGAGGTGCGGGAAGCCTGCGGCCTGGACCGGGTGCTCTTCCTCGTCGCCGACACGCCGCCGCACAAGCCGGTCGCCGGCGACGTGCCCTTCGTCACCCGCCTGGCCATGGTCGAGGCGGCGATCGCCGATCACCCGGCCTTCGCCGCCTGTGCCATCGAGCATGAGCACCCCGGCCCCAACTACACGGTCGATACCCTGCAGCGGCTGCGCGAACGCCACCCGCAGGACAGCTTCTATTTCATCATCGGCTTCGATTCCTTCCGCGAGCTTCCCTCCTGGAAGGATTACACCCGCATACCCGAGCTGACCCACCTGGTGGTGGTCCACCGGCCGGGGGCGGAAACGGCCGAACCGATGCGCCTGCTGCCCGTTGCAGTGCAAAAACAGTTCTGTTATAGTTGCTCACCCGAAAAATGGCGCCACCAAAGCGGAAACTGGCTGATTTTTCTCCGGGAAACCCGCCTCGACATCTCGTCGACCGCCATCCGGCGGCTGGTGGCCGAACGACGTTCCATCCGCTACCTGGTTCCCGACCCGGTGATCGCGCTGATCGCGCGGGAAGGGCTCTACCGGATGTGAGAAAGGACTGGCATTTGCAACCGAAAGAGCGGGCCCTGCTGTGCGCCGGCCTGGCGCTCGACAAAAAAGCACTCGACCTGAAGATTCTCGAAGTCGCCGGCATCTCCTCCCTGACCGACTACCTCGTCATCGCCTCCGGCACCTCCGACCGGCACGTCCAGGCGGTGGCGGAGAACATCCGCCTGGAAATGAAACACCGGCACCAGTGCAGCCCGCTGGCGGTGGAAGGCATGAACGAGGGCCGCTGGGTGCTCATCGACTACGGCGACGTCATGGTGCACGTCTTTCAGCCCCAGGTCCGCGAGTTCTACGACCTGGAGGGCCTGTGGAGCGAAGCGGTCGAGGTTCCGCCGCCGACCGCGGAGAACGCCGGGTGAAGATCCGCCTGATCTGCGTCGGCCGGCTCTCCCTTTCCTTTCTCCGGGACGGTGCCGCCGAATACCGGCAGCGGCTGCAACGCTACCTGCCAGTGGAGATCGTCGAACTGAAGGAAGAAAAGAGCGGCGGCAAGACCCGGCCCGAGACGATCAGGCAACGCGAGGGCCAGGCGCTTCTTGCCCAAATCCGGCGTCCCGGGGTGCTCTGGGCGCTGGACGAAAAGGGACAACAGACCGATTCGGCGGGGCTGGCCCGCCTGCTCGAACAGGAGATGACCGCCGGCTGCCGCCATCTGAACATCGTCATCGGCGGCGCCTGGGGTCTGAGCACGGAGGTCACCGGCAGCGCCGACAGGGTTCTCTCCCTCTCCCGGCTGACCTTCACCCACCAGATGGCACGACTGATCGCCCTCGAACAGCTCTACCGGGGGCTGACGATTATCCGCAACGAACCTTACCACAACGCCTGAAAGGGGGCAGGAGGGGTCATGAACCAGGAAGAACTCGAAGCAGCCCGCAAAACCCTCCTGGAGATGCGCCGGCAGGTGCTCCAGGAGGCCCAGGAATCGCTCAACACCTACCGGGAACTCGGTCAGGAAAACCTGCCGGACATCAGCGACGTCTCGGCCAACGCCGCCAACCGCAACGTGCTGCTCAACCTGAGTGAGAACCTGCGGCGCAAGCTGCGGGACATCGATACCGCCCTGGAGAAGATCGACAACGGCGAATACGGCATCTGCGCCCGCTGCGAGGAGGAGATCAGCCCCCAGCGCATGAAGGTCCGGCCCTTCTCCCGCTACTGCATCGAGTGCAAGACGGACATCGAAAAATTCGGCGAATAGGTTACAATGAATAGCCAGTGGACAACAGGCCTGGGGAGCACGCCATGACGATTCTCGGATTTCTCTTGCTGATCATCCTCTTTCTCTCCTTCTTCATCTACTGCAGCTGGCTCAACCCGCAGGACATCACCCTCTTCTACTGGCCCGACCACAGCATCACTTTTTCGCCGGCCCTGCTGATTCTCGGTTTCGTTCTCGTCGGCCTGGTCATCGGCTACGGCGCCCACATCTACAGCCTCGTCACCCACCAGCTCAAGCACTGGCGGCGCGACCGCCACGAGAAGAAGGCCAAGGAGATCGAGGCCATCTACCGGGAAGGGGTCAGCCGGCTGCTCTCCGGCGACCTGAAAAAGGCCCGTGCCCTGCTGCAGAAGGCACTGGACCGCGATCCGAAGCGGGTCGACAGCCTGATCGCCATGGCCAGTGTCGAACTGCAGGACGGCCAGGCCGAAGCGGCGATCAAGCTGCTCGGGCAGGCCCGGCAGCTCGATCCGAAAAACCTCGAGCCGCTGTTCAAACTGGCCAGCACCTACGAGGAAACAGGCGACATCGAACAGGCCCGCGCCACCTACCAGCAGATTCTCGAGCTGGAGTCCGGCAACCGCAAGGCACTGCGCTGCCTGCGCGGCCTGGCCATGAAGGAAGGCCGCTGGGAAGAAGCCCTCGAACTGCAGAAGCGGGTGATCAAGGTCGCCCAGGGCAGCAGCCGGCTGGACGAGGAGAAGCAACTGCTCTCCCGGTTGCGCTACGAGGTCGCCCGCGGCCGGCTCGAGAGTGGCCAGGCCGGCGAGGCGCTTGGCACCTTCCAGGAGCTGGTCAAGGAGCAGCCCGACTTCGTCCCCGCCCGCGTCTCCCTCGGGGATGCCCTGCTCGCCCTGGGCCGCGGCGACGAAGCGGTCCAGGTCTGGCAGGAGGGCTACCGCAAGCTGGGGCGCGGCGTCTTCCTCTCCCGGCTCGAGGACCACTTCATGGGCGTCGAGGATCCTGCCAGTCTGCTGGCCTTCTACCGGGCCGAGACCGAGAAACAGCCGGACGACATGATGCTGCGGCTGTTCTTCGGCAAGTTCTGCCTGCGGCTGGAGATGGTCGACGAGGCGATCGCGCAGCTGCAGACCGTCGAGAACGCCGGCGTCGAGTCGAGCCAGCTCAACTTCCTGCTCGGCGAGGCCTACCGGCGACGCGACCGGCTGCCGGAAGCGATCGAGGAGTACCAACGCGCCCTCGGCACCAACAAACAGCTGCGGCTCGGCTATGTCTGCGACCATTGCGGCACCCCGTCGAAAGAGTGGCACAGCCGCTGTGACGGCTGCGGCACCTGGGGCAGCCTGAGTTTCATCAACCGCCAGCTCTTCCGTGACGCCCGGCCGCTGGAGGTGCGGGAGATTCATCACGGGGAAAGATAACAGCAATGAAAAACAGCTCGCGCGCCCCCCTGGCCCTGATCATTCTCGATGGCTGGGGCCAGGCCGAATGTACCGACAGCAACGCCGTCTGCCAGGCGAAGACGCCGGTGCTCGACCAACTGTTCGAACGCTACCCCCACTGCCGGCTCGGCGCCTCGGGCGAGGACGTCGGCCTGCCCGCCGGCCAGATGGGCAACTCGGAGGTCGGCCATCTCAACATCGGCGCCGGCCGCATCGTCTACCAGGACCTGACCCGGATCAGCAAAGCCATCGCCGACGGCGACTTCTTCCGCAACCCGACGCTCTGCCGGGCGATGGACGCCGTCCGCGAAAGCAGCGGCAAGCTGCACCTGTTCGGCCTGCTGTCCGACGGCGGCGTCCACTCCCACAACAGCCACCTGTACGCCCTGGTGCGCATGGCCCGCGACCGGGGCATCGGCGACATCTGCATCCACGCCTTCATGGACGGCCGCGACACGCCGCCGCAAAGCGGCGCCGGCTACCTCGAACAGCTCGAAGCCGAGCTGCGAAAGCTTGGTGCCGGCCGGGTCGCCACGGTCATCGGCCGCTATTACGCCATGGACCGGGACAACCGCTGGGAACGGGTCGAGAAGGCCTGGCGGGCCCTGGTTCGGGGCGAGGGCGTACCGGCGACCGACAGCGCCGGCGCCATTGCCGGCGCCTACGATGCCGGCCAGACCGACGAATTCGTCGAGCCGCGGGTCATCCGGACGGACGGTGGTACCGCCGGCACGGTGCGCTCCGGTGATGCCGTCATCTTCTTCAACTTCCGCGCCGACCGGGCCAGGGAGCTGACCCGGGTCTTCAACGAGCGGAACTTCGACGGCTTCGAGCGGGGCGAGGTTCCCGAACTGGCGGCCTGGGTCTGCCTGACCGAGTACGACGAGACCTTCGATCTGCCGGTCGCCTTTCCGCCGGAAAGCTATCCCGACATCCTCGGCGAGGTGCTGGCCAGGGCCGGCAAGACCCAGCTGCGCATCGCCGAAACCGAGAAATACGCCCATGTCACCTTCTTCTTCAATGGCGGCGTCGAGGACCCCTTCCCCGGAGAAAAGCGGATTCTGATCCCCTCGCCGCAGGAGGTGGCGACCTACGACCAGAAGCCGGAAATGAGTGCTCCCGAGGTGACGGACACCGTCGTCCGTGAAATCGAAAGCGGCGCCCATGACGTCATCGTCCTGAACTTCGCCAATCCCGACATGGTCGGCCATACCGGGGTCATGGAAGCCGCCGTCAGGGCGATGGAAACCGTCGACGGCTGCCTGGGGCGGGTGGTCGAGGCGGTGCTGGCCGCCGGCGGCGAACTGCTGATCACCGCCGACCACGGCAACTGCGAGAAGATGGTCGACGAGCAGGGCCGGCCGCACACCGCCCACACCGACGACCCGGTGGCCCTGCTGCTGGTCGGCGACCGATGGCGGCAATCACGGCTGAGAAACGGCATTCTCGCCGACATCGCGCCCACCATGCTGGAACTGCTCGGCCTGGACAAACCGGCGGCGATGAGCGGGCAAAGCCTGCTGCAGCCTTCGGCCTGACAGCGGGCGACGCCAGACCGGAGGGGGGATGAGGTCTGTCGGCCGGAAGATCGCCAGGGAACTGATTCATGCCGGGCGCCTGTTGCTGCCGCCGGCCTGCCCGGCCTGTGCCGGCCCGCTCGCCGACGGGCAGATCTTCTGCGCTCACTGCCTGGCGGCGATCACGCCGCTGCCGTCGGGCCGTTGTCCCGTTTGCGCCCTCCCCTATCCTGCAACCGAGGACAGACATCTGTGCGGCGACTGTACGCAACGGCGGCCGCCCTTTGCCGTTGTCCATGCCGCCGGGCTCTACCAGGGGCTGTTGCGGAAACTGATTCACCGGCTCAAATACAACGGCATTCCGCTGCTCGACCGGCCGCTGGCGCGTCTTTTGGCGCAAGAGCTGAAGCGGAACGGCCTGCATCCTCCGGACCTCGTTCTCCCTGTTCCCCTGCATTACGAGCGGCTGAAAAGGCGGACCTTCAACCAGGCCCAGCTCATCGCCCGGGAACTGGCGCGAAATCTGCAAAGTTCCTTTTCCGACCGGCTTCTCTTCCGCCACAGGCCGACGCCGCCGCAGCAGAACCTGCCCGCCGAAGAACGGCGCCGCAACCTGCGCGGCGCCTTCGGCACCGGGGAAAGACTCGACGGCCTGCGAATCCTGCTGGTCGACGATGTCATGACCACGGGAGCGACAGCCCGGGCCTGCAGTGAGGCCCTGCGGGCCGCCGGGGCCGCCGGAATCACCATAGCCGTCGTGGCCCGGGCACCCCGCTTTCTACCGCCGGAAGCGCCACCGGCCCCAGCAAACGAATGAAGGTATGAGCACCACGACCGACAGCAGAAAACTGATCGATCTGCTCCCGCTGAAGACGACCCTCGACACCATTCCCAGCGCGCTGTTTCTGGTCGACCGCGAGCAGCACATCGTCTACTGGAACCGCGCCGCCGAGGAACTGACCGGCTACCCGGCGGCGGAGATTCTCGGCAAGCACTGCTCCATCCTCGAGGGCATCGAATGCGGGCGCAACTGCGGTCTGTACGACCCCGCCGTCCGCAAACCGATCCGTAACGCCATCTGCACCATCAAGACCAGGGACGGCAAACCGCTGACCATCAGCAAGAACGTCGACTACCTGCGTCACGCGGGCGAGATCGTCGGCGGCATCGAATCGTTCATCGACCTGAGCCGGCAGATCCGGCTGGAACAGCGTCTGCGCGCTCACGGTCACCGGCTCGAAGAGGCGGTCGCCCGGCGGACCCGGGAACTGGAGGAGGAGAAGAAACGTCTGAGCAACCTGCTCGAGGCGATGACCGACTTCGCCTACATCGTCAGCCCCGAACTGTGCGTCGAGTACATGAATCCGGCGATGATCGCCTGCTTCGGTGACCAGACCGGCCAACGCTGCCACCAGGCCCTCTACGGCGAACCGCGCCCCTGCCGGCACTGCCCCATCGACCGGGTCCTGGACGGCAAGGCGGTACGGGAAGAACGCCTCAATCCCCGTACCGGCAAAATCTATGAAATCCTGCACACCCCACTGCACGGCCTGGATGGTGTGGAACGGAAGCTGGCCGTCTGTCGCGACATCACCGAGCGCAAGGAAGCCGAGAAAGCCCTGCGGCAGGCCAACGCCGAGCTGGCTTCCTTCGCCCACACCGTCTCTCACGACCTGCGCACCCCCCTGACCCCGATCATCGGTTATGCCGAATTTCTCCGTCTTGAATATGGCGATCAACTCGATGAACGTGCCCGGGAGATCCTGGGCGATATCGAACAACAGGGGTACCGGCTGCTGCACATGATGGAGGATCTGCTCAGCCTGGCCCAGGTGGGACGGCTGCCGAACCGGCAGCGGCCGGCACCGATCCGGCCGCTGGTCGAAGAAACCCTGCAGGAGCTGAGCGAAACCATCGAGGAGAAGGGAGCCCGCATCGAACTCGGGCCGCTGCCGGAGACCATCCTGCCGGAAACGCCCCTGCGCCAGGTCGTCAGCAACCTGCTGCGCAACGCTCTGGCCCACGGTTGTCCTCCGGGTGGCCGGATCGTCATCGGCGGTGAACGGGGAGGAAGCCGCATCTGCCTGTGGGTGCGCGACTACGGCCGGGGACTGCCGGACAGTGAAAAGGAAAGGATCTTTCGTCCCTTCACCCGCGGCGACAACCCGCAGGGTTCGGGAACCGGCATCGGCCTGGCCATCGTCGAGAAGATCACCCGCATCTACCACGGTCGGGCACGGATCGAAGATACGCCCGGCGGCGGCGCCACCTTCGTCATCGAGCTGGACGAGACCGCCGGCTGACGGCAGCGGCGTCCTCTTCCCTTATCGGGTCGCCTCCTGTCCTTCCGCTCTCAACCGGTCCTCGATCATCGCCGCCGCCCGGCGGACACCCGCGGCGACCGGCGGGCTCAACTCCATGCCGGGCGCGATCCGCCGCGGCTGGATGGCCAGCAGACGCAACTCCTCCGGCCAGGCACCCAGCTCGCGGGCCAGGGCCAGAACCGGTGCCAGGCCGCCGTGGGGGTCGAAGGAGCCGGCCGCCGGCAGAACCTGGCCGGGTTCGAGCCAGCGGCAGCAGCCGGCGGCCGCCCCCATGTCGACGGCATCGACCAGCCAGACCCGGCGCCAGCCCTGCCAGAGATCGAACAGTCCCAGCCCGCACAGACCTGCGTCCTCGACCCGCACGTCCGGTGGCAGCGACCGCCTGCGCAGCCGTTCGACGACGGCCGGACCGGCGCCGTCATCCCCCATCAGCAGGTTGCCGACTCCGAGAATGAGCAGTTCAGACGAAGTCAATGGTCAACAGATGGGTCGAACAGCTGATACAGGGGTCGTAGGACCGGATCAGCTGTTCGCACTGACGGGTCAGTTCCTCCCGGCCGGCCCCGGCCAGCTGGGGCACCCGGGCCCGCAGATCGGCCTCGATGTTCGCCAGGTTCTGGGCCGTCGGAATCAGGCAGTCGGCCTGCGCGATCCGCCCCTGCCCGTCGTAGCTGTAACGGTGGAAGAGCAGGCCGCGCGGCGCCTCGATGGCAGCGACCGCCCGGCCATGACGCTGTGGCGGCCGCGGCTGCTCGGGCTGCAGTCCGGACAGCAGCAGCTCATCGATCAGGTGGATGGAACGCTCCACGGTGTGGACTACCTCCACCAGTCGGGCCGCCAGAATACGGTAGGGATTGGCCGTGTCCGGCGTCAGGTCGAGTGCTTCAGCCACCTGCCGCGCCATCGGCGAGAGCAGAGTGAAGTTGTTGCGCAGCCGCGCCAGCGGTCCGACCATGAAGCAGCCCCCCTGCAGGCGGGCGAACTTGGCCGTCGACCAGGGAACCAGATATTCCTCCAGCACCGTGGCATAATCCGCGACCGCGCAGTCAACACCGGCACGCGACATCAGCCGGTCACCGAACAGCGGGTAGTCGTCGTCGCCGCGCAGGGAAAAAGAGTCGGTATCACGTTCAAAGTCCGGATAGTCGAGGCTGCCGAAAATCTCGACACTCGCCTCCAGGTCGGGCAGAACCTGGACCAGTCGCCGGCGCAACTCCTGCAGATCGGCAGCCTCAGGCAGACGGGCGAAGCCGCCGACCACCGGCGTCACCGGATGGACCGGCCGACCGCCGACCACCCGCAGGATGTCGTTGGCCAGCTTCTTCAGTTCGAGGGCGTGCTGCACCAGTGCCCGCTCGGTATGCACCAGCGGCAGAATGCTCGCCTCACCGTAATAGTCGGGCAGCGCCATGAAGAAAAGCTGCACCAGGTGGCTCTGCAGAATCTCGCCGTAGGCCAGCAGGCGCCGCAGCGACCGTGTCTGTTCGCTCACCTCGATCCCCAGGGCCTGCTCGGTGGCCTGCAGGGAGACCAGGGTGTGGGAGTTGGAGCAGATGCCGCAGATCCGGGCGGCGATGGGGGCGACATCGGTGTAGTGCCGGCCGACGAGCATCGGCTCGAAAAATCGCGGCGCCTCGACGATCTCGAGCCGCAGATCACGCAGGGTGCCGCGGACACTGTCGATCACCAGGTTGGCATGGCCCTCGATCCGGGTCAGATGGTTGACGGTGATCTTCATTTTCTGGCCTCGCCGCTCAGGTTGAACAGCCGCAGCTGGTCGCGGATCTGCTCTGCGCTCAGTCCGTGCTCCTCGAGAATCCGGTAGTAGGGACCGCTGCGGGGGGCATCGACCATGCCGCGGCAGCCCCGGCAACGATCCCCTTCGGCAATGCAGTGGGCGTTGCAGCCGGCGCGGGTGATCGGCCCGAGGCAGACGATGTTCTGCTCGAAGGTACAGGGCAGCTCGCGCAGCTTGCACTCGGCGCAGACGGCAAAGGTGGGCAGCTCGGGGGTCCGGCCGATGAGCAGGGCCTGCAGTACGCTGAGAAATTCGCCGCCGTCGATGGGGCAGCCGGGAACCCTGCCGTCGATCCGGACATAGGCCTCGAGCGGCCGCGGCCGGCCGGCGCCGCCGGGCAGCTCGGTCGCCTCGCCGTAAACCTGGCACACCAGCTCGGCGACCGGCCGGCCGGCGGTCAGGGCATTGACCCCGGCGGTGTCGGCGCAGGCCCCCAGGGCGATCAGCTGCCGGCTGCGTGCCCGGATGGCCCGCAGCCGCTTCACGTCCTCCGGCCGGCAGATGCTCCCCTCGACGAAGGCGATGTCCAGCTGATCGCCACAGGCGGAGCTGATCTCACGAAACTCGACGATCTCCATCAGCTCGACCAGATCGAGCAGCTCGTTCTCCAGGTTGAGCACCGTCAGCTGGCAGCCCTCGCAGCCGGCGAAATCGAAGAATCCGACCTTCGGTTTCATCGCTCGATCGCCTCCCGCAGATGCCGGATGCGGCTGTAGGGAAAGATCGGGCCGCACTGGCAGACAGTGATGTCGTTGATCTGGCAGCGGCCGCACTTGCCGAGGCCGCACTTCATATGCCGCTCGAGATTGAGATAGACATCGTCCGGGCTGAAACCGAGACCGAACAGCAGCGGGTTGACGTTGCGATACATCACCGCCGGACCGGAAACCGCCGCCACCGCCCGCGAGGGTACGATGTCGAGATCACGGAACAGGTGGGTGATGTCACCACCGGTCACCCCCCAACGGGCGTTGAACTGCTGCACCGCAAACCGGCAGTCGAGCTCCTCTCCCAGGTGCCAGCGCTTCAGGTCGTCGCGAAAGAGAAAGGTGTCGACACTGCGCGAACCGTAGAGCAGCATCACCCGACCGAAATCCTGCCGCCGCGCCAGAATGGCCAGCAGCAGCGAGCGCAGGGTGACCAGACCGATGCCTCCGGCCACCAGCAGCACATCCCGACCGACGAACTCGTCGACCGGAAATCCGTTGCCGAACGGACCGCGTACGCCGATGGCCGCCCCGACGGAAAGACGGTGCAGGGCGCGGGTGAGATTTCCCTTGGCCCGCACCACCAGCTCGATCTCGCGGCTTTCCGGGTCGGGAGCGGAGGCGATGGTCAGCGGCGCCTCGCCGACACCGAACACCGAAACCTGCAGAAAGGCACCGGGGCGAAAATCGACCGCTTCAGGCAGCCGCAGCCGGAAGAGCTTCTCCCGCGCCGTCAGCTCCTCGACATGGACCAGTTCGGCCATCTGCGGCTGGTACTCGACACCGGGCGCCGGTGCCAACTCCGCCGTCGCCTGCTCGGTGAACAGACTGTTGAGCACCTCGGTGTTGTCGATGCCGGCCAGACATTCCCGGCTGCAGCGGCCGCAGCCGACACAGGCGGTCCGCTGGTGTTTCTCCCACAGGTATTTGTACTTGCGGAAGAAACGATGGCGCTGGCGGTCGGTCTGGTCGGGACGAAAGTCACTGCCGCCGGAGACGCGGGTGAACTGGTCGAACTGGCAGGAATCCCAGGTACGTACACGTTCCCCCCCCCTGAGGTTGAGGTCGAGCCGGTCCTGGACGTTGAAACAGTAGCAGGTTGGGCAAAGCAGGTTGCAGGATCCGCAGCCGATACAGCGATCGCCGATCGCCTTCCACACCGGATGGTCGTAGACCTCACCAAGGACCGGCGCCAGCGATTCGACCGGGAAGCGGATACTGCGGCGGCAGGCCTTGCCGGCCGACGGCAGCTGCGGTTCGTCGACCGGCGCCAGCTCCGGCAGGTGCCGGCGCAACAGCTGCTGGCCACGCAGAGAGCCGACCCGGACCAGGTAGCCGTCGTCACTGCGATGGAGAAAGAGGTCGAAACCGCTGTCGACCCGGTCGGTGCCAAGACTGGTGCAGAAGCAGTAATCGTCCGGCTCGCAGTCGACACCGACCAGCACCGTCGCCTGCCGCTTGGCCCGGTAGGCACTGTCCGCCTCGCCTTCGAACAGACAGTCATCGAGAATACGCACCGCATGCAGATCGCAGGGATGCATGCCGAAGATCACCCGCGGCATCGCCGCCTTTTCCGCCTCGAGCATGATCTTGCCACCGAGACGGAAACGGAACAGCTTCTCCCAGTTGGGAAAGAGGAATTTCTTCGGCGAATGGACCCGGGGCGGAAACTCCAACGCCAGCTCGGCCGGGTCGGTGATGCGGTCGAGGGTGTAGCGGCCGTTGCGCAGCCGCGCCCCCACCACCTCGTAGGCGCTGTTCAGCGAACGCACCAGCCGATCGATGTCGGCGCGTGACAGTCGGTACCAGGCCAGCGTCCCGGCCGGCGTCTCCGCCGGACCGGGACGGGATTTGAGCGGTGTCGCGGCACGGGTTTCCAAGAAGAACCATTTCCTTCGCAAGAAAACAACTCCTCTCAGTCTACGTAAGGCCGCTTTCACAGGTCAAGCAGGACTGCAGGAGAGCGAAACAAAAGTCTTCCTGCCCCCTGGCGCTAATGCTCCTTTTCCAGAATCGGCAGGTAGTTCACCCCGATCTTGTAGAGCAGCACGCCGAAAGCGACGAAGGCCAGGGTGACCGCGATCTCGCCGACCGACGGGAAATAGTTCCACTCCGGTCCCATGTCCATGCCGACGAGAAAGACATTGAAACGGTTGACCACCACCGCCAGGATCACCGACACCGAACACCAGAAAAGCAGGGTTGGGTGGTTCCGCACCCGCTCGCGCTTGAGCAGAAAGTAGGGAACGGCGAACAGGGCGAATTCGATCAGAAAGGCGTTCCCCTGCACGCTGCCGTCAAAGGCCGCGGCCAGCACCCCGCGGTACGCGAGGTCGCCGATGCGCAGCAGCAGATAGGTGCCGAGGAACCAGGGGACGTAGCGGGCGATACCGGACAGCAGTTCGGCCTCCGGCTTGCGGCCGAAGCACTTCGCCGCCAGGGTTCCCTCGAAAATGACCATCGGGATGCCGACACTGACCGCCGAAGTGAGAAAGAGCAGCGGCGACAGCGGCGTGTACCAGAGCGGATGCAGCTTGTAGGGAGCGATCAGCATCATGGTGCCGAGCGAGGACTGGTGCCCGAAAGAGAGCACCACCCCGGCGATGACGAAGAAGGCCATGGTCCGGTTGCAGAACCGGTCGAGCCGCTCGAGCAGCCAGAGAACGAAACCGGGCAGCCGCCGGTCGCCCTTGAACTGCTCGATCACATTCGGCAGGTTTTCGATCGCCAGCACCGACAGATAGAGCATCACGCACCAGGCGACCTCGAACAGCACCGAGGTGCCGTTCCAGTACACCAGGGCATGCCAGATGTTGTAATACTTGCCGAGATCGAAGAAGACCGCCAGGGCGACCAGAAAATAGCCGATGAAGGCGGTCAAAAGCGCCGGTCGCACCAGGGCATGGTACTTTTCACGACCGAAGATCTCGACGATGGCGGCGGTGGTGAAGCCGCCGGCCGCCAGCGCCACCCCGCAGGCGACATCGAAGGCGATCCAGATGCCGAAGGGATAGCCGGGGTTGAGATTGGTCACCGAAGCAAAACCGTGAAAGAAACGGAAATAGGCAAACAGAACCCCGCCGGCCATGAAAAAGAACAGCAGCGCAACGTTCAGGGTCCAGAATTTCTGATGCAAAGGCGCAGCTTTAGAGCTCATCGTCGGCACCTCCCTTGCCGGCGTTCTTCTTCCGGCGCTGACTGTAGGCCATGATGCCGCCCAGAATGCTGTAGACGGCAATCGGCGGAATGAAATACTGGAAGATCCGGTGCTGAATGCTCTCGGTCAAACCGGAGACCGGCCGATAATCGAAATCGGGCAGGCCGAGCGCGGCGAAACCGACCTGCTTTTTGCTCAGATAGAAGACCCCGGTGCCGCCGACCTCGAATTCGCCATAGACATTCGGCGCGTACAGCTCCGGCTGTCCGGCGATGCGCTGTTTGGCGATCTCGAGCAGCTCGTTGCGCCTGCCGAAGACGATCGCTCCGGCCGGGCAGACCTCGGAACAGGCGGTCGGCTTCCCCTTCTGCAGCCGCTTTTCGTTGCAGAAGGTGCACTTGCGAATCGACGGGATCGCCTTTCCGTACTCGAACTGGGGAATACTGTAGGGGCAGGCGACCATGCAGTAGCGGCAGCCCATGCACCTGTCGGCGTCGTAGCTCACCACGCCGTTCGGCTGTTTCTTGAGCGCACCGACGATGCAGGCCGAGGCGCAGGCCGGATCGACGCAGTGCATGCACTGGCGCTTGACGAAGGTCGTCTCACCGCTTTGCGGATCGCGATGCAGCTTGATCACCGTGTAGGTCTTGTCCGACAGTCCCCGTGGCGAATCGTAGAGTGGCGCACCGAACTGTTCGGCATCCCCGAGGGTCGACTCCGGCGGCAGGCCGTTTTCCCGCTTGCAGGCCACCTGGCAGGCCTTGCAGCCGATGCAGCGGACCGAATCGTTGAGCATGCCGACCCATTCGGGATCGGGCTGCTGCGGACCACGGGCCAGGGCGGGACCGGCGGCGCCGGCCACCGCCGTGCCGCCCGCAGCCGCGCCGAGCTTGAGAAATTTTCTGCGGCTGATCTTCATCCCCCTAGTCCTTTCTCTCGTCGTCCTGCGTCCGGTCTTTCTTCTTGCCCAGCACCTTCGCCCCCATCACGCCGCCGGCGATACCGGCGAGGGCGGCATAACCCGGGGTCAGGTCGACCGGTTTCCGGCGGTCGGTGAAGATCGGCGGGTAGGCAGCCGGCGGCGTCACCGTCTTCGGTGGCAGCGGCTGCCACATACTGTCGGCATAGGGGTAGGCCGGTTCGGTGCACCCCTGGCAGGGGTGACGGTTGTCGATGCACCAGTTCGTACCGCCGTTCCACTTCTTTTCCGGACAGTTCGAACGGGTGACCGGCCCCTTGCAGCCGAGCTTGTACAGGCAGCCCTCGTCGCCGAATTTCCGGGCGAAACGACCCTGGTCGAACTGGCCGCGCAGCGGACAGTTGTCGTGAATCAGCTTGCGGTAGAACATGCGGGGCCGGCCGTCGGCATCGAGCTCGATCGCCCTGGGTCCGCCGAGCAGCAACGCCGCCAGGGTGCCGACGAACCAGTCCGGATGCACGGCGCAGCCCGGCAGGTTGACAAGCGGCGTGGTGATCCCTTCCGTCTTGAGGAATTCGGCCACGCCTTGGGCGCCGGAGGGATTCATGTTGGCCTTCGGCACGCCGCCGTAGGCAGCACAACTGCCGACGGCGATGATCGCCTTGGCTCTGGGAGCCAGCCGCCGCAGATGCTCGACCGACGTGACGCCGTGCCCCTGTCGCTCGCCGATTTCGCAGCAGCGTCCGTCAAGAGCGGTCAGCACCGCTCCCTCGACCACCAGCAGAAACTGCCGCTGCTCGGCGGCATGCATCGCCTCCATGGCCAGATCGCCGGAGGCGGCCATCACCGTCGGATGAAAGGCAAACCCGGTATGCTTGCCCGGCAGCACCTGGTCGAGCAGCACCTCCTCGATACGCGGCGCCAGGCTGTTGAGCAGCGACACGCTGCAGCCGCTGCAGGCACCGGCGGCCAGCCAGATCACCGGCGTCTCCTGAACGGCCCCGGCAAAGGCCTTTTTCACCAGCGGGTTATCGAAAACACCCAGCCCCAGGGCGGCGACCCCGGCGGCCGATGTCTTGAGAAAACTGCGTCTGGATACGG
>CAYTVY010000050.1:0-17179 GCA_964441925.1 uncultured Geothermobacter sp.
TCCGGAGGGGAGCAGCCCCCGGCGGTACATGATCTCTCCCTGCCGCATCGCTGTTTCGTGACCGATGCCGGCCGGGAGCAGGAGAGCGGGCCCGGCCGTGGAGGCCGGCCCCCGGGTTTCGTTGCCGGCGGCCGTCTCCGGGGGGAACAACAGGCAGAGTGCCAGCAGCCAAAGGCCCGGCAGCAGGCGGCAAACGGCGTTTGTGAATATGCTGCCTCCGGGGCGATATAATGAAGTGTGACCAATTCTCATCGTCTTTCGGACGATAGCCGAAGGTTGCCCGTTTGGCAATATGGGGGTGAGCCCTACCCGTCTTTTCTTCTTCTTCCCCATGGTGTTTTCCGCCGAAGCCCCGATAATGGAAGGCAAGACCGCAGATAGAACGGTTTTTTGTTCCCAGCTTGACGCCGGAGGAATGTCGGTTAGGCTTGTTGCCAGGCCGTGGCAATGTTCGTGGCGGCCCTGTTGAGAGGGGGGTGTCATCCTTGTTGATTTGCACAGTCTGCTTCCGTTCCTGTCCTGCCTTTCGTATAGTTGCATGTCACCGATGCGGTCCCGTCGCTGCTGGCGGGGTGGCATAGCTCTTTTATTTCTTCGGTACGGGTGGGTTGCAGTCCCTGGAGTGACACGGGGCTGTACGCATGAACGTTAAAAGGAGATGAAAATGAACATTCTGAGGCGAGTTGGGTATCTGTTGGTGGTTGGCATTGCGCTTCTGGGCATGACGGCCTGTGGCGGCGGTGGCGGCGGCGGTGGCAGCGCGCCCGCTCCGACGGCGACGGTGACCGGGACGGTGACCGGCAATCAGCAGCAGACGCCGACCCAGGTCACGGTCAGTGCTCTCGATGCCCAGGGGCAGACGGTGAAGAGTACGACCACGGATGCCGCCGGGCGTTATACACTGACCGGTCTGCCGGCCGGTCAGACTCTGACCCTGCAGGCTACGGGCGGTTCAGAGTCCTTTGCGGCTTCGGCGGCCGTGAATCTGCCGGCGGACGTCACCAGTGTCGTCGATCTCTACCTGCCGAACGATATCGCGACCTCGCCGGCGACCGTTGACCTGGCGACCCAGAGCACCGATCAGACGATCAGTTCGAGCGACAGTGTCGACAATGCCACGACCGTCAGGGTGACCATTCAGGTGGCCGATGACTTTACGAGTGGCGGCTCCGCCTTTACCGGCACCCTGGAGGTGGCGGTAACGCCGATCGACGTCAGCCGGCTGGAGAACGGCCTGGCGCCGCCGCCGATCGCGCCGCTGGCCGTGGGGGCGAACCAGGTGCTGGAGCTTTTCGCCGCCGGTGGTCTCGGTTTGCATGATACCGCCGGGAATGCAGTCGGCATCGCCTCGAACAGCACCCTGACCCTGGAGCTGCCGGTGCCGTCGGCCTACACCACGGCTGCAGTTGACGCCGATACGGCCGGTACCCTGCAGGTGCAGCATTTCGATACCGCCACCGGCAGCTGGGTTGACGTGGATACCGTCAGTGCCAGCCTGAACGGTGCCCAGACCCACATCGTGCTCGAGGTGGACGAGCCGGGTCTCTGGCGGGTCGGCCAGGCGGTCACCGCCGCCGACATCAGCGGCACCCTGCAGTTCAGTGACGGCAGCCCGGCGGCCGGCGTCACCGTCTATGCCAACGGTGGCGACTACGGTTACCTGCAGGTGACGGTGACCGACGCCAGCGGCAATTTCAGCCTGCAGGCGAAGGACAATGCGCCCGTCGACCTGGAGTTCGTCGCCTGGGGCAACGGCCTGCAGCTGAGCGATAAACGGTCGATCACCTCTCTTGACGCGACGACCGGCGACCTGGGGACGGTGTCGCTGAGTTACGCCAAGCCGACTGCCGGTGTGCCCTCGGCCGTGACCCTGACCCTCGATCCGAACGCCATCCAGAGTTACGCCCTGCATCTGGCGTCCGGCCGGGTATTGCCGTTCGATACCGGCATTGTCACCTACAATTCCGCTGAGAGTTTTTCTGAAATGTTCTTTTCCACCAACACGATTGATCCTCTGATCCTGGAGGCCAATGAAGACAGCGGCGCCAATCCCCTGGCGTATTTCGAGGTCATCACCAATACGGCCTTTGACAATGTCACCGATATCAGCAGCCTGACCTTTGCCGATGTATCGGTCGACCTGAGTACGGCAACCGCGCCGGTCGTGGTCGGGGTGAAGACGCAGGACGGCCACTACGGCAAGCTTTCCATCGACACGATCACGGACAACCAAGACGGGACCTGGACGATAACCTTCCGCAGCATGTTCAGTCTCGACGGAACATTCTAAGCAAATCTGAAGGCCGGGCGGTATCCGATGGAGGATGCGCCCGGCCTTCTGGTTCATGGGTTGGAGGCGAGAGTATGAGACAGTGTAAACCGACGCGTTGGGGCATGGCCGGCAGCTGGTTTTCCCGGGTTGTGCTGGCAGTCTGTTTTTCTCTGGTGTCCGCCACCTTTGGCTGGGCAGTGACGGTCAATGTGGTCGATGCGGACGGGAACGCTGTCAGCGGTTTTCGCTGGCTGTTGGAGGAGGACAACACCAACCAGCAGCCGCCCCAGGTGCCGACGGCCTTCAGCATCGGTCTCGACATTCACAAGAGCCATGCGCCGGTGGTGGCCAACGGCAGCTCCGCCACGGCGAGTGCCGACATCAGTCTGCCGGATGCCGGCAAGGCCTATTTCGTTTCGGTTCTGCCCTTTGCCGGCTACTCCCTGGGAGGCAGCCGCATCGAGCCCGGGGCGACGGACAACATCCAGGTGGTGGTCAACAAACACCGGATTCCGACGTCGCAGATCGCGGTCTACGTCTTCGAGGACAACTTCCCGATCAACAATGCTCCCGACCGTCCCAACGAGCATGGCCTGGCCGGGTTCAGCATCCAGCTGGCCGACTATTTCGGCCAGGTGAGCTGGGATGTCTTCGGTAACCCGCTGGGCACCACCTACCAACGCTACCCCAACGGGGACTATGTGCTGGACGCCAATGGCGACCCGGTCGTCGACCAGCTCGGTTCCGGAATCATCACCACCGATGCTAACGGTTACGCCTATGTGAAGAACCTGGCGCCCGGCAAGTACGGGGTGACCGTGACCCCGCCCGGCAGCCAGGTGGGGCAGTGGATCCAGACCGCCACCATCGAGGGGACGCCGACCATCGACGCCTGGGTTGGCGCCAACGAGCCGAGTATCTTCATCGAGGGGTTCGGCACCGGTTTCACCCATGTCGCCTTCGGCTTCGTCAATCCGGCCAATCTGCCCGGCATTCCCAACAGCGGGGGAAGCCCGACCATCAGCATTACCGGGCGCAATGTCTACAACCATTTCGCCCGCCCGCCCTATCTGCAGGGGTTTTATTCCGGCGAGCCGGTGCCGGAGTGCTATGCGGCGCTGAACGACCCGGTCACCGGCGAGGGCCTGGCCATGGTGGCCTGTGATGACGACAGCTTTTTCACCATTCCCGGCGTGGTGCCGGGGCGTACCTACCAGTTGGTGACCTGGGACAAGCCGCTCGATGCCCTGTTCGGGTTCAACACGGTGGTGGTTCCGCCGACCCAGACCTCGGATCTCGACCTGGGCGATGTGCTCTCCTTCTCCTGGTTCGGCCGCCTGGAGGGGGTGGTTTTCAATGACCATGACAAAGACGGAGTGTGGGACCAGGCATCTGAACCCGGCATACCCAGCACGGCGGTGAACATCCGTTTCCGGGACGGCAGTCTCTACAAGGCGACGGTCACCGACGGTTCCGGCGAGTACGGTTTCGCCGAGGTCTTCCCCTTCTTCAAGTGGCTGGTGGCCGAGGTCGATTTCGGTCGCTTCAAGCCGACCGGGGTTACCTCCTACGTCGATTTCGGCGGCACGCTCGATCCGAGCGATCCGAGTAATACCGAGCCCGGCCCCTGGCCGGCGCGCATCAGCTACACCGATTACGACGGCTCGACCAGATACCGGCTGCATCCCCAGCCGCAGAATCCGGCCGACCCGGCGAACGCCCATGGCAGCACCTATTCGCGGACCCAGCTCGACGACGGCGCCGACACCCTGCTGCAGGCGATGCATCTCTTCCTGGGTCAGAAGAACATCATCGACTGGGGCAAGATCGACTACACGGCGGGGGAAAACGGCGGCATCTCCGGCATGGTGGTCTACGCCACCACCCGGGCCGAGGACGATCCGACGATTGCCGCCATCGAAGACTGGGAACCGGGCATCCCGCGGGTACAGGTGGCCCTTTACCGCGACCACGACGGCGACGGCCAGATCGACGATCTCGACGGCGACGGCGGACCGACCCTGGCCGACGTGGACAACTACCCGCTCGGCTGGATCGACGGCGGTCCCAAGGGGCCGGAGGATGTCGATCACAACAACAACGGCCTGTTCGACTCGGGTGACGCCCTCAACATCACCCATACCGATTCCTGGGACGACAATGCGCCGACCGGCTGCATCCAGCGCCAGCCCGCTCCGATCAACGGTCAGACGCCGAAACTCTGCTTCGACAATTTCGGCACCTGGAACCAGGTGCGGCCGGGGGTGTTCGATGGTGGCTACATCTTCACCAGCTACTATCCGGGCGGCAGGTACCAGTACGACCGCAGCCAGAATCCCGCGGCGCACGAGCAGACGGGACTGCCGACCGACACCTACATCGTCGCCGCCGCCATCCCGCCGGGCTACCAGGTGCAGCGGGAAGAGGACAAGAATGTCGATTTCGGTGACAGCTATGTGCCAAGCAAGCTGACGACCGGCTATCCGCAACCGGCCTGTGTCGGCGATCTGCACACGGTACCGCCGTTCCTCAGCATGCTGGCGGATGACAGCAATCCGAATCTGCTGCTGTCCGGTGTCGACGTGACTCTCGCGGCCGATACCGCCAGCATCTATGCCGGCCAGCAGCGACCGCTGTGTGACCGGCGCCAGGTCTTCCTCGGCGACAAGGCCAACGCCGTGGTGAACTTCCACTTCTTCACCCAGGTCCCCAAGGCGGCGCGGGTGGTCGGTTTCGTCAACAACGACCTGGCCGCCGAATTCGATCCCACCAGCCCGATCTTCGGCGAGAAGTCGGCACCGGCCTGGCTGCCGGTTTCCTTCCGCGACTGGGCGGGCAACGAAATCGTCCGGGTCTACACCGACGAGTACGGCACCTACAATGCCCTGCTTCCCTCGACCTTCACCGCCAACCTGCCGACACCGTCCGGCCTGTCGCCGAACATGATCACGGCGGTGCTCAACGACCCGGGGCCGATTCTCGACACCGACCCCAATTCGCCGACCTACGGCCAGATGATCACCGATCCGAACTACGATCCGAGTTACAGCATCACGCCGTGGACCCTCGACTACGCGCCCGGCAAGACCACCTATCTCGATACGCCGCTGGTGCCGGTGGCCGCCTTTGCCGGCTATCCGAAGGGGGCGCTCGACGTCAACCCGCCGGATGGCACGCCCGTCATCCGGACGGTCGAGGGGCCGGCCGGCGACGCGCTGGTCTGCAACGACGACACGCAACAGCTGACCCTGCGTTCGCTCGGCGTGCAGAAGGTCGACAACCCGAACTATGATCCCAACGCCTCCGACCCGGCCAACCGGGTGGCGCAGATCGAGCGTGACTTTGGTTTCGGCAGCGCCCAGGGGACGGTGTCGGTCAACGGTACGCCCGCCAATGTGGTCAGCTGGACGACCGACACCATCGTGGTGACGGTGCCGGCCGGCGCCGCTTCCGGCGAGGTGCGGGTGACCACGGCGGCCGGTGTCAGTTCGCCGCCGGGGGCCAGCGTGCTGCTCGACTGTGGTACGGCGAACAACCTGATTCATGTCCCGGCCGACTATCCGACCATCCAGGCGGCGGTCGATGCCGCGACTGACGGCGCGACGATCCTGGTCGCTCCCGGCGTCTATGACGAGAATGTCATCGTCTACAAGCCGGTCCGGCTGATCGGCGCCGGTGCCGAGGGCACGGTGATCGATGCCAACCCCAGTCCGCCGTCGCAGCTCGATGCCTGGCATGTCAAGATCCGGCAGATCCTCGGCATCACCAACGGCACCGATCCCTTCATCGCCAACGAGGCGCCGGGCATCATGGTGCTCGGCAGGGACACCGCCTCCTTCCCCAACACCACGGCGCACGACTTTAGCGGTTTCCAGCCGCTGATCGAGGGCTTTACGGTGCGCGGGGCCCTGTCGGGCGGCGGCATCTACGTCTACAACGATGCCTACAACCTGGAGATCCGGCAGAACAAGATCGCCAACAACCAGGGCAACGACGGCGGCGGCATCACTCTCGGGGCACCGCAGCGTGACCTGCGCAACACCGGTGTCTGGATTCATGACAACCTGATTCGCAAGAACGGTGGTGTCCAGGGTCCGGGTGGCATCGCCATCTATCCCGGCAGCGACAACTACCGGATCGAGGACAACCAGCTGATCGGCAACTTCTCCCGCTTCGGCGGTGGTGGCATCGGTCAGATCGGCACCAGCTCCGGACAGATCGTCGGCAACGACATCCTGTTCAACGAGGTTTACTACGGCCTGCTCGAGGGTGGTCGCGGCGGTGGTGGCGGCATCTTCCTCACCGGGGCCAATGCCGTGCCCAACCCGGCGCAGCCGAATGTCCCGGCTCCGCCCAATGCCGGTGCCGGTGATGTAACCATCGATGGCAACCGCATCCAGGGCAACCTGGCAGGGGCCTTCGACGGCGGCGGCATTCTCGCCTTCGCCTACAACGGCAAGGATGTCACCGACAACCCGGGGAACTCGGCCCTGTGGTTCGGCCTGGTCATCCGCAACAACATCATCGTCAACAATGTCAGTGCCTTTGCCGGCGGCGGCATCGCGCTGCAGGACGTGGCCCAGGCCAGCATCGTCAACAACACCGTCGCCTACAACGACAGTGCGGCGGTGGCGGCCCTGGCCTTCCCGCCAGGCAATCTGAGCCAGTCGACGCCGCAACCGGCGGGCATTGCCAGCCGGGTGCACAGCGCCGCCCTGCAGACGGCCCTGGGCGCGGGTTTCTCGAATCCGCTGCTGGAGAACAACATCCTCTGGATGAACCGCTCCCAGTACCAGGACGCCAGCATCAACGGCGGCATGGGTGGCCTGCTGCCGGCCAGCAGTCACCCCACCGCGCCGCATGACGACGTCTGGGATCTCGGAGTCCTCGATACCGGCAACCCGGCGGACAAGCTGAATCCCCGGTACTGCATCCTGACCGACACCACCGGCTACGATACGAGCAACCTGCGGTCGGCGCCGGGATTCGTTCGCACCTACCGCAACAACCTGGTGACCTCGGCCATTCTCGACGAGGGCGGAAACTTCATCTCCGTGCGCTACCGGGAGCTGCAGGCCGGCCTGGGCGACTATCATCTCGCCAGCAAGTGCTCGCCGGCGATCGACAAAGGCAATCCGGCCAATGCGCCGGCCACCGATATCGACGGCGACGCCCGGCCCCAGGACACCGACATCGACATCGGGGCCGACGAGTTCGCCGGCGGCACCGGCAACACGGTGCTGGCCAGCCTGACCCTGCTGGCTCCCAACGGCGGCGAACTCTTCCCGGCCAACAGTACCCAGGTCATTCGTTGGGGGGCACCGGCCGGGGCCGGCGGTTTCGACCTGCTCTACCGGCTCGGCCCCGGACAACCGGTTCAGACTCTGGCATCCGGTGTCACCGACACCTGCTATCAGTGGACGGTGCCTGGCAACCTGCGGAACCGGGACAATGTCCAGATGTGGGTCGTCGACACTGCCAGCGGTGACTCCGACCAGTCCGACGCCGGATTCGTCATCGATGCGCTGGCCCTGCAGAAACCCAATGGCGGCGAGGTACTGATTGGTGGCACCACGGCCAGCATCCTCTGGGACGATGCCTATGCCCTGACCGCTACCCAGGTCAATCTGTACTACCAGGTGCAGGATGCCACGACCGGTGCCTGGGGACCGCAGCTGCTGATCGGTCAGGCCGCCCCTGCCGACCGGCGCTTCGACTGGACGCTGCCGAACACCAGTGTGCAGCTCGATAAGGTACGGGTGCTCATCACCTTCTGGGATGCGGCGCAGAGCGAGATCGTGCTGATCGATGCCAGCAAGCAGCCGTTCACCATCCTGCCCGGCATGCCGGTGACGACGGCGGCTCCGGCGGCGGCGCCGCTGGCCGCTCCCGCCGTAGCGACACCGCTGGCCGTGCCGGCATCCCAGGGAGGTCCGGCGAGCGGGGCGGATACCGGCGGCGTGGACAGTCCGCTGGCGCTGGTGGTGCCGAACGGCGGTGAGACCTATCTCGCCGGCGAACTGGTCCCGGTGCTCTGGAGCGGGCCGGCCCTCGATACGGTTGCCGAGACGCGACTGGAGGTGCGTTACGCCGGTGGCTCCTGGCAGGAAGTGGACCGCTTCCCCGGCGACCCCGGGCTGTACGACTGGGTGCCGGAGCGGAGTGCCGACCGGGTCTGGCTGCGGATCACCCGCCTGGCGGCGGACGGGACGCAGATCGACCAGGATGTGGTGGATGCCAGCTTCGGTATTGCGCCGGCAGGCCAATGACGAACCGCCTGGAACACGAACCGGGTAAGGAGTGAAATTATGTGGTGGAAAAAATGTCTCACAGGGTTCTTGGGGGTGTTGCTGCTCGCCGCGCCGGTCTGGGCCGATGTCTATTTCCAGTGTCCGACCAATAACGGTAGTTTTGCCGACAACAACGGTGATGGAGTGATTCGCGCGGAAGACGGGGAAATCTCGAATCCCAAATACCCCACCCAGGTCTGTATCCACCTGACGGCGGGGGACGGCTACGCCACCATGGCCGACGGTTCCGAGCAGTACATCTTCGGCTTTCGCAATGTCACCGGCCTGCCTGACGCCCAGGTGATGGAAAAAGGCCTGCTCGGCGCCACCCTGCCGGGGGGAACCATCGAGCTGAAGGAGGGGGATTACCTCTACCTGACCCTGACCAACGTCGGCATGCAGATCCGCGCCGACCTGTTCGATCCCCATACCGTGCACTGGCACGGCTATCCGAACGCGGCCGCGATCTTCGACGGGGTGCCGGACGATTCCATCTCGATCAACATGGGCTCGAGCCTGACCTACTTCTACAAGGTCAACGAACCCGGCACCTACCTCTACCACTGTCACGTCGAGGCGACCGAGCACATGCAGATGGGGATGTACGGCAACCTCTACGTGCATCCGGCCCAGGACGGCACCAGTTACACCTATGGCGGTGGGCGAACCTTCAGCAAGTTCGCCTACAACGACGGTGACGGCTCCACCGGCTACGATGTCGAGATGCCGATCCAGATCAGCGGTCTCGACCCGGTCTTCCACAAGGCGGACGAAACCGCCCAGCCGCTCGATTTCGTCGCCATGGAAGATACCTATCCGCTGATCAACGGGCGCGGCTATCCCGATACCATCAACCCGAACGCCCTGCCCAACGGCCATGCAAACAGTATCGCCAGCCCGCTGCCGACCAAGGTGAGTCTCAATACCGGCCAGCGCCTGCTGCTGCGCATCAACAGCCTGTCGACTACCTCCTTCCATACCCTGACGGCGCCGGGACTGGCCTTCAAGGTGGTCGGGGTCGGTTCGCGCATGCTCGACCAGCCCTACTGGACCAGCAGTGTGACCCTCGGCGGCGGTGAGGCGGTCGATGTCATCATCGACACCTGCGGGGAGGATGAAGACTGCGGCACCACCGGTGACAACGTGGAGCCGGGGACCTATTTCTTCTACACGACCAATCTCGACCACCTGAACAACCACGCGGAAGACTACGGTGGCATGATGACCGAGATCCTTGTCCAGTAACGAGTGAGGATGGCCATGATGAAACGCATTGAAATGACGTGGAGATGCCTGGCCCTGACGGTCTGCCTGCTGCTGTTGGCGACGACCGGCTGGGCGAAGATCTCCGGAATCAGCGGTTCGAATTTCTCCCTGACGGCCAAACCGACGCACATCAGCACGCCGGACGGCAGTTCGATCCTGGTCTGGGGCTATGGTGACGACAACGGCACCATCGGCCCCCAGTATCCCGGACCGACCCTGATCGTCACCCAGGGACAGCAGGTGACCATCAGACTGCGCAACCGGCTGCCGGAAAACGTCTCGCTGGTGATTCCCGGTATCCAGGTGACGGCGTCCGGCGGGGTGCCGGGGCTGATGACCCAAGAGGTTCCCCCCGACGGAGTGACCGAGGTGACCTACACCTTCACTCCCGACCGGCCCGGTACCTTTCTCTACCACAGCGGCAGTCACGTCGATCTGCAGGTCGAGATGGGGCTGGTCGGGGCGATCATCGTCCGGCCGCAGAGCCAGGATCTGACGGCCTGCTCACAGTACACGACCTCGGCCTACGGCGACTGCCGTTCCGCCTATGATTATGAATACCTCTTCTTCCTCACCGAAATGGATCCGCTGATTCACGACGAGGTCGAGAAGGGACGGCATGCCACGGTCGACACCCAGAACTACCGGCCGTCGATCTGGTTTCTCAACGGCCGTTCCGCCCCCGATGACCTGGCGGGCGAAAACGTCCCCTGGCTGCCGGCCCAGCCCTACAACTGCGTGCCGCAGATCCACCCCGGGGACCGGATGCTGGTCCGGTTCGTCGGAGCCGGACGCGATGCGCATCCCCTTCATACTCACAGCAACAATTATGCGCTGATCGCCCGCGACGGTTATCTGCTGGAAACGGCTCCCGGCAACTTCAAGAGCTATGATGTGGGGCTGATTCCCGATGCCGCCGTCTCCAACTTCACCCAGCGGGTGCTGCCGGGACAGACCTACGATGCCATCTTCACCTGGACCGGGGCCGGACTCGGCTGGGACATCTACGATGCAAACTCCGCCCATACTTGCAGTGATCCAGCCTGTCCCGATGCCAACAACGATGGTTTCAACGACAACGACGGGTCGGTGTGCTGGGACCAGACCACCCGCGAGTACTGTCCGGACCATGGCAAGGCCTTCCCGGTTATTCTGCCCGACAGCAACTCCCTGACCTTCGGGGCCTTCTACAGTGGCAGTCCGTTTCTCGGTGGTGCCGGGGTCCTGCCTCCCGGGGAGGGCGGTTTCAATCAGAATGCCGGTTTCTTCTACATGTGGCATTCCCATAACGAAGTGGAAATCACGACAGCCAATCTGTTCCCGGGCGGCATGCTGACCATGCTGATTGTCGAGCCCCCCGGGGTGCCGATTGCCAAGTAAGGCAAAGGAGAGGGGCTTATGAAAAAGTACCGTCGAAGACTGCTGTTGCCCTGGCTGGGCGCCCTGCTTCTGTTGCTTTGCTGCGGGATCGGTTCGGTGGCCGCGGCGACGGTGAGCGTCAGTCTGACCGCCAGGCAGGTCGACCGGACCATGCCGGACGGAACTGTGGTGCCGGTCTGGGTGTTCGAGGATGCGGCCCAGCCCGGCGTCTATCCGCCGGTGATTCGTGCCACCGCCGGGGACACCCTGGATATCAACCTGACCAATGCCCTGCCGGCGACCGCCGGGGTCGGTGAACCGGTTTCGGTGATGATCCGCGGCCAGAAGATCGCCTCGCCGCAATGGGTGACCACCAGCGGGCAGGTTCTGACCAGCCGGCCGGCTGGTGACCTGACGTCCCGGGTGCGCTCGATGGCGCCCGAGGTGGCGGTCGGCCAGGGACCGGTCACCTATTCGTGGAGCGGCCTGCGGGCCGGAACCTACCTGGTCGAAAGCGCCTCACACATGTCGGTACAGGGGCCGATGGGGCTGTATGCCCTGCTGGTGGTGGATGAGGCGACCGCGGGCCAGGCCTATGGTCAGAGTTTTGATGTCGAACAGGTGATGGTGCTCAGCGACATCGATGTCCCCTTCCATCAGGCCAAGGCGACCGGTGTCTATGGGACACCGGCCTATCCCAATATCATGTCGGTGGGATACGAGCCGCACTATTTTCTGCTCAACGGCGAACCTTTCTCGCCGGCCCGTTCTCCGCTGGGGAGCGTGGCACCCGGCCAGAAGGTGCTGCTGCGTTGTGCCAATGCCAGTATCCGCACCCGGGTATTGGCGACCAATGTCGCCGGCCTGCAGGTGCTGGCCGAGGACGGGTTCGCCTATCCGATGGTCCAGCCGAGCGGCATCATCGACCTGCCGCCCGGCAAGACGCTCGATATTCTGTTCACCGCACCGTCGACGCCCGGCTACCTGGTCTTTTATGACCGGCGGCTCGGTCTGGCCAACGGCACCGAGGGACCGGGCGGTTTCATGGCCTTCCTGACGGTCGGGACGCCCAACCGGACCCTGACGGCGGTCATCGACGGCGCGGGTACGGGCAGCGGCCGGATCGAACTGGCCAGCGCGCCGGGCGGCATCGACTGTGGTCCGGGTGGTACGACGGCCGCCTGCAGCGAGTCGCTGCTCGATAGTGTTCAGGTGACGTTGCGGGCGACGCCGGCATCCATCGACCAGGCTCTGAGCGGCTGGACGGTGACCGATGCCAACGGCCCGACGGGAGAGTGTGCCGGCCTGGGCGACTGCGTGGTGACCATGAGTGCCGACAAGACGGTGACCGCCCGCTTCGACAGCTACTCGGCCCTGACCCTGTTGTCACCGGGGCAGAATACGGTTCTGCCCGCCGATTCGATCTACACCATTCGCTGGGGAGCCCCGGCGGACGCTGTTTCCTTCCGCATTCTCTACCGTCTCGGGCCGGGATTTCCTTGGGTAATCGAGGCCAGAGAAGTCACCGGCCGCAGCTACCAGTGGCCCATTCCGAGCTTTGTGCGCACCTATGGCCGGGTCCGGCTGGCGGTCGTCGGCTATCGGGCCGACGGGACCCAGGTGGGGGTTGCTACCTCCGACACCACCCTGGCCATTCAGGACTCGCTGACCCTGATCCAGCCCAACGGGGGTGAGCAGTTGACGCCGGGCCAGGCCTACAGCATCCAGTGGGATACCACCAATGTCGCCGGCCAGGTGGCCTCGACCGGGCTCTGGTATCAGGCCGGAGTCGGGACGGCCTGGTACGCCATTGCTTCCCTTGCCGGAGATGGTACGGGCGGCAGCGGCAACCTGGGCAGTTACAGCTGGACGGTGCCGACCGGACTGGCCAGCAGCCAGGTACGCGTTCTGATCCGTTTCTTCGACGCCGCCGGCCGGGTGTTGCTGACCGATACCAGCGATCATCCCTTCACCATCGGGACGGTTGGAACGCTTGCCGGTGACCGGGTGGTGGCCGCCGGCGGAACGCTGCAGCTCTCTTCCGAGGCGGCGTCGCGACCGGCGACCCTGGCGTTGCTGGCGCCGAACGGCGGTGAAGTCGTGCCGCAGGGTGGTTTTTTCACCGTTTTCTGGCAGGCCCTGCCGGAAGCGGCCACCTATGGTGTCGAACTGTCGCTGGATGGCGGGCAAAGCTGGCGGGAGCTGGCGCGTGACCTGCCGGACAACCAGTTCGACTGGACGGTCGGAACCGACCTGGCTCCGTCCGAACAGGCCCGGTTGCGGGTGACGGCTTATGATGCTCTTGGCAAGAAGCTGGCCAGCGACCTGACCGATGCGGTATTCGCCATCCAGTAGCGGCGTTGGCAAAAGGAGCAGAGAGTGATAAAAGGAGAGACGGAACCCGTCTCTCCTTTTTTTCCAGGGGGTTGTGATGGCAAGATGCCTGTTGTTCGTCGGTTTGTTGTTGGGGCTTGTCTGTGGAAATACGGCCGTGGCCGAAAAACTTCCGGTGGTTCACGGGGTCAGGGTTCTGGGAGTGGGCCTGGCTTCCGCCGGCTACATGCTCGATTTTCGCTACCAGGTGATCGACCCGGAACAGGCCGCCCCCATGTATGACCGGTCGGTGATTCCCTACTGCGAAGTGGTGAAGAGTGGTGCCCGGCTGATGGTGCCGGCCCCGGCCAAGATCGGGCCGCTGCGCCAGATCGCGCGGGATGTCAAGCCGGGAACCCGGCTGTTCATCCTCTTTGCCAATCCCGGTCGGCACGTGGTCCGGGGGGACAAAGTGACGGTCGTGGTGGGAGATTACCGGTTTGAGAATCTGGTTGTGCAATAACGGATCGGTGATGTTGACGAGACTGTGGCTGATTGGCGTTCTGCTGCTGGCTGTTTTGCCGTTACCCTCTTTCGGCTGGTCTGCCGATCTCGGCCTGTCTCTTGTCGACCGGCTGGCCTTGGCGGCACCGGATGCGAGGGTTCCGGTCATCGTACGCATAAAGTCGGGAACGCAGCCGCCGTTGCCGGCGACCCTGTCGGCAGGTGAGCGTCGCCGGGCGGTGGTAAGGGCTTTACGGCTGACAAGCGAAAAAAGGCAGCGTTCGTTGCGCCGTCTGCTGAAACAATGGCACCGGCGCTACCGGGAGCTGTGGATCATCAACGGCCTGGCCCTCGACCTGACGCCGGCCGAGATCGAAATCCTGGCGGCGATGCCGGAGGTGGAGAGTATCCGTTATGATACCCCATTGCGGCTGATCGCCGAGCCGGTGCAGCCGCTGGCGACCGTGGTTCCCAACGGCTGGAACCTGACGTCGACAGGCGTCGATCAGGTTCCCGGCCTGAGCGGCCGGGGCAAGGTGGTGGCCGTGCTCGACACCGGTGTCGACCTGGCCCACCCGGAGTTTGCCGCCGGCAGCTGGCGCGGGAATCCCGGTGACTGGCACAACCCCTTTGCCGGTGCCAATGGTGCCTGTGCGACAGATCCAACTTTGACTCCGTGCGATACCTGTGATCTCAACGAGACCCAGCCTTGTGACATCGACGGGCACGGAACCGGTGTTGCCAGCCTGCTTTTCGGCCAGTCGCTCGGGGTGGCGCCGGGTGCGCAGTGGATCGCAGCCAAGATCTTCAAAGATGATGGTACGACCACCAACAGCATTATTCTTGGGGCGTTGCAGTGGGCTCTCGACCCGGATGGCGATCCCGCTACCACCGACGATGTGCCGGATGTGGTCAACGGCTCCTGGGGATTCGAGGATTTACCCGGTGTCTGTCTGCAGGATTTCGAGGCAGCCATCGGACAGTTGAAAGCTGCCGGTATTGTGGTCGCCTTTGCCGCCGGCAATGCCGGGCCGGCGGCAAACACCAGCATCAGTCCGGCCAACAATGCCAACAACTTTGCCGTCGGTTCGGTGGGAGCAACGGAAACGGTTTCCACCTTCAGCTCTCGTGGTTCGTCTCCCTGCGATGCCCCGGACGAGGTCTTCCCCGAGCTGGTGGCGCCTGGGGAGTTTCTTACAGTGGCTCTGCCGGGAGGGGGATATGCCCCTTCCGGAGCCAGCGGCACATCCTTTGCCGTACCACATGTCAGCGGCATCATGATGCTGCTGCTGGAGGGGTTTCCCGGAACAACACCGTCCCAGATGGAGACGGTGCTGAAAACGACGGCCAAGGATCTCGGTGCTACCGGCCCCGACAACGACTACGGTTATGGTCTGGTCGATGCTTTGGCGGCCTACCAGTACCTGCTGCCGCCGGCGCCGGAGCTGGTTGCACCGGCCGATCAGGCCTCAGGGCTGGCGGTCGACCTGACCCTGAGCTGGCGGCAGCCGTCTGATCCGCTTGGCGCGACAGTGGTCAACCAGGTCTGGTTGAGTACCGATCCGACTTTCACCGGGACAAGTCCGATACAGGTTTCCCGGGCAGCAACGGATGTCGGCCCGGTACCGACCCCCTTTCTGCTGCTGGCGGTGTTTCTGCCGCCGGTATGGTTTCGGCGCCAGGGCAAGAGAATGACTGCCGGCTTGCTGCTGTTGCTGGCCGTGCTGGTTTTGACCTCCTGCGGCGGTGGCGGTGGGTCTTCGGCTCCTCCCCCTGATTCTACGATCCGCCGACTGGACGTCACCGGCCTGGCGCCGGCGACCACCTACTACTGGAAGGTGCAGGCGACGACGGCTCGTGGTGATCTGGCGAGTGAAAGCCCGGTCTATTCTTTCACCACGCAGTGATGTATGCTGGTGTCAGTTGCTGAATCATCCGGCCGGATATCGACACCATGACCGACGAACCGACATCCGAGACCCTTGCCGATCGCTTTGGCCGCCATCTCGACTACCTGCGGCTGTCGATCACCGATCGCTGCAACCT
This sequence comes from uncultured Geothermobacter sp., assembly GCA_964441925.1. Lineage (GTDB taxonomy): Bacteria > Desulfobacterota > Desulfuromonadia > Desulfuromonadales > Geothermobacteraceae > Geothermobacter. Next base: position 16,051 of record CAYTVY010000050.1, read on the forward strand.
GCGCTGCCGTTACTGCATGCCGGAAGAGGGGATTCCCTCGGCCGGGCACGAGGCCATCCTGCGTTACGAGGAGCTGCTGCGCATCGCCCGGGTGGCCTGTGCGCTGGGGGTGCGCAAGATCCGGGTGACCGGTGGCGAGCCGCTGGTGCGCCGGGGAGTGGTCGGTTTCATCCGGGAGCTGGCGGCCTTGCCGCAGCGGCCTGAAATCACCCTGACCACCAACGGCCTGTCCCTGGCGGAACTGGCGGACGATCTGGCGCGGGCGGGACTGAACCGGGTCAATGTCAGCCTCGACACCCTGCGGGCCAGCCGTTTTCGCGACATCACCCGCCGTGACGGCCTGGGCCGGGTGCTGGCCGGCATCGCCGCGGCCGAACGGGCCGGGCTCGGACCGGTGAAGATCAACATGGTCCCCATTGCCGGGGTCAACGAGGACGAAATCGCCGATTTCGCCCGCCTGACCCTGGGGCGTCCCTGGAACGTCCGTTTCATCGAGTTCATGCCGGTCAGCGGCGATCTTGAGTACACACCGGATCGCCGGGTGCCGGTGGAACGGATCATGGCCGCCCTCGAGCAGGTCGCCCCCCTGGTGGCGGTGCCACGTACCGGCCCGGCCGGGCCGGCACGGCTCTACCGCTACGCCGGAGCGCCGGGGGGGCTGGGCGTGATTCCGGCGGTTTCCAGCCATTTCTGCGGCGAGTGCAACCGCCTGCGGGTGACCGCCGACGGCCGGATTCGTCCCTGCCTTTTTTCCGGCGAAGAGATCGATCTGCGTGCCGCCATCCGTTCCGGTGCCGATGACGCCGAGCTGGCTGCCATCTTCCGCCGGGCGGCCCACGTCAAGCCGGATCGCCATCATCTCGAACAGCCGCACGACGGCACCGGCAAGCGCCGCATGGGACAGATCGGCGGCTGACTGCGACAAAAATCGAAAACATGTTCTCGCGCAGAGCCGCTCAGAGGGAAATCTGTATTGGGGGTTGTTCTCCCCCCTGGTTTTTCTCCGCGTCTTTGCGTCTCAAGTGAGCGTCAGCGAACGGGCGCGAGGCCGGTTTGCGGGTTTCAGTCCGGCAGCGCCTCGTCCAGCAGCTCCAGGATATGCACGGCCCGCTGGTGGCCGCCGGCGTGG
>CAYTVY010000051.1:0-17140 GCA_964441925.1 uncultured Geothermobacter sp.
TGAACCGCTTGATGCGTCGAACCGAACGCCGCGGCCCCGCCGCGGCGTTTTTTTTGTGCCCGTCCCCGCCCTGGCCGAGCAACCTCATCTGCGCTAAGATAGACGAGTTGTCACCCTTGTTCCCTGCAGGAGGATGTCATGCCTACGGTCTTTGCCTTCGATGTCTACGGCACCCTCATCGACACCGCCGGCGTCGTCGCACTGCTCGAGCGCATGCTGACCGACAGGGCCCGGGCCTTTTCCGACCTCTGGCGCGGCAAACAGCTCGAATATTCCTTTCGCCGCGGTCTGATGCAGAACTACCGCGACTTCTCGGTCTGCACCGCCCAGGCGCTCGACTACACCTGCACCAGTCTCGGGGTGGCGCTGTCACCGGCACAGAAATCGGAACTGCTGGCCGCCTACCGGCGGTTGCCGGTTTTTGCCGACGTCAAGAATTCACTCGAACTGTTGCGACAAAAGAGCTGTCGACTCTTCGCTTTTTCCAACGGCACGCCAGACGACCTCGCTGCGCTGCTGCAGCAGGCCGGCATCCGGGAGTACTTCGAAGCGATCGTCAGCTGTGATGAAATCAGAAGCTTCAAGCCCAATCCGGCGGTCTATGCCCATTTTCTGCGCCGGGCCGCCGCCGGCGGCGATACGGCCTGGATGGTTTCCGGCAATCCGTTCGACGTCATCGGCGCCCTGTCCGCCGGCATGCGCGCGGCCTGGATCAAACGCAACCCGGACGCCGTCTTCGATCCCTGGGAGCTGCAGCCCTCCGCCGTCCTGCCCAGTCTTGAAGAACTGAGCGGGCTCGTCGAAGAAGACTGAGCCGGAACGGTCACTCCCCGGAGAAGGCCCATGGACGAACAGCAGATCATCGACGGACTGAAGCCGGTCTGTCTGTGCAGGAACATCAAGAAGCGGGTTTTTCTCCGCCATATCGCCGAGGGCAAACGCAGCCTCGAGCAACTGCGGGCCGCCACCGGTGCCGGCTCGGGCCCCTGCGGCGGCAGACGCTGCACCCCGAAAATCCTGGCCCTGCTGGACGGGTACGGCCGGTGAACCAGGCAGGCAAAATGTCATGGAACGTCTCGAAATCGGTCCAAACCTCGCCATTCCCCTGCACCAGATCAGACTGACGGCGGTCACCGCCGGCGGACCGGGCGGCCAGCATGTCAACCGCAACGCCACAGCCATCGAGCTTCGCTTCGCCGTTGCCGACTCCCACCTGCCGGACCCGGTCAAAAAGCGCCTGTTCGTCCTGGCCGGCGGTCAAATCAACCGGCAGGGCATCCTGGTCATCCTGGCGCGCGAATACCGCTCGCAGGAGATGAACCGTCGTGCGGCCCTTAAGCGTTTGCGAAAACTGGTTGCAACCGCCGCCGCCCGCCCCCGGCGACGTCTCCCCACCCGTCCGCCGGTGGCCGCCGGCAAGCGTCGACTGGAGGCGAAGAAACGCCGGGGGCGACTCAAGGCGCTGCGCGGCACCGTAAGGAGGGATGAATGAGCAGAGACCTTCCGTACCAGCTCTGGCGACAGGACGATAACGGTGTGCAATACCTGGTCGCCTCTTTCGCCTCGCTGGCAGAAGCGCAGAAAGTGCAGGAGAAATTCTCCACCGGCGGCCACAAGCAAATCTGGTGGATCGAAACTCTGCAACAGCCCAGAACGGCAAACCTGTTCGCCGACATCCCCGACAAACTGCCGCTGGAACTGTTCACAACCCTGCTGCAGCGTCCGGGAATAAAACTGGAACGCATCGTCTCCCGCGGCCACACCACGCCGGAAGAAAACTGGTATGACCAGGATCACGACGAGTGGATTCTGCTGCTTTCCGGCCGTGCCCGCCTCCTGTGTACCGAGCCGGAAGAAGAGATCGAACTCGAACCGGGCAGCCACCTGCTCATCGAAGCCGGACGCCGACACCGGGTCAGCTGGACCGACCCGGAGCAGGATACCGTCTGGCTGGCGTTGCACCTCGCCCCTCCGGCGCCATGATCCGGCGGCCGATCCAGACATTGACGTCGGTGCGAAATCCGTTCACCATGGCGCCAGCTTGAACCGTATCACGACATTCCGACCGCCGTGGAACATCAGCAACAAAGAACGAACGGACAAATGCCCTATCTCTATCTCACCCTAGCCATCATCTCCGAAGTCATCGCTACCAGCGCCCTGAAAGCCACGGCCGAGTTCACCCGGCTGGTTCCCAGCCTGATCGTCATTGCCGGCTACGGCCTGGCCTTCTACTTCATGACCCTGACCATCCGGACCATCCCGGTGGGCATCACCTACGCCGTCTGGTCCGGCGCCGGCATCGTGCTGGTCACCCTGGCCGGCATCCTGTTCTACCGGCAGATTCCCGATCTGCCGGCGATCATCGGCATGGCCCTGATCGTGGCCGGAGTCATCGTTATCCACCTCTTTTCGAAAACGGTCAGTCACTAGGAGTTGTCCATGCTCGACCCGACCCGTCTGTCCCTTTTCTGCGCCGCCTCCATTCTGCTGATCCTGACGCCGGGACCGGACAACCTGACCGTCCTGACCCGTGGCATCACCCAGGGACGGGGCGCCGCCCTGTCGGCGGCGGCCGGTTTCGCCCTGGGGAACCTGGGGCATACCCTGTTCGCCATTCTCGGCCTGTCGGCCCTGCTGGCCTCCTCGACGGCCCTGTACGGGGCGGTCAAACTGGCCGGTGGCGCCTATCTGCTCTGGATCGGTTTCCGGCTGCTGCGCAGCGCCGGCGATATCGAGGCCCGCGGCAATCCGGAACTGGCCCGGCCATGGCTGATCTTCCGCCAGTCGATCATCGCCAACCTGCTCAACCCCAAGGTGGCGATCTTCTTCATGGCCTTCTTTCCCCAGTTCGTCGATCTCGAACGCGGACACGTTCCCCTGCAGATGCTGCTGCTCGGCGTCCTGTTCGTCCTGCTCACCTTCCTCTTCTTCGGCCTGATCGGCTGGTTCGCCGGCAGCCTGGGCCGCTGGCTGCAGCGGCGTCCCCGGGCCGGCCGCTGGCTCGACCGGATCGCCGGCAGCGTCCTGATCGGACTCGGTGTCAGGCTGGCCTGGCCGGGACGGTGACGCCATGATGGCGGAATGGGAAGCGCTCTGCCGGCGCTGCGGCCGGTGCTGTTTCGAGAAGCGGATCGAAGAGGACGGCACCGTCGTCGAAACCGACCAGGCCTGCCGTTACCTCGACGTGGTCAGCCGCCGCTGCAAGGTCTACCACAAGCGTTTCGAGGTCGAACAGGAATGCGTCCGGCTCGATCCGCAGACGGTGCGCGAGGCCTTCTGGCTGCCCCGGGACTGCGGTTACGTCGTCTGGCTGTCCCGAACGGCCGCCTGTCAACCGGCGCAGAAAAGGGTGTCAAAAAAGAGACAGCGACCGGTGAAAAGACGGGGAAAACCGGGAGAACACCTCGATCGCTGACCTGTTTTCAGGCCGTTGCAGCACTTGGCACTGCCTGTGCTTGAAGACAGCTAGTACATGGAGCATCGACCCCGGCGCTTTCCCCTCCTTTGGGCCCGGGGTCTTTTTTTTGCCCGGCCGTCCCGGCCGGTTCGTTCCGTCGCGCCGGCCAGCAACCATCCAAGAGGAACCGGGAGGAGCGGAGAACAACCTCGGACATGAAACAGACGGAACGGCAGAGACAGTGGCGCGCCTGGTGTCTGTACGACTGGGCCAATTCCGCCTTTTCGACCGTGGTGCTGACCGCCGTCTTTCCGGTCTGGTTCGCCGCGCTGCTGCCGGCCGGAGGCGTGACGATACCGGGCAGCGGCCGGCCGCTGCCGGCAACGGCACTCTGGGGCTACCTGGTATCGGGTTCCCTGCTGGTCGTCGTGCTGCTGGCCCCCCTCGTCGGCCGCTGGGCCGACCGGCACGGCCGCCAGCGGGCCTGTTTCCGCTTCTTCGCCCTGCTCGGCGCCGTGGCCACCCTGGGACTTTCCCTCGTTTCCCCGCCCGACTGGCAGCCCGCCGCCCTGCTCTTCTGCCTGGCCAACCTGGGGTTCGCCACCGGCAACAGTTTCTACAATGCCTTTCTGCCGCTGCTGGCCACCGGTGAAGGGCAGCTCGACCGGCTGTCCGCCCGGGGGTTCGCCACCGGCTATGCCGGTGGCGGCCTGGCGCTGCTGGCGGTGTTCGGCCTGCTGCAGGCAGCGCCCCATTTCGGCCTGACCGACGCCACCGCCACCCGGCTGGGCCTGCTGTTCACCGGCGTCTGGTGGCTGCTCTTTGCCCTGCCGGCCCTGTACCGGATGCCGGAAACGGCTGCCCGTCCCGAGCTGCCGAAACCGGGCCTGGCAACCCTCTGCCGCGACCTCGGCCGTTATCCGCAGCTGCTGCGTTTTTTGCTGGCCTTTCTGCTCTACAACGATGGCGTGCAGACCATGATCGTCGTTGCCGCCCTGTTCGCCCGCCAGGAGCTGGGCATGAGCCGGCAGGCCATTCTCGGCTGTTTCCTGCTCATCCAGTTCCTGGCCCTGCCCGGCACCCTGCTCTGCGAACGTCTCGCCCGCCGCATCGGGCCCCGCCCCACGCTCCTCGGTGCGATCGGGGTCTTCTTCGTTGCCACACTCTGGGCGACCGTCATGCGGTATCCCGGCGAGTTCTGGCTGCTCGGCATCCTGGTGGCCCTGGTGCTCGGCGGCGTCCAGTCCCTGAGCCGATCGCTCTTCGCCCGCCTCGTCCCCCGGCAGAAAACGGCGGAATTCTTCGGCTTCTTCGCCGCCGGCAACAAGCTGGCCGCCATCAGCGGCCCCCTCGTCTTCGCCCTGGCCAACCAGCTGACAGGCTCCACGCGCCTGGCCGTCGCCGCCCTGCTTCCCTTCTTCCTGATCGGCGCCATCCTGCTCTGCCAGGTCGACCTTGTCCGGGGCGAAGCCCGCGCCGGCCGCTGCGAATAGCTGCCGGTCCCACGGGCGGGGTTGGATTTTGCCGGCGGCTGTGGCATAGTACGCCTCCGCCCGGCCATGTCCCGCGCCGGGACACGCAGACCCGAGACACGGAACAGACTCATGATACGCAAGGAAGATCGCAACCCCGACTTCGCCAGCCATCTGCGGGCCGAGACGGTTGTCCGTGTCCGCAGCCGCTGGCAGCAGATCGAAATCACCCGTCATCCCCTCTTCGGCCATCAGCTGGTCATCGACGGCGACCTGCAGATCTCGGAAAGCGACCACGCCTACGGCGTGGCGATGGTCAGCCCGCTGCTGGCGGCGGGCCGGCTGCGCCGCGTCGCCATCCTCGGCGGCGGCGACGGCGGCGTGCTGCAGGAACTGCTGCTGTCCGCCGAACGGATGGAGCTGCCGCTGGACCAGGCGACCATGATCGATATCGATGGCGAGGTGCTCCGCCTCTGCCGGCAGCACCTGCCAAGGCTCTGTGACCGCATCTGGGAACACCCGAAGGCCGACATTCTCACCGCCGACGCCTTCGCCTGGATCGCCGAGGCCCGTGATCTGGATGCCGTCATCTACGACCTGACCATGGACCCGGTGCGGGAGGGCCAGAGCCGCGAGGATTTCATGTCCGAAACCCTGGCGCTGGTGGCCCGCGCCCTGCGGCCGGGGGGCGTCTTCAGCATGCAGTGCTGCGGCGAGGGCGAGGGGAACGAGGACCTGGCCCGGGAAAGCCGTGCCCTGCTGACGCAGATCCGGGCCGAGGCCGGCCGCCACTTCGAAGATCTGCTCGAACAGCAGGTGCTCATTCCCTCCTACCTGGAACGCTGGACCTTCCTGTCCGGCCGCAAACCGCTCTGATCACCGCCCCCGCCGGCCCTTGAAATTTTGCCGGCGGGGGTTAAATTGTCTCCTGTTTCCGGCAGACCCATAAGGCCGGCTGCGTATTTTTCCGGCGTCTTCTGTTTTTTGTGACGGCCCCTCGCGGGCACAGGTTCGATGACGTTACGAAAAAGAGAGGTCCCATGAAAATCGCACAGGTCTCCCCGCTCTATGAAAGCGTGCCGCCGAAATGCTACGGCGGCACCGAACGCGTCGTTTCCTATCTGACCGAAGAACTGGTGCGTCGCGGCCACGACGTCACCCTCTTTGCCAGCGGCGATTCCCGCACCGACGCCAGGCTCGTCGCCTGCGCCCCCGAGGCCCTGCGGCTGGCCGGCTGCCGGGAACCGCTGGCCATGCATCTGTGCATGCTCGAGGAGGTGGCCCGGCGAATGTCCGACTTCGACGTGGTGCACTTCCACGTCGACTACCTGCATTTTCCCCTCTCGCGGCGTTCCGACGTGCCGCAGCTGACGACCCTGCACGGCCGGCTCGACATCCCCGAGCTGCAGCCGCTCTTCCGCGAGTACCGGGACATGCCGCTGGTGTCGATCTCCGACGCCCAGCGCCATCCGCTGCCCTTCGCCAACTGGATCGGCACCGTCCACCACGGCCTGCCCCTCGATCTCTACCGTTTCCAGCCCCAAACCGGCTCCTATCTCGCCTTTCTCGGCCGGATATCGCCGGAAAAACGCCCCGACCGGGCGATCATCATCGCCCGCCGGGCCGGCATTCCCCTGAAGATCGCCGCCAAGGTCGATCGGGCGGACCAGGACTATTTCGAGCAGATCATCCGGCCGCTGCTCGACCACCCGCTGGTGGAATTCGTCGGCGAGATCAACGATCGGGAAAAGGAGGAATTCCTCGGCGGAGCACTCGCCCTGCTCTTTCCCATCGACTGGCCGGAGCCGTTCGGCCTGGTGATGATCGAGGCGATGGCCTGCGGCACGCCGGTCATCGCGTTCCGCAACGGCTCGGTGCCCGAAGTGATGATCGACGGCGTCACCGGCTACATCGTCGACGATCTGGAAACGGCCATCCGGCGGGTTGCCGAGGTCGAAAGCCTCGATCGCGCCGGTTGCCGCCGGATCTTCGAGCAGCGCTTCTCGACACCGGCCATGGCCGACGCCTACCTGCAGCTCTACCGGCAGCTGCGCCGGCTGGGCCGCCCGCTCCGGCCGCAGCCCGCGTCTCCCGGCATCCAGCAGGTGGCCTGATGGACGAGATCATCCAGGTCAGCGATCAGTACTACATCCAGGCCTCCTCCTGCCTGGCCGACGACCGGACCCGGGTGCTGAAGCAGGGCGAGACCTTCGCCGTGTACGACTGCCGGGGCGACATCCAGCCCATCGGACGCGGCGAACAGGGGCTCTACCACCAGGGAACCCGCTTTCTCTCCCGCCTGGAATTTCTGGTCAACGGTCAGCGGCCGCTGCTCCTCAGTTCGACCGTCAACAACCGCAACGAGCTGCTGGCGGTCGACCTGACCAATCCCGACCTGGCACCGGGCGCGCGGCCGGTGCCACGCGGCAGCCTGCACCTGTTCCGTTCCAAGTTTCTCTGGAACCGATGCTGCTTCGAGCGGCTGCGCCTGGTCAACTTCGCGCCCGAAAGCGTCGACATCGAGCTCTGTTTCCGCTACGACGCCGATTTCCACGACATCTTCGAGGTCCGCGGCCTGCAACGGCAGAAGCGCGGCCGGATGGAGAGGCCCAGGGCGGAGGGAGACCGGGTCCGCCTGGTCTATCGCGGACTGGACGGTGTCCGCCGGTGCACGCTGCTGCAGTTCGCTCCCCGGCCCGACCGGCTGTCGGCGGAGGACGCCTGCTTCCGGCTGCGGCTGGCTCCGCGCGAGGAGCGCAGCGTCTACCTGACCGTCGTCTGCCTGCTCGACGAAGAGGACTTCGATCTGCCGGCCTTCGACCGGGGATTCGACGCCAGCCTGAAACGGCTCGAGAGCTACCGGGCGAACAACTGCGGCATCGAGACCAGCAAGCAGCATTTCGACGAGTGGATCGAGCGGTCACTCGACGATCTGAACATGCTGCTGACCGAAACGCCGCAGGGGCTCTATCCCTACGCCGGCGTCCCCTGGTACAGCACCGCCTTCGGTCGCGACGGCCTGATCACCGCCCTGCAGACCCTCTGGCTGAATCCGGAGATCGCCCGCGGGGTCCTCGCTTTTCTGGCGGCGAACCAGGCGACCGGGCATCACCCGGAACAGGACGCCGAACCGGGCAAGATCCTGCACGAAACCCGGCTGGGCGAGATGGCGGCGCTGGGCGAGATCCCCTTCGGCCGCTATTACGGCAGTGTCGACAGCACGCCCCTGTTCGTTCTGCTCGCCGGCGCCTGGCTGCGCCGCACCGGCGACATCGGCTTCATCCGGCAGATCTGGCCACAGATAAAAATGGCGGTCGACTGGATCGACCGCCACGGGGATCCCGACGGCGACGGCCTGATCGAATATCACCGGCGGTCCAGCGACGGCCTGGTGCAGCAGGGGTGGAAGGATTCGTGGGATTCGGTCTTTCACGCCGACGGACGCCCGGCGCAGGGACCGATCGCCCTGTGCGAGGTGCAGGGCTATGTCTATGCCGCCCGCCTGGCCGCCGCCGCGATGGCAAAGCGGCTGGGCGAACCGGAACTGGCCGCCCGTCAGCGGCAGCGGGCCGAACAGCTGAAAGAGCGGTTCGGGCAGGCCTTCTGGAGTGACGAGCTCGGCTGCTACGCCCTGGCCCTGGACGGTGACAAGCGGCCCTGCCTGGTTCCCTCGTCCAACGCCGGGCAGTGCCTGTTCACCGGTATTGCCACACCCGAACACGCGGCCGTCATGGCCGACAGGCTGCTGCAGCCCGACTTCTTCAGCGGCTGGGGCATCCGCACCATCGCCGAGGGAGCGGCCCGCTACAATCCGATGTCCTACCACAACGGCTCGGTCTGGCCGCACGACAACGCCCTGATCGCCCTCGGCCTGGCCCGCTACGGCAAGACCCGCCAGGCCTTGCGGATCTTCAGCGCCCTCTACGATCTCGCCATGCAGGTCGACCTGCAGCGGCTGCCCGAGCTGTTCTGCGGTTTCCGGCGTCTGCCCGGCCAGGGCCCGGTGCTCTATCCGCTGGCCTGCTCGCCCCAGGCCTGGGCGGCCGGTGCCGTCTTCCTGCTGCTGCAGGCCTGTCTCGGCCTGGAGATCGACGCCGAAAACCGGAGCATCTGCTTCCGCCATCCGGTCCTGCCCGGATTTCTCGACCAGGTCACCCTGCGCGACCTGCGGCTGGCCGGCGCGCGCATCAGCCTGCGGCTCACCCGCTACCAGGACGACGTCGGCATCAACATTCTCGAACGCGACGGGGATATCGGCGTGACGGTCATCAAATAGGAGCGTCGACCGGTCCGGTCAACACGCCATGCAGGCCGGCCGGCTCCCAGCCCTCGACCCGGACATGAACGCATTCTCCCTGCCGGTCCTCGGCACAGCGAAAGCGGACATTGAGATAGTTGCGTGACAGGCCACGCCGCCAGCCGTCCTCTTCGCCGCCCTCCACCACCAGCTCGAGAGTCCGGCCGACGAACCGCTCGGCGTACTGCCGGGCCTTTCGTTCTCCCAGGCCGCGCAGCACGGCACTGCGGTGCCGGATGACGTCGCCGGCCAGCTGGCCGGGCATGTCGGCGGCCGGCGTGCCGGGCCGCCGGCTGTAGGGAAAGACGTGCAGGTGAGACAGCGGCAGCTCCTCGAGCAGCCGGCAGGTCTGTTCGAACTCCGCCTCGGTCTCGCCGGGAAAACCGGCGATCACGTCGACGCCGATGGCGGCCTCGGGCACCTGGCGGTGAATGCGGGTGATCAGATCGTGAAAGAAGGCGGCGTCGTAGTGCCGGTTCATCCGCTGCAGCACACTGTCGGATCCCGACTGCAGGGGGATGTGCAGGTGCGGGCAGATGCGCCCGGAGTCCGCCATCCGTACGATCAGCCGGTCGGTGATCTCGGTCGGCTCGATGGAGCCGAGCCGCAGCCGGGACAGCGCCGTCCCCGTCTCGATCGCCTCGACCAGCTCGGTCAGGCTGCGCGGCGGCTCCAGGTCGAGACCGTAGGCTCCCATGTGGATGCCGGTGAGCACCACCTCCCGGTAGCCCTGCCGGCAGAGCCGTTCCACCTGCGCCAGAACCTCGGCGAAGGGAACCGACCGGCTGCTGCCGCGGGCATAGGGAATGATGCAGTAGGAACAGAAGGCGTCACAGCCGTTCTGGATCTGCACGAAGGCCCGGCTGCGGTCGGCAAAGGTCGACAGTCTGAGCGGCGCGGCGCCTTCCCCCCGTCCCGGATGTTCGACGGCCACCAGTTGCCGGCGGCTCTCATCGGCCAGGTAGCGCAGCAGATCCCGCTTCTCGTCGTTGCCGATCACCATCGCCACGCCGGGAATCCGGCGGATCGCCGCCGGATCGACCTGGGCATAGCAGCCGGTGACGATGACCCGGCAGCGCAGGTTCAGCCGGCGGGCGCGGCGGATCAGGTTGCGGCTCTGGGCGTCGGTGCGGGCGGTGACGGTACAGGTGTTGACCACCACCAGATCGGCCCCTTCCTCGAAGGGAACGATACGGTAGCCGGCCTCCTTGAGCTGTTCCTCGATGGCCGCCGATTCGAACTGGTTGGTCTTGCAGCCCAAAGTGGCGATGGCGACGGTCCGGCTCATCGGATCCAGCCTCCGGCAATGACCTCGTCGCCGTCGTAGATGACAGCCGCCTGGCCTGGAGTGACCCCTGTCTGCGGCCGGTCGAAAACCACCCGGACACGGTCGCCGTCGATCGCCTCGACGCGCGCCGGCACCTCCCGGTGCCGGTAGCGGATACGGCAGGCGGCCCGGAAGGGCCCGTCCGGCGGCGGACCCAGCCAGTTGACCTGTTCCATCTGCAGCTGTCCGGTCGCAAGGTGGCGTTTTTCACCGACGACGACCCGGTTGCGTTCGGCATCGATGGCCACCACGTACAGGGGCTCGCTCCAGCTCAGGCCGAGGCCCCGTCGCTGACCGATGGTGTAGCGGTAGGTTCCCCGGTGACGCCCCAGAACCCGGCCGCTGACGTGAACGATCGCGCCGTCCTTGCGGCCTGCGCCGCGTTCCTCTTCGAGAAACCGCACGTAGTCACCGTCGGGCACGAAACAGATGTCCTGGCTTTCGGGCTTTTCCGCCACCCGCAACCCCAGGCGCTCGGCATGTTCCCGCACCTGCTGCTTGGTCATCCCTCCCAGGGGAAAACGGACCATTGCCATCTGCTCCTGGGTCAGGGTGAAGAGAAAGTACGACTGGTCCTTGCCGTCATCCAGCCCCTTGTAGAGCCGGTAGCGGCCGTTGGTGAACGCGATGCGGGCATAATGACCGGTCACCAGGTGGTCGGCCTGCAGCTCGCGGGCCTTGCGCAGCAGCCGCTCGAACTTGAGCACCTGGTTGCACAGCACGCAGGGATTGGGCGTACGGCCGCTGAAATAGGCATCGCAGAAGGGATCGATCACCGCCTGCTGGAAGGCATCCTCGAAGTTGATCACGTAGAAGGGAATGTCGAGCTGCTCGGCGACCCGGCGGGCATCGTAGACATCGTCGAGAGAGCAGCAGGTGCCGAAGGTCTCTCCCTCCGGGGCCTCGAAACGGGAATAGTCCCAGATCTGCATGGTCATGCCGATCACCTCGTGTCCCCGCTCGCGCAGCAGGGCGGCGGTGACCGAGGAATCGACGCCGCCGCTCATGGCGACGACGACACGCTTTTTCTCCGTTGTCTGCAGCAGATCGTCCATCGGGATCGTCCGTGTTCTCTCGTCCGGGCGCAAGGCGCCGCAACTATAGCCGAATGGCCGGAAAAACGCCAGAGGCCGGAAAAAAGGTTCATCCCGGGCTTCCGGGGCCGCCTGTTCTCCCGGCCCGTTCGGGGACGGGGTACCAGCACCGGGTCGAGGCGGCCGGCAAAGAGATGGCAGAAGGACCGTCCCCTGGAAAAAACGGGAGGGCAAACCGCCGCGCGGCTTGCCCTCCCGGTCTGACGACGGCACCTTGCGGCGACGTCAGTTCTTCTTCCGGTTTTCCCGGTAGTTCTTGATCGCCTCGTGCAAGGCGTCGGCCGCCAGGTTGGAGCAGTGCATCTTCTGCGCCGGCAGCCCGTCGAGAGCCTCGGCGACCGCCTGGTTGGTCAGCTCCAGCGCCTCGTCGATGGTCTTGCCCAGGGCCATTTCGGTCACCATCGAGGAGGTGGCGATGGCGGCGCCGCAGCCGAAGGTCTTGAACTTGATGTCCTTGATGACGTCGTTCTCGACCTTGAGGTAGATCTTCATGATATCGCCGCAGGAGGCGTTACCCACCTCGCCGACGCCGTCGGCGTCGGGAATCTCGCCGACATTGCGCGGATTCTGGAAATGGTCCATGACTTTTTCGGTATACATCGTTCACTGTCTCCTTCTGCTGATTCAGGTCAGAGCCGGCGGATGGTCTCGCAGCTGTCGCACTGTTCTTCGTTGCGGCAGTTGTACAGGGGGCTCATTTCGCGCAGCCGCTGGACGGTCTTGGGCAGCACGTCGAGAACGAAATCGATCTCCTCCTCGGTCGTCCGCGGCCCGAGGGAGAAACGGGTGCTCGAATGCGCCAGGGTCACCTCGACGCACATGGCACCGAGCACGTGCGACGGCTCCAGTGAACCGGAGGTACAGGCCGAACCGCTGGAGGCGGCGATACCGTACATGTCGAGATTGAGCAGCAGCGATTCCCCCTCGATGTAGGCAAAGCTGACATTGAGGGTGTTGGGCAGCCGCTTGTCGGGATCGGGATGGCCGTTCAGCTTGATCTGCGGCACGGCGGCCTTGATCCCCGCCTCGAGCTTGTCCCGCAGCCGGCGCATGTGGGCGGCGTTCTTCTCCAGGTCGCGGCCGGCGATCTCGCAGGCCTTGCCAAGGGCCACGATGCCGGCGACGTTGTGGGTGCCGGCCCGCCGGTTGCGCTCCTGGTGACCGCCGTGCAGCAGCGGCGTCATGCGGGTGCCCCGCTTGATGTAGAGGGCGCCGACCCCCTTGGGGGCCCCGATCTTGTGTCCCGAGAGCACCAGCATGTCGACCCCGGCCTTCTGCACGTCGACCGGAACCTTGCCCACCGCCTGCACCGCGTCGGTATGAAAACGGATCTTGTACTTGCGGGCGATCTTCCCGATCTCCTCGATGGGATAGATGTTGCCCGTCTCGTTGTTGCCCCACATCACCGAAATCAGGATGGTCCGGTCGGTGATGGCCGCCTCCAGCTCCGCCAGATCGAGCATGCCGTCGCGGTCGACCGAGAGATAGGTCACCTCGCAGCCGGTACGCTCGAGATACTTGCAGGTTTCGAGCACGGCGGGATGCTCCACCTGGGTGGTGATGATGTGATTGCCCCGGTCGCGCAGGGCATCCACCGTCCCCTTGAGGGCCATGTTGTCACCCTCGCTGCCACAGGAGGTGAAGACGACCTCCGCCGGCGAACAGTTGATCAGGGCGGCCACCTGCTCCCGCGCCTTTTCGACCGCTCCGGACACCGCCCGTCCCGCCCAGTGCACGCTGGAGGGATTGCCGAACTGGTCACGATAATAGGGGAGCATCGCCTCCAGCACCTCGGGAAGAACCGGGGTGGTGGCGTTGTTGTCGAGATAGATCTGTTTCACCTGTTGCCTCCTGCAGGCCCGATGTACAGGCCCGAAAATTTCTTATTGCTGCTCCAGCTTCTGCCTGGCCTCACGGGTCAAATCCTCCAGGGTGATCGAGGCGAGAAAGGAGCGGATCCGCTCGCCCAGTCCCTGCCAGACATTGTGGGTCACACACTGGTCGTCGCAGACGCAACGTCCCTGATCGTCCATGCACGAGACCGGGACCAGCGTCTCCTCGACGCTGTCGATGATCTCGTCGACACGGATCTCCGCCGCCGGCCGGGCCAGCCGGTAACCACCGCCGGGCCCCCGTACGCTGGTGACGATCGCGCCCCGCCGCAGCTTGACGAACAGCTGCTCCAGGTAGGGCAGGGAAATCGCTTCCCGGGCCGAAATATCCTTGATCGAAACCGGCCCCTCGTCGGCGTGCAGGCTGAGACTGACCATCGCCCGCACTGCATACTGGGCCTTCGTCGACAGACGCATGAACCGTCCTAATCTCAGGCGCTCTTGACCTGGTCCTGAGCCGCCAGTTCGGCCCGCAGCCGTTCCTGCTCGGCGGTCAGTTCCTTCACCTGCTTTTCGAGATTCCGAATCTGGTCGAAAAGGCAGGAGATGGCCTTGGCTTCCGGATCGGGCAGCTTGCCGTGCTCGAGATCGACCTTCTGCTCGGCCTTGCGCCCCTCGGTAATCACCACCTTGCCGGGAATGCCGACCACCGTCGAGTTGTCCGGAACCTCCTTGACCACCACCGAATTCGAACCGATCTTGCTGTTGTCGCCGACCCGGAACGGCCCCAGCACCTTGGCCCCGGACCCGACGATCACATTGTCGCCGAGGGTCGGGTGCCGCTTCTCCTTGGCCCAGGAGGTTCCGCCGAGGGTGACGCCGTGATAGAGGGTGCAGTTGTCACCGATCTCGGCCGTCTCGCCAATCACCACGCCCATGCCGTGATCGATGAAAAAGCCCTTGCCGATCCGGGCACCGGGATGAATTTCGATGCCGGTGAAGAACCGCCCGAGATGTGAGACGAACCGGCCGAGCAGATAGAATCTGCGGGTCCAGAGCCAGTGCGCCAGCCGGTAGAAGAGAATGGCATGAAATCCCGGATAACAGAGGATGATCTCCAGCACGCTGCGCACGGCGGGATCCCTCTCGAAAACGACCTTGAAGTCTTCGCGCAATGTCTGAAACACGGCAGCCTCCATCCCTCGGTGTTGGGGGGTCACCCCTTGCGAACGATGACCCAACAACTAACATACCTGAGTGATGCTGTCAATTATTTTTCTGACAAAATCCGTCAGTTAAAACAGCTGTAAAAACGGTGTGATGACGGCAAACTGAGAGTGACTGGCGGGACGGACAGCGGATTTCTACTGCGACCGGCCACAACAGGTGCGGGCCGCTCAGGCCAACGGCAGAGTGAAGGTAAAACGGCTGCCGCACCCGGGCCGGCTTTCCGCCCAGATACGGCCTCCGTGCGATTCGACGATTTTGCGGCAGATGGAAAGGCCGAGACCACTGCCGCGTCGGGCGTCGTCACGGCCGACCTGGGTGAACTCGTCGAAAAGCTTCGGCAACTGTTCGGGCGGTATCCCTTTACCGGTATCCTCGACCGAAACCAGCAGCTCACGTTCGGTACGGTCGAAACGGATCCTTACCTCGCCGCCGGACGGGGTGAACTTGATGGCGTTGCTGAGCAGGTTGACCAGTACACGCTGAATGGTCTGCCGGTCGAACAGAGCCTTGCGATCCGGCGGCGGGTCGATTCTGAGCGTCAGCCCCTCCTTCTCGGCAATGGAGCCGAGGTCGTGGCAAACCTCGACGACGGCGTCGGCAATATCGTCCGGTCCCATCTCGATGCGCATCTTGCCCGCCTCGAAACGGGCCAGATCGAGCATGTTGTTGACCAGATCGACCAACCGTTCGCTGCTTTCAAAGGCCGCATCGAGAAACTCGCGACGGCTGCTGTCCAACGTATCCCGCAGGCTGTCGCGCAACAGGGCGCAGTAGCCGTGGACGATGGTCACCGGCACCCGCAGTTCGTGGGTGGCGGTATTGAGGAATTCGGCCCGGAACCTGTCAAGCTCGCGCAGGCGGCGGTTCGACTCGGCCAGATGGGCATGGGTCTGGCGCAACTCAGTCTCCATGCGGCGCTTTTCGGTGACGTCGCGAAAGGCGATAATGACCAGGCCGTTCAGCGTCGGCTCACGGTTGGCACTGACGGAAAAACAGCGCCGCCCCCGGTTGCGGGTCCGCACGGCGAGGTCAAAACGGATCCGCCCGCCCTCCTCCTCCCCGCGGCCCGCCCGCCAGCAGGCAACAGCCCGGCGCAGCGCCGGCCGGTCGAGCAGATTCTGCACCAGCGCCCCCTGCAGTTCGTCGCGCGTCAGGCCAACCATCTCCAGAGCCCGCCGGTTGACGAACTCGACCAGTCCTGCCGCATTGACCGCCACCAGACCATCGGAAGCATTGTCGAACAGCTCTTCGTAAATGGCCTTGATGCGCAACTCGTCTTCCAGGGCCGTCTTGGCCTGGCGCAGGGCCGCCGACTCGCGGCGCAGGTGTCGGAAAAACCGGGCATTGGTCAGCGGACCGGCCGCCACGTCGGCGATCAGCTGGCAGAACTCGATTTCCCGCGGACTGAGTGCCGGCCGTTCCCGGCGGGCCCGCAGGACCATCACTCCGATCACCCGGCGCTGGTGGTGAACCGGCAACACCAGCACGGCATTGAAATCACGATCGACCAGCAAATGACGAACCCGGTCGAACAGGGAGTCCTTGTCGACATCGGTGACCAGCAACGGCCTGCCGGTTTCGATGACCTGTCTGATTTCGGGATAGTTGTCGAGCTCGATACGCAATTCCTGCAGCGACTCGTCGTCGCTCGAGGCGAGAATGTAGCCGGCGGTGCCGTCTTCCTGGATGACGGCGATACTGCACCGCTCGATATCCGCGATATGGCCGGCGATTTTGCGGACGATACGGCGCAGGATCTGACCGGTTTCGACGCTGGCGGCGATCGATTCGGAGATGTCGAGCAGCGCCCGGTAGTCCCGGGCCCGGGTTTCCAGCGCCTCCTGGGCGTTCTTCTTGATGATGCACGCCTGCAGCCGGGCCAGCAGATCGTCGGCTTCGAACGGCTTGGCCAGGTAATCGTCGGCACCAAGGGTAAAAGGATTGATCTCGCCGGGCCGATCGGCCCGCGAGGTCAGCATCAAGATGGGAAGGTGCTTGAATTGCAGCTGTTTTCGAATCGTCCGGCAGGCCTCGGCACCGTCCATCACCGGCATCACCAGATCGAGAATGACGGCATCGGGACGCTCGAGACGACATTTCTCACAGGCGTCCCGGCCATCGACAGCCTCAATCACCGCAAAGCCGTTGTCTTCCAGCAGATCGCCGAGAACCTGGCGCATGAAGCGGTCATCGTCAACGATGAGTATCCTGGCAGCCACCCGACCCTCCGGCCTCGAGAGAAAGATCTGAACGCACCTTTATTAGCAGCTTCTTTGCTTCATGCATTCCGCATGCCATCGGTCGGCCAGGATCACGGGGCCGCGCATTCAGGCCGGAAAAGGGAAGACATGCCCAGCCTGTGGGGCTGCGGATTCTCCGGGGAGGGATTGGGGATCCGGCGGGCGGATCTTCGCCGGACGCTTCAGGTCAGAGACCTGAATCAGTGGGTTTGTGCCGGATGAAGAGTGCAGGTGCTTGGCCTGGATGC
>CAYTVY010000052.1:0-16679 GCA_964441925.1 uncultured Geothermobacter sp.
ACGCTAGCATGTCAAGGCTTTGCGGGTCAAGTGCCGTCGCTTTCTCCCGCTGTTGTCGTCCGTCGCCGCCGGCTTGACATCGGTCGGGGTTCCTCCTACCTTTCAAGCAGGAAAATCCAGGCACCGGCCGTTCCGGTGCCGCAACCGGGAGAGAGAATCGATGGAACGACCCGACCTGGCCCCCTACGCCGCACACAGCGAAACCAGCCGCGGCCGCCGTCATCCCGAGCCCTACAAGGACGATCGACCCGCCTTCGAACGGGACCGGGACCGTATCATCCACTGTGCCGCTTTCCGCCGGCTCGAGTACAAGACCCAGGTCTTCGTCAATCACGAGGGGGACTACTATCGCACCCGGCTGACCCATACCCTGGAAGTGGCCCAGATCGCCCGCGGAATCGCCCGGCGGCTGCAACTGAACGAGGATTTGACCGAGGCCCTGGCCCTGGCTCACGACCTGGGCCACACGCCCTTCGGCCACACCGGCGAGGATGTGCTCAACCGGCTGATGCGTGACCATGGCGGTTTCGAACACAACCGCCAGTCGTTGCGCATCGTCGAGGAACTGGAGGAGCGCTATCCCGGTTTTCCCGGCCTGAATCTCAGCTGGGAGACGCGGGAAGGGATCATCAAGCATTCAAGCGACTATGACCGGCCCGGGACCGATGCCGCCGGTGACTATGAACCGGGCCGGCGACCGTCCCTCGAAGCCCAGATCATCGATCTGGCGGATGAGATCGCCTATAACAACCACGACATCGACGACGGACTCAAGTCGGGATACATCGTATTGGCCGATTTGCAGCAGATCGATCTCTGGCGTGAGACCTGGCGGCATGTCGGACAGAAGTATCCCGGCATCGACGAGGAGCGGCACGTCCACCAGACCATCAGTCACCTGATCGGGCGGCTGATCACCGACCTGGTGCGCCAGTCACGGGAGAATGTCGAGGCAGCCGGGGTGAAGACCCTGGACGATGTGCGTCGCCAGGCCGTCAGGCTGATTGGCTTCAGCGATGAAATATCATTGAAAAACAAGGAGTTAAAAAAGTTTCTTCATAAAAGGCTTTATCATCACTACAAGGTGGAGCGGATGCGGGTCAAGGCGGAGCGCTTTCTCACCATGCTGTTCGAGAGCTATGCCACCAACCCGGCGCTGCTGCCTGACGGTTACCGGAAGAAATGTGAGAAGGAAGCGGTCGAGAGGGTGGTCTGCGACTATCTTGCCGGGATGACCGACCGTTACGCCCAGGACGAGTACAGACGGCTGTTCGAACCCTTCGAGCGTGTTTGACATGCCGGCGCGGCGGGGTAAGGTGTTGACAGGCTCTTCTGTCGGGGAGGGCGGCCATGAACATCCTGCGCCGGTTGCGCGATTTTTCGCTGGCGAGATCCGGGTTCGAAACCCGGATCATCGCCTACTATCTTCTCATCGGAATCGGCTGGGCCCTGTTTTCCAACCCGGTGGTCGCCTGGCTGGTCGACGATCCGGACCTGCGGGACCGTATCTATCCGCTGCGCGACCTGGTCTTCTTTCTCGTCACGGGCCTGTTCCTTTATCGGCTGCTCCGCAGCTACCTGCACACCATTCACGAGCGGGACCGCTATCTGGAGCATGCCGCCTACCACGATGACCTGACCGGTCTTTACAACCAGCGCTTTTTCAACCGGGAGGTCGCCGCATGGACCGAAGATCCTGAACGCGGCCCTTTCGCGCTGCTTTTTCTCGATCTCGACCGCTTCCGTATCGTCATCCGCACCCTGGGGCACGATACCGGCAACCTGCTGCTTCAGGAAATCGCCGTCCGGCTGGCCGACTGCATTGGCGAAGACGCATGCCTGGCGCGTTTTTCCGGCGACGAATTCGCCATCCTGTTGCCCGGCATCCATTCGGGCGAGGATGCCGGAACGATGGCGGACCGGGTTCTCGACTGTCTGAAGAAGCCCTTTCCGTTCATCGAACACGGCATTCACCTGACCGCTTCCATCGGTATCGCCATCTTTCCCGGTGACGGGCACGACGCCAGCTCGCTGCTCAAGAACGCCGACATCGCCCGCAGCCGGGCCAAGGAGATGGGCGGCAATGGTTTCCAGTTCTACTATCCGGCGATGAACGAAAGCTTTCTGCAGTCGCTGGTCATGGAGAACCGCCTGCACCGGGCTCTCGAGAACCGGGAACTCGGAGTGCGCTATCAGCCTCTGCTCGACCTGCGCAGCAACACCCTGACCGGCGTCGAGGCCCTCATCTGCTGGCAGGATCCGGAAGGTGAGTCGGTGTCTCCCGACCGTTTCATTCCTCTGGCCGAGGAGACCGGGTTGATCGAGCCGATCGGCGAATGGATCCTGCAGCAGGCCTGCCGGCAGAACCGATCGTGGCAGGCGAAGAACCTGCCACCGGTCCGGGTGTCGGTCAACGTCTCGGCCCGGCAGTTCCACCGCCGGGACTTCACCCGGGTGGTCGAGCGGGTGCTGGAGACGACGGGCCTCGACCCGCGCTGGCTGGCTCTGGAAGTCACCGAAACCGCCCTGATGCAGGATGTCGAACGGGCCCGGGCGACCCTGACGGTGCTCAGGCATCTGGGAGTGGGTATCGTCATCGATGACTTCGGCACCGGCCATTCGAGTCTCAGTTACCTGAAGCAACTGCCGGTCGACGTGCTGAAGATCGACCAGTCTTTTGTCGAAGGTGTGCCGCGGGCGGCCGAAGATTCGGCGCTGACCGGCGCCATCATCGCCATGGGACATGCCCTGGGGCTGGAGGTCGTCGCCGAGGGTGTCGAGCGTCTGGAGCAGAAGGCGTTTCTCCAGGGCAAGGGGTGCGACAAGATTCAGGGCTATCTCTACCATCCCCCGCTGCGACCCGAACAGGTAGCGGCCCTGCTGCTGGAGAGAAAGCTGCGGATGACGGTGATCGGCTGAAGTCCCGGCCCGGGTCAGGGCAGGGTGATCACCGGCTCTTTGGCCGGGCGGTAGAGCAGGATGGTCCGGCCCAGGATCTGGGCGACAACGGCGCCGCAGTTCTTCGCCAGGGTGGCGGCGACCTCCTTGCGGTCGAGAACGCAGCCTTCCTGCAGCTTGATCTTGATCAGCTCGTGCGTGGCCAGGGCTTCGTCGACCGCCCGGATGAGGGAGGGCGTGATGTCGTCTTTGCCGACCATCACCACGGCCTGCAGATGGTGTCCGAGGGAACGCAGATAGCGTTTCTGTTTGCCGGTCAGGCTCAGCATGTCACATTCTCCGGTTTTGCGAAGAAGGCAGGGGCCGGAAGGGCCGCTGGCGGCGCGCGGGTCATGTCCGACCGGCGCTTTCGTGGAATTGCAAATGCAGGCGGATCAGGCGCTTGTGTCGCTCGCCGGCCATGAATTCGCCGGTTCAGGTTATATAGCGGACGAGGTCCGGAAGCAAGGACAAATTTCCCCTGTTCCCACTGCAACGGCTGTCGTAAACTGCATGACATGAGAAAGGCGATCCGCCATCTGCTGCCGCTGTTCTGCCTGCTGCTGGCAGCCTGCAGCGATGCCTCCTACTACCTGCAGAGTGCCGCCGGCCAGAGCCGTATCCTGCTGGCCCGTCGGCAGATCGACCGCCTGTTGGCCGATCCGGAACTCGAACCCGGCCTGCGACGAAAGCTGGAGCTGGTTCGCGAGTTGCGTGATTTTGCCGCCGCCGAACTGCGGCTGCCGGTGGAAGACTGTTATCGCACCTATGTCGAGCTGGACCGGCCCTATGCGGTGTGGAACGTGGTGGCCACTCCCGAGTTTTCGCTCGAGCCGCTGGGATGGTGTTTTCCGGTGGTCGGCTGCGTTCCCTATCGTGGCTACTTTTCCGAGCAGGCGGCCCGGAGGTTCGCCTCCCGTCTCGCTGCCGAGGGAAAAGATGTCCAGACCTATGGTGTCAGTGCCTATTCGACGCTCGGTTGGTTCGATGACCCGGTGCTCAGCACTTTCGTCGAACAGCCTGATGCCGATCTGGCCGGGCTGCTCTTCCACGAGCTGACGCATCGGCTGCTCTATGTCGCCGACGATGCCGCCTTCAGCGAATCCTTTGCCCGTTTCGTCGAGATCGAGGGTGTCAGCCGTTGGCTGCGCCGCCAGGGACGAAGTGAGGCACTGGCCCGCTACCGGCAACGGCTCGCCTTGACGGAGGCGATCCACCGGTTGGAGAGACAGACCCGCGACAGACTCGCCGCGCTCTATCGCAGCAGGTTGGACAGACCCGCCAAACGGCGTGAGAAGAAGAGACTCCTGGCGGAGTTCGCCGGACAGGCCGCCGCGCTCGCCGCCAGATACGAGGCACGGCTTTCCTCCGGATTCCGGCCGGATGAGCTGAACAACGCCAGCTTTGCCTCGCTGGCGACCTATCAGGATCTGGTTCCCGCCTTCCGGCATCTGCTGGCCGCCGCCGGCGGCGATCTGGCAATTTTCTACCGGCAGGTCCGCGCCATCGCCG
Source organism: uncultured Geothermobacter sp. (assembly GCA_964441925.1). GTDB lineage: Bacteria > Desulfobacterota > Desulfuromonadia > Desulfuromonadales > Geothermobacteraceae > Geothermobacter. Next base: position 4,450 of record CAYTVY010000052.1, read on the forward strand.
GCCAGCCCGCCTCCGAGCGCCAGAGAATCATGGCCTTCTGGCTGCAGGCGCCGCCACTGCGTACCATCGCCGGCAAATGAGGGCGCCCGTTCAGCACAGTGTCGTCTGGGGGACGGACAGGTACTTGTCGGGGAGACCTGCGCCCGGGCCAGGTTTTTGCGTGCCGGGCCGGAGCATCGATTCAGGCTTTACAGTCTCCGGATTTTCTTCTATGTTCTGATACTTGTGCACGGCCCCGAATGCCATCCCGGACAAGTGAATTTCATGGATCAGCAGTACATCCGCAATTTTTCCATCATCGCCCATATCGACCACGGCAAGTCGACCCTGGCCGACCGGCTGCTCGAAGTGACCGGTGCCCTGTCGGAGCGGGAGAAGACCGACCAGTTTCTCGACAAGATGGACCTGGAACGGGAACGCGGCATCACCATCAAGGCCCAGGCCGTCCGCCTCGACTACCAGGCGCGTGACGGCAAGACCTATGTTCTCAACCTGATCGACACGCCGGGGCATGTCGACTTCTCCTACGAGGTCAGCCGTTCGCTGGCGGCCTGCGAAGGAGCCACCCTGGTGGTCGACGCTTCCCAGGGAGTCGAGGCCCAGACCCTGGCCAACGTCTACCTGGCCATAGACGAGAATCTCGAGGTCTTTCCGGTGCTGAACAAGATCGACCTGCCCAGCGCCGAGCCGGAGCGGGTCTGCGAGGAGATCGAGGAGATCATCGGTCTCGACACCAGCGACATCGTCCTGGCCAGCGCCAAGGAGGGAACCGGCATCGAGGACTTTCTCGAGGCGATCGTCAGGCGCATCCCGCCGCCGCAGGGCGACCCCGGGGCCCCGCTCAAGGCCCTGATCTTCGATTCCTGGTACGATTCCTACCAGGGAGCGGTCGCCCTGGTGCGGGTCTTCGACGGCCGCCTCCGCAAGGGGGACCGCATCCGGCTGATGGCGACCGGCCGCAGCTACGAGGTGCTGAAGCTGGGCGTCTTCGCGCCCCACGCGATCACGGTGGATGAGCTGGGTGCCGGCGAGGTCGGTTTCGTCATTGCCGGTATCAAGAATGTCCAGGATGCACGGGTCGGCGACACCATCACCCACGAGGCCCGGCAGGCCGAAACACCCCTGCCCGGGTTCAAGCAGGTCAAGCCGATGGTCTTCTCCGGGCTCTACCCGGTCGACAACGGCGATTACGACCTGCTGCGCGACGCCATGGAGAAGCTGCGCCTGAACGATTCCTCCTTCAGTTTCGAGCCGGAGAATTCGATGGCCCTCGGTTTCGGCTTCCGCTGCGGCTTTCTCGGCCTGCTGCACATGGAGATCATCCAGGAACGGCTCGAACGCGAGTTCGGCGTCGACCTGATCACCACCGCCCCCACCGTCGTCTACCGGGTGACCACCACCAAGGGCGAGGTGATCGAGGTCGAAAGCGCCAACAAGCTGCCCGATGTGCAGTACATCGAGAAGATCGAGGAACCCTTCATTCTCGCCTCGATCCATGTGCCCAACGAATTCGTCGGGGCCGTACTCGCCCTCTGCGAGGAGAAGCGGGGCGTGCAGCGCGAAATCCGCTACCTGACCACCAACCGGGTGATGATCATCTACGAGCTGCCGCTGAACGAAATCGTCCTTGATTTCTTCGACCGCCTCAAGTCGATCACCCGCGGCTACGCCTCCCTCGACTACGAGCCCCTCGACTACCGGGAAAGCTCGCTGGTCCGGCTCAACATCCTGGTCAACGGCGACGTGGTCGATGCCCTGTCCCTGATCGTGCACCGGGACAAGGCGCAGTTCCGCGGGCGCGAGCTGGTCGCCCGGATGAAGGAGTTCATACCCCGGCAGCAGTTCGAGGTTGCGCTGCAGGCCGCCATCGGCAACAAGGTGATCGCCCGCGAGACGGTCAAGGCCCTGCGCAAGGACGTGACCGCCAAGTGCTACGGCGGCGACATTACCCGCAAGCGCAAACTGCTCGAAAAACAGAAGGAAGGCAAGAAGCGCATGAAACAGGTCGGCAGTGTCGAGCTGCCGCAGGAGGCCTTTCTGGCCATACTCAAGGTCAAGGAACAGAAATGAAACTCTTCTCCCGGAAGCAGCGGCAGGACGCCGAGCTGGTCAAGAAACCCTGGTGGCGCGAATATGGCGAGGCGCTGCTGGTGGCCGCCATTCTCGCCATCATCATCCGGACCTTCGTCGTCCAGGCGTTCAAGATCCCTTCCGGGTCGATGGAGGACACCCTGCTGATCGGCGACCACCTGCTGGTGAACAAGTTCATCTACGGCATCCGGGTTCCCTTTACCGATGAGCGCTACTTCGCCATCCGCGAGCCGCGGCGCGGAGACGTCATCGTCTTCGAGTTTCCCCGCGACGCCCACAAGCCCTGGCTGCAGCGCCGTGATTTCATCAAGCGGGTCATAGGGCTGCCCGGTGACGTGATCGAAATCCGTGACAAGAAGGTCTATGTCAACGGCAAGCTCTACCAGATTCCCCAGGAGGTCCACAAGGAGGAGGGCATCGTCGGTCCGCAGTACGGCCCGCGCGACAACATGAAGCCGGTCAAGGTGCCGCCCGGTCATTACTTCGTGATGGGCGACAATCGTGACCGCTCCTACGACAGCCGTTTCTGGGGATTCGTGCCGGAAGAGAAGATTCTCGGCCTGGCCTTCATCAAGTACTGGTCCTGGGATTCCGAGCGTCACCTGCCACGCTTCGACCGCATCGGAAAGCCGATCGAGTAAACGCCGCACGCAACGGTTGACGCTCCCGGGGCGGACTGTTATAGTGCGCGCAAACCTTTCCTCCTTTTAAGTCGATCCCGTGAGGTCGACAAAGGTGGCCGAATGAGAGCGAACAGACCCGCAAAGTGTATCCGAATGCCTTTCCGCCTGGCGGAGAGGTATTTTTTTATGCCGTCGCATGTCCAGCCGCGGGGAGGTGTCCATGCCTGAAAAGACGACCGTCATCCTCAACCAGTCCGGTATCGAGCGGGCCCTGACCCGCATCGCCCACGAGATTCTCGAGCGCAACAAGGGTGTTGAAAACCTGGGGCTGGTCGGCATCCGGGCCGGCGGCGATCACCTGGCCGCCGAGCTGGCCCGGCGCATCGCCGTCATCGAGGGGGAAGAGATCGGCCTGGGTGCCATCGACATCACCATGTACCGGGACGATATCGGCACCCGGGGCAGCCTGCCGGTCGGCCGGACCGACATTCCCTTCGACGTCGACGACAAGAAGGTGGTGCTGGTCGACGACGTGCTCTTCACCGGCCGCACCATCCGGGCCGCCATGGACGCCATCATCGACCTCGGCCGGCCGCGCAACATCCAGCTGGCCGTGCTGATCGACCGGGGGCACCGGGAACTGCCGATCCGGCCGGACTATGTCGGCCGCAACGTGCCGACGGCCCGCGACGAGGATGTCGAGGTCGCGTTCGATGCCAACCATCAGCCGCGCGAAGTGCGCCTGATCAAACACTAAAGGGCAGGGGAGGAACAGATGTCGTTCGGCCACAAGCACATTCTCGGTATCGAGCAGCTGTCCCGGGAGGATATCCTGCACATCCTCGACACCGCCGAAAGCTTCAAGGAGATCAACACCCGGGATATCAAGAAGGTGCCGACCCTGCGCGGCAAGACCATCATCAACCTCTTCTTCGAGGCCAGCACCCGCACCCGCACCTCCTTCGAAATCGCCGGCAAGCGCCTTTCCGCCGACACCATCAACATCTCGGCCTCGTCCTCCTCGGTGGTTAAGGGCGAAACCCTGGAAGACACGGCGCGCAACATCGAGGCGATGCATCCCGACATCATCGTCATCCGGCATGGCGCCTCCGGCGCCCCGCACTACCTGGCCGAGCGCCTCGACTGTTCGGTGGTCAACGCCGGCGACGGTGCCCACGAGCACCCGAGCCAGGCCCTGCTCGACCTGTTCACCATGCGGGAAAAGAAAGGCCGGCTCGAGGGGCTGGAGGTGGCCATCGTCGGCGACATCAGCCACAGTCGCGTCGCCCGCTCCAACCTCTATGCCCTGACCCGGGTCGGCGCCCGGGTGCGGCTGGCCGGACCCGGCACCATGCTGCCGCCCGGCATCGACCGGCTCGGAGCGACGGTCTGCGACAGCCTCGAGGAGGCGATCGAGGGCGCCGACGTGGTGATGATGCTGCGCATTCAGCTCGAGCGGCAGGCCAGGGGCGGGCCGCTGCTGCCCAGTCTGCGCGAGTACAGCCGTTTCTACGGGCTGACGCCCGAAAAACTGAAGCTGGCCCGGCCCGATGCCCTGGTGATGCATCCGGGGCCGATGAACCGGGGGGTCGAAATCGCCTCCAGCGTGGCCGACGGGCCGCAGAACGTCATTCTCGACCAGGTCGAAAACGGTGTCGCCGTCCGCATGGCCCTGCTCTATCTGGTGGTCGGCGGCGAGGCACCGGCCAACGCCTGATCCGTTCAGTCAAAGGAGAAAGTCCAATGAGCCTGCTGATCAAGAACGGTCGTCTCGTCGACCCTGCCAGCGATACCGACGCCCAGCTCGATCTCTTTCTCGACAACGGCGTCGTCAGCGACATCGGTCCCGGCCTCGACGTCGAGGCGGACGAGGTGATCGACGCCACCGGCAAGCTGGTGGTCCCCGGCCTGATCGACATTCACGTCCATCTGCGCGATCCGGGGCTGGAATACAAGGAAGACATCGCCAGCGGCACCCTGGCCGCCGTCGCCGGCGGTTTCACCGCCGTCGCCTGCATGCCGAACACCCAGCCGGTCAACGACAACCTGGCGGTCACCCGCTACATCCAGAGCCGGGCCGCCGAGGTGGGGCACTGCCGGGTTCATCCCATTGCCGCCATCACCCGGGGGCTGAAGGGAGAGAGCCTGACCGAGATGGGTGAGCTGTCCGCCGAGGGCGTGGTCGGCTTCTCCGATGACGGCCGGCCGGTGGAAAGCGGCAGCGTCATGCGGCGGGCCCTCGAATACGTCCGGCCCTTCGGGGCGCCGGTCATCTCGCATGCCGAGGAGCTTTCCCTGGTCGGGGACGGCGTGATGAACGAAGGGTTCGTCGCCACCGAGCTCGGCCTGAAGGGCATCCCCTGGGTGGCGGAGGACGCCATGATCGCCCGCGACATCATGCTGGCCGAACTGACGGGCGGCCGACTGCACATCGCCCACATCTCCACCCGCGGCGGCGTGGAGCTGGTCCGGCAGGCCAAGAAGCGGGGTGTCCGGGTGACCTGCGAGGCGACGCCGCACCACTTCACCCTGACCGACGAGGCGGTGCGGGGCTACGACACCAACGCCAAGATGAACCCGCCGCTGCGCAGCGAAGACGACCGAACGGCGGTTCGCGAGGGACTGGCCGACGGCACCATCGACGCCATTGCCACCGACCATGCGCCGCATCATTACGACGAAAAGAACGTCGAGTTCAACCTGGCGCTGAACGGCATCATCGGGCTGGAGACCGCCCTGCCGCTCACCCTGAAACTGGTGGAGGAGCAGGTCATCGATCTGAAGCGGGCCATCGCCCTGCTGACCTGCGGCCCGGCCGGGGCCCTGGGGCTGGCGGGCGGCCGTCTCGCCAAGGAGCAGCCGGCCGATGTCACGCTCATCGATCCGGAACGGGAATGGACCGTCGAGCCGGACAGCCTGCACTCCCGCAGCAAAAACACGCCGTTCGGCGGCTGGACCATGAAGGGTGCCGCCACCGTCACCATCGTGGGGGGCAGGGTCGCCTTCCGGCGGGAGGACTGACCGGGCAGAGAAGGGCGGGAGACACACGGGCCTCCCGGAAACCACTCAGACGCAGCAAGGAGTGACAGCGACATGAAAGCGATTCTGGCCCTGGCCGACGGCAGGGTCTTTCACGGCCGTTCCATCGGCGCGCCCGGAGAAGTGACGGGCGAGGTGGTCTTCAACACCAGCATGACGGGTTACCAGGAAATCCTGACCGACCCATCCTATGCCGGCGAGATCGTCACCATGACCTACACCCAGATCGGCAACTACGGCATCAACCCGGAGGATGTCGAGTCCGACCGGCCGCATCTGCGGGGGTTCGTGGTGCGGGAAGCCTGCTCCTTCCCCTCGAACTGGCGCTCGACCATGAGCCTCGACGCCTACCTGAAGGAAAACGGTATCGTCGGCATCGAGGGCATCGACACCCGGGCCCTGGTGCGGCACATCCGCGACCGGGGAGCGCAGACCGGCATCATCTCGACCGTCGATGCCGATGCCGACAGCCTGGTGGCGAAAGCCCGGACGGCGCCGTCCATCGTCGGGCAGGACCTGGTGCGAACGGTGACCTGCGACAAGCCCTACGCCTGGTCCGAGGGCCCCTGGGACCTGCGGTCCGGCTACACGGCCGCCGGAAAGACGGACTGGCGGGTGGTGGCCTTCGACTTCGGCATCAAGCGCAACATCCTGCGCAACTTCGTCGCCCGCGGTTGCGAGGTGACCGTGGTGCCGGCCACCACCGGTGCCGATGAGGTGCTGGCCATGAACCCGGACGGCGTCTTTCTCAGCAACGGCCCCGGCGACCCCGAGCCGGTGACCTATGCCCAGGAAACGATCCGCCGGCTGCTCGGCAAGGTCCCCCTGTTCGGCATCTGTCTCGGCCACCAGCTGATCTGCCTGGCGCTCGGCGGCCGGACCTACAAGCTCAAGTTCGGACATCGCGGCGGCAACCAGCCGGTCCGCCGGGGAACGGGGCCGAACGTCGAGATCACCGCCCAGAATCACGGCTTCGCCGTCGACGCCGACTCGCTGCAGGACGATGCCCTGATCACCCATGTCAACCTCAACGACAACACCGTCGAGGGGCTGCGTCACCGTGAACTGCCCTTGTTCTCGGTCCAGTATCACCCGGAGGCTTCGCCGGGACCGCACGATGCCAACTACCTCTTCGACGAGTTCATCAGACTGATGTCTGACTGGAAAAAGAAGAAATCTTCCTGAGTTGCAACAGAACAGCTCATGCTGTTTATCAAGTTCGGCAGGGGCCGACGAGAAGGATAGACCATGCCCAAGCGGACAGACCTGAAAAAGATACTGATCATCGGTGCCGGCCCGATCGTCATCGGCCAGGCCTGCGAATTCGACTATTCGGGAACCCAGGCGTGCAAGGCGCTGAAGGAGGAGGGCTACGAAGTCGTTCTCCTCAATTCGAACCCGGCGACCATCATGACCGACCCGGATTTCGCCGACCGCACCTACGTCGAGCCGGTCACGCCCGATTCCCTGCGCCGGATCATCGCAAAGGAACGCCCCGACGCCCTGCTGCCCACCCTCGGCGGCCAGACGGCGCTGAACACCGCCGTCGCCGTCGCCAAGGACGGCACTCTCGAAAAATACGGCGTCGAGCTGATCGGGGCCAGGCTGCCGGCCATCGAGAAGGCCGAGGATCGCACTCTGTTCAAGGAGGCGATGAAGAAGATCGGTGTGGAGGTGCCGCGTTCGGGCCTGGCCCACAGTTTTCAGGAGGCGATGGAGATCATCGAGCATGTCGGCTATCCGGCCATCATCCGTCCCTCGTTCACCCTGGGCGGCACCGGCGGCGGCATCGCCTACAACCGCGAGGAATACGAACAGATGGCCCTGGCCGGGCTCGATGCCTCGCCGACCACCGAAATCCTGGTCGAGGAATCGGTCATCGGCTGGAAGGAATACGAGCTGGAGGTCATGCGCGACGTTGCCGACAACGTGGTGATCATCTGCTCCATCGAGAACGTCGACGCCATGGGCGTGCATACCGGCGACTCGATCACCGTCGCGCCGGCCCAGACCCTGACCGACAAGGAGTACCAGATCCTGCGGGATGCCGCCATCGCCATCATCCGCGAGATCGGTGTCGACACCGGCGGCTCCAACATCCAGTTTGCCATCAACCCGAAGGACGGCCGGCTGGTGGTCATCGAGATGAACCCCCGGGTGTCCCGTTCATCGGCCCTGGCGTCCAAGGCGACCGGCTTTCCCATCGCCAAGATCGCCGCCAAGCTGTCGGTCGGCTACACCCTGGACGAAATCCCGAACGACATCACCCGGGAGACCCTGGCTTCTTTCGAGCCGACCATCGACTACGTGGTCACCAAGGTGCCGCGCTTCACCTTCGAGAAGTTTCCCCAGGCCGACGCGACCCTGACCACCCAGATGAAATCGGTCGGCGAGGTGATGGCCATCGGCCGCACCTTCAAGGAGAGCCTGCAGAAGGCCCTGCGCTCGCTGGAGATCGGCTCGAACGGCTTCGAGAGCCGTATCTTCACCTCGGTCGAGGAGAGCCGGCGGGGACTGAGCCAGGCCGAGCACGAGCTGCTGCGCGAGAAACTGCGGGTTCCCGGCTGGGAACGCATCTGGTATCTGGCCGACGCCCTGCGGGCCAACTGGCAGGTCGACGAGATCTACCGCCTGAGCGGCATCGATCCCTGGTTTATCAACAACATCCGCCAGATCGTCGAGATGGAACGGAAGCTGGTCGAAAATGCCGATCTCGTCGCCCGGCGGGACGAAAGTTTCGTTGCCCTGCTGCGCGAGGCGAAACGGTACGGTTTTTCCGACGCCCGGCTGGCCACGCTCTGGGGACTGACCGAGGCGGACGTCCGCCAGCTGCGGCAGGAGCTGGATGTCCGTCCCGTCTACAAGCGGGTCGACACCTGTGGCGCCGAGTTCGAGGCCTACACCCCCTATCTCTATTCCACCTACGAGGAGGAATGCGAGGCCCAGCCGAGCGAGCGCAAAAAAATCATGATCCTCGGCGGCGGTCCGAACCGGATAGGGCAGGGGATCGAGTTCGACTACTGTTGCGTGCACGGGGTCTTCGCCCTGGCCGAGGACGGTTACGAGACCATCATGGTCAACTGCAACCCGGAGACGGTCTCGACCGACTACGACACCTCGGACCGGCTCTATTTCGAGCCGCTCACCCTGGAGGACGTGCTCGAAATCGTGGCGGTGGAGAAACCGGACGGCGTCATCGTCCAGTTCGGCGGCCAGACGCCGCTGAAGCTGGCGGTGGCGCTGGAAAAAGCCGGCGTACCGATCATCGGCACCAGCCCGGATGCCATCGACCGTGCCGAGGACCGGGAACGGTTCCAGGCCCTGCTGCACAAGCTCGGCCTGAGGCAGCCGGACAACGGCACCGCCCGTTCCACCGAGGAGGCGGAAAGGATCGCCGAAAAGATCGGCTACCCGGTGGTGGTGCGGCCCTCCTATGTGCTCGGCGGCCGGGCGATGGAGATCGTCTACGATGTCGAATCGTTGCGCAGCTATATGACGCACGCTGTTCAGGCGTCTCCCGAGCATCCGATCCTGATCGACAAGTTCCTCGAGAACGCCGCCGAAATCGATGTCGATGCCCTGGCCGACGGCAAGGAGGTGGTCATCGGCGGTATCATGCAGCACATCGAGGAAGCGGGGATTCACAGCGGCGACTCGGCCTGCGCCCTGCCACCGTATTCCCTGGCGCCGGAGATCGTCGAGGAGATCCGCCGGCAGACCATCGAGCTGGCTCTCGAACTGGGTGTCGTCGGCCTGATGAACATCCAGTTCGCGGTGAAGGACGGTGACATCTACCTGCTGGAGGTCAATCCCCGCGCCAGTCGGACCGTGCCGTTCGTCTCCAAGGCGACCGGCCGGCCGCTGGCGAAGATCGCCGCCCGGCTGATGGCGGGCAAAAGCCTGCGCGAGCTCGGCGTGGAAGGGGACATCGTCCCCGACTACATCTCGGTCAAGGAAGCCGTCTTCCCCTTCGTCAAGTTCCCCGGCGTCGACACCCTGCTGGGCCCGGAAATGAAGTCGACCGGCGAGGTGATGGGGATCGATCGCGATTTCGGCAAGGCCTTCGCCAAGGCCCAGCTTGGAGCCGGGGTCAACCTGCCGACGGCCGGCAAGATCTTCGTCAGCGTCAAAGACGCCGACAAGCCCTTGATCCTCGAACCGGTGCGCCGGATGGTCGAGGCTGGATTCTCCCTGATTGCCACCCGCGGCACGGCCCGGTTCCTCTCCGAGAAGGGCGTGCCGGTCGAGGTGGTCAACAAGGTGAAAGAGGGGCGGCCGCACTGTGTCGATGCCCTCAAGAGCCACGAGATCGCCATGGTCTTCAACACCACCTTCGGCGCCCAGTCGGTGGCCGATTCCTATTCGATCCGCCGCACCGCCCTGATGTACAACGTGGCCTACTTCACCACCGTCGCCGGTATCCGGGCGGCGGTTGACGGCATCCTTGCCATGCGCCAGGAAAGTCTTGACGTCAAGCCGCTGCAGGAGTATTATGCCGACTGACACGCCCGGCGGGCGTGTTCCTTTTTTGCGTGACGAGAACCATTGGGCGGGTTATCCCGCCCAATCAATTTTTGGTGAGGTTAGTCCATGTCCAGTCAGATTCCGATGACCCGAGCCGGCTACGAACGGCTCCAGGAGGAGCTGAAGCACCTGACCCGCGTCGAGCGTCCCCGGGTTGTCGAGGCGATCGCCGAGGCCCGCAGTCACGGTGATCTTTCGGAAAATGCCGAGTATGAGGCCGCCAAGGACCGGCAGGCCTTCATCGAGGGACGTATCCAGGAGCTGAACGACAAGATCGCCCGGGCCCAGGTGATCGACCCGGCGCAGATCGACAGCGACAAGGTCGTCTTCGGCGCCACGGTCACCCTGTTCGACACCGAGAGCGAGACCGAAGTCACCTACCAGATCGTCGGTGAGGACGAGGCCGACATCAAGGAAGGCAAGATCTCCGTCACCTCGCCGGTCGGCAAGGCCCTGATCGGCCATCAGGTCGACGACGAGGTGCAGATCCGGGTTCCTTCCGGCGTCAAGATCTACGAGATCACCGACATCCGTTACGAGTGAGCGAACGGCAACTCTTGCCGCAACTGTCGGTATTTATTGGAAAATGAGGCAAAGGCGAAGCGATTGGGCTTCGCCTTTGCCATCTGATGTACTAAAATGGCGTCATGTGCGCCGAATCCAGCCCCCTGCACCAGCCCCTGTCGGTTCTGCGCGGCGTCGGTCCGCGTCTGATCGAGCGGTTCGCCCGCATGCAGATCCGTTCCGTCGAGGATCTGCTCTACACCCTGCCACACCGTTACGAAGACCGTCGCAAACTCAGCAGGATAGCCCGGTTGCGCCCCGGTTGCACCGAGATCTTCACCGGCGAGATCCTTGCCTCGGCCGAGGTGCGCTCCGGGCGTTCGGGACGGGCGATGTGGGAGGTGGTGGTCGGTGACGGCAGTGGCACCATCGTTCTCAGGTGGTTTCATTACCGCCGCTCCTGGCAGCAGAAGACCTACCGGGTGGGACGCCGGGCGATCTTTCGGGGCGAAGTGAAACGCTTCGCCGGCCGGTGCGAGGTTCTGCATCCGGAAGCCGACTTTCTGTCCCCCGGACAGGATGCCGAATCCTTCATGCATGCCGATCCACTCAGCTTCGGCCGCATCCTGCCGATCTATCCTCTGACCGAAGGTCTGCACCAGCGCGCCGCCCGCAAGATCTGGAAGGAGGCCGTCGGGCGCTTTTCCTCTCTGGTCGAAACCCACATTCCGGACGAGCTGCTGCGCAAAAGAAAGCTGCCCCCCCTCGATATTGCCCTGCGACAGGTCCACTGGCCGGACAACGATGCGGATTTCAACGCCCTGCAGCGGGGAGACGACCCCTGTCGCCGGGCCCTGGTCTACGACGAATTTTTCTATCTCGAACTGGGACTGCTGCTGCGTCGCAAGGGCATCCGCCTGGAGGAGGGGATTCCTTTCCGGGTCGAACACCGCTTCACCCGCCCGCTGGCCGCCATGCTTCCCTTCCGGCTGACGGCCGCCCAGAAGCGGGTGCTGGGCGAGATCAAACGCGACCTGCAGCAGCCGCACCCGATGCACCGCCTGGTGCAGGGGGATGTCGGCAGCGGCAAGACCGTCGTCGCCCTGATGGCGGCCCTGCTGGCGATCGAAAACGAAACCCAGGTCGCCGTTGTCGCCCCCACCGAGATTCTGGCGGAACAGCATTTCCGGTTTTTCAGCCACTGGCTGGAGAAACTGGGGCTGCGCGCCGTCCTGTTGTCCGGCACCCGAAAGGCGACGGAAAAGAAGCGTGCCCAGGAGCAGATCGCGGCAGGGCAGGTCCATCTGGTCGTTGGCACCCACGCCGTACTGCAGGAAGGCATCCGTTTTCACCGGCTGGGACTCGGCATCGTCGACGAGCAGCACCGGTTCGGAGTGCAACAACGGCAGGTTCTGAAACAGAAGGGGGAAAATCCCCACATTCTGGTCA
>CAYTVY010000053.1:0-16260 GCA_964441925.1 uncultured Geothermobacter sp.
ATCAGCCTGTTGGCTTTCAGGAAGTTGCGCGCCACCTGCTCCGGCGGCCGCGACGCGGCCTCCTTCTCCAGCCGCCGGATGGTGGCCAGATCGATGCGGCCCCCGAGCTTGTTGATCAGCCGGGCCAGGGCGGGAAACTTCTTCAGGGTGTCCTTGCGCACCACCGGCGCCGCCTCGGCCGGCACGTTAAGCGGCGCGACGCCGGGGGCGTCGAAACCGAACGGCTTGAGCCAGATCAGGTTCAGCTCGCTGTTGTAGCTCTTCTTCACCGCCGCATAGAGCGCCTTCGGATCGGCGATCGGCTCGCGGCCCAGGATCTCCACCTGGCCAACCCCGGTGTATTCGACATACAGGTTGATCTCGGCCCGCAGCAGCGCCTCGTGCAGCTGACGGTGCGTCTTGTGCCGGACGATCTTCACCGTGGTCCCGGTCCGCTCGCTGATCAGCACCGCCAGCAGCTGGGACAGCACCTGCTGCTGGGGCTCGTCGGTGGTGCCGATGACCAGAGTCTTGCCGACACAGGCCGCTGCCGGCCCGGCCGGAAGGCCGAGCAGAACCAGCAACAGCAGGGGCAGAAAGAAACCGCGCATCCGTATCATTGCTTCACTCCTGTCGGTTCATCGTGGTGCCCGGGGACGAACCGGTGTGTTTGCTCCCTGAAACAGCGGGTTCGTGCCGGATGAAGAACGCAGGTCGACGACTTGCGCCGTTCATCGGCGACAGGCTCACCGGTTCATTCATACAAGTTTCACGCCAGCGAAAGTCAGTGATAGTCCCCCACCGGCGCCGGCTCGTCGACGGCGCTCTCGTCCACCGGTCCGAAACGCGCCTCGTAACGGGCCAGGTTGTCCTGCAGCGCCCGCAGCAGACGTTTGGCGTGCCGCGGCGTGGTGATGATCCGGGAGCGGACCTTGGCCCGCGGCGCCTGCGGCTGCACGTAGATGAAGTCGAGTACGAATTCGGTTTCGGTATGATTGACCACCGCCAGATTGGCGTAGGCACCCTGCGCCGTCTCTTCGTCCAGCTGGATCTCGATGCGGATCTCCCGTCGTTTGTCATCACTCATGGCTGCGTCCTGTTTTTCCCTGAATCAGTGGCTTTGGTTGTCCGGCCCGGCGAACCCGAGCCTCAGAGCATGAATCCTCCCGTCCCGGCTGCCGAAGACGAGCCGGCCCCGCCAGAGCAGAGGACGGGACTGAATCGCATCGCCGGCGGCAAAAACGGCTAGTCGACGGCCATCGAAACTGTTGAATATCTGCAGCCGGCCCCGGTTGTCGCCGACGAGCACCAGGCCGGCCGCCAGGCGCGGCGTGGCATAGACCGGCGCCCCGACCTCGACCCGCCACAGACGCTGCCCCGTCGCCGGGTCCAGGGCGTGCAGGAGCCCGGCGGCGGTCGCCACGTAGAGCAGGCCGTTGGCCGTCACCGGCGCCGCGTAGAAAGCCTGCTCTCCCAGGGCCGTCCGCCAGCGGATGCGGCCGTCGTCCGATACCGCCACCAGCTCGCCGGTGCGGGTCAGCACCGCCACGCCCGTATCGAGCGCCACCGGCCGGGCCAGCAGCGGCGCCCCCAGGTCGAGACGCCACAGCCGGCGGCCGTCCGGCGCGATCCGGCTGAGCCGGCCGTCACCGGCGGCCTGGTAGATCGTCCCCCCGGCGACCAGGGGCGCACTGCGCAGCGGCAGGCCGCAGTCGACCGACCAGAGCGGCCGGCCCCCGGCCGGGTCCAGGGCGTAGAGCCGGCCGTTCCAGGCGGGCACCAGCAGCAGGTTCCGCCAGCGCACCACCGCCCCCTGCCGGTGATCGTCGTGCGGCGACGCCGGATAGCGGAAACGCCAGAGCACGCGACCGTCCCGCCGGGCCAGCGCCAGCACCTCGCGGTTCCAGGTCTGCAGGTAGATCCGCGCGTCGTCGACGGCGACCGCACTGTCGGCGACATCGCCCAGCCCGGCCGTCCAGCGCACCCTGCCATCCGCCGTCAGGGCCCGCAACTGTCCGTCCCAGCCGGGCACCAACAAAAGGTCCCCCGCCGCCACCGGGTCGGCATCGACATAGCCGCCGGTGGCCACGGACCAGCCGGCCGTCACGACGGGGCGGGGATCCGGCCCGGCCGGCACCTGCCAGGCCGGCGCCGGCTCGGCGCGCAGCAGACCGATGGCCGGGTCCTCGCCCCGGTCGTACAGCAGCGTCCCGAGCCTGTCACCGCCGGAAAACCAGTTGCGCCCCAGGGCAATCTCGCCGGTGAAAAAATCGCCCAGGCGGACGTGGCTGTCATTGGCGAGGAAATTGTTGCCGGCAACGGTCAGCGGCCGGTCGGTCTCGAAAATGAACAGGCCGGCGTGGTTGCCAATCAGCAGGTTGTTCTCGAGCACCACCCGGCTGTTGCGGAAATTGATCCCCTTGCCCCGGTTGTGCAGCACCAGGCTGCGACGCACCGTGTAGAGGCCCTGGCCGAAACGGGTTCCATCGATATTGTCCCGCAGGATGCTGTCCGTCACCACGCCCCTGCTGAAATGGGCATGCAGCCCGTGGGCCGAGTCACGGATCTCGCACCAGCGCAGCTCGACGCGGCGGGAGAAATCGACCTTCAGCTCCAGCCAGTCGCCGGGCTGCGGCCGCGTCTCGGCACTGCGCAGGCGGATCGGCGCCAGCGGCGTACCGACGGCGATCAGGTCGCCGCGCTCGATCTCGATGGCGGCGTCGCCGAGACCGTCCCGGTCGGCGTCGACACGCTCGAACCGGACATCGGTGCCCGGCAGCAGGGTCAGGGAGGCGCCGTTGGCCAGCCGCACCTTCCCCCGGATCAGCACCTGGCCGCTCCAGGTCTGGTCCCGGGTGAAGGTCGTGTCGCCGAGCACCAGCCGTGCCGCCGGCCGCGGCGCGACGCAGCCGGCCAGCGTGCCGGCCAGCAGCAGCACAAGCAGCCCCCTTACCACATCTCCTCCACCACGATCTGCAGGTCGCGCCGGGCCTCGCCCGTCTTCAGCCGCACCGCGTGATCGTCGCTGCCGTTGTAGGTGCCGTAGAGGTCGCCGGGGCCCGGCGCCCCGCCGAGGGTGTTGCGGGCGGCGAGATAGTAGGTACCGCCGGCCGGCAGCAGCAACTGCCAGCGACCGTCGGGGCCGGTCGGTTCGGAGACCAGGTCGGGACGGTTGAGCATCCGGGGATCGCGGTAGAGCACGGCCCGGACGCCGGCCACCGGCCGGCCGGCGGCGTCAAGGACGGTGCCCGCCAGCAGGGTGCGGCCGGCGGTCAGCCGCATCTGCCGGGCGCTCTTCCGAGGCACCCGGAACATGGGAATGGTCAGCCGGTGCAGGCCGCCGTCGGCCAGACGCAGCGGGTTGCCCGGCCAGTAGCCGATCCAGTCGCCGGCGACCAGCGGACCGACCTGCAGGCCGCTGGCCCGCTTGCGGGCCAGCAGGTAGTAGGTGCCGGCCGGCAGGTCGGCCTCGACCAGGCCGTCCGCGTCCGAAGGGCCTGCCATGACGTAGCCCATCCCCTTCAGATCACTGGTCAGGTCGAGATAGACATAGAGAGTGGCCCCCGCCAGCGGCCGGCCGTCGGCCAAAAGCCGCACCTGCACGCCCTTCTCGACGAAGGGAGGCGGGAACCCGCCTTCCGCCTCCTTCGTCCGCACCAGTCCCAGGTTCAGATCGGCCACCGGCGTCTCGCCGATCACGACCGGGTTGCGTCCGTAGTAGGTGAACAGCTTCTCTCCCCGGGCCAGCAGAAAGTAGCGGCCGGGCGGCAGCCGCAGGCCGAAACACCCGTCGGCGTCACTCGGGGCCGAAACATAGGGAGCCGGACCGGTCAGCGCGCCGGCGGCCCGCGGATAGGCCATGACCCGGACACCGGCCACCGGCCGGCCGTCCAGCATGGTGCGGCCGCTCAGGTTGGGAGGCGCGCTCCCGGCCGGACCGAGGCAGGCGGTCAGCAGCAGCGCCAGCAGCAGGGCAATCGGGAAACGAACGGGAATCACACGACACTCCTTCGGCAGAAAGCCGTCTGCCGGATTGTCCCGGGACGACGGAACTCCATCAGCCCGCCAGCCTGAGCAGCAGGCCGAGCAGGACGCAGACCCCCAGGCTGACCGTCAGGAACAGGGCCAGCACCCGGCGGCGGAAGATGCCGGCCAGGGCCGCCATCGCCGGCAGGCTCGAAACTGGCCCGGCCAGCAGCAGGGTATAGGCGGCGCCCCGGTCCATGCCCCGCTCAAGCAGGCCGGCCAGGATCGGAATGACCGGAATCTGGTTGGCCGGCAGCGGCAGCCCGACAAAGGCGGCGACCAGAGGCGACCAGGCACTGTCGTGCCCCAGCGGCCCGGCGATCCAGGCGGTCGGCACCAGGGTCACCAGTACGCCCTCCAGCAGGATGGCCAGCAGCAGGTAGCGGCCGGTGAGAGAGGCGGCGTCCAGACAGCGGTCGAAGATGAAGCGCAGCCGGCTGGCGCGCGGCACCACCTGCATGCTGCGCACCCGGATGCCGGCGGCGGCGCCGATTTCGCTCGCCGGCGCCAGGCTGCCGTCCTCCCGGTAGACCGGCCGCAGCTTCAGCTCGTCCCCGCCGAACCAGCCCCTCTTCTGCGCCAGCAGGGTGGCCAGACCGACGGCCAGTCCGAGGACGGCCGAACCGACCAGCTTCAGCAGTGCCCAGTCACCTCCCAGGCCGCGCCAGGTCAGCAACAGGGCGTCCGGACCCATGGTCGGCGAGGTGGCGAGAATGGCGAGCAGCGGCGGCAGCGGCGTGCCGATCATCGCCAGGGAGATGACCACCGGCAGGATGCCGCAGGCGCACAGGGGCGACACCATGCCGACGGCGATGGCGATGAGAATGCCGAACACGCCGCTGCGGCGCACGGCGTCGCGGATCCGCAAATCGAGCTTGTAACCCTTGATCAGGCCGACCAGCAGCACCGACAGCAGGAAGATCCACCACATGCGGCCGATCTCGGTCAGCACCACATCGGCGAAACGGGCCCAGAGCGACTCAGGCACCCTCGTCCTCCCGCCGGAAGAACACCAGCTCCTCGTCCGGCGCCTGCCAGAGACGCGGCAGCAGCGCGTCGAGATAGGCCTCGCGCCGGGCCTGCCGCCGCCGGCGCTCCGCCTCGTCGAGATCGTCCCAGCCGGCCTCGATCTCGTAGCCGAACCGCCGGTACTCCCCGGCCAGCCGCGCCGCGGCCGGGGTCAGCTCGACCTCGACGGCCAGCCAGCCGCGCTCGAGCCGCAGGGCGTGCCGCCCCTCGGGACGGATCTCCAGGGTGCCGTCCGCCTCACTCAGCCCCGTCACCTCCAGCACGCCGTCGATGGCGCAGGTGCGGGTGAAATAGCGGCCGCGCAACGGTTCGCCGTTCTCCTCCAGCGCCGCCAGGGCGGCCATCGCCAGCCGGGCACCGAGGGTGCTCATCGGACAGCGATGACCGTGCCGGGCATAGAGCCGGGCATAGATGTCGGGAACGGATACCGTCATGCTCAGAACTCGTAGTGATGCGGACAGTCGGTGCGGCGGATCTCCCAGTACTTCGCCACCATGTCGGGCGTCAGAAAGGGGCGCACCTCGCGCAGCGCCTGCCGGAAATGCTCGGCCGTCACCTGCTCCTGGTCGGCCTTGATCGCATTGACCGTCGCCCGCTTGCACAGGCTCTCGATGTCCCAGCCGACGAACCCCTCGGCCGCCTCGGCAATCGCCCGCCGGTCGATGCCGGGGGCGAGGTTCGGCATCCGGTCCATGTAGATGTCGAGCATGCCGAGCCGGTCCTCGACGTCGGGCGGCGGCACGAAGACCTTGCGGTTGAAACGCTTCTTCTCCTTGATCAGGGCCTGGTCGACCGTGTCGATGCGGTAGCAGGAGCCGAGCAGCCGGACCTCGGGATGGGCGTTGATCCGGTCGACCTGCTCGATGAAGAGCCGGGTCAGCTCGGCATCGGCGAAGGTCGGCGGCACCGCCCGCCGGTTGCCGGGGCTCCATTCGTAGTCGCAGCCGGCCCGCGGCGCCAGCCATTCACAGTCGGAGATGAACAGGACGCAAGGCGCCTCGTGCAGGGCGGTATCGAAGGCCTCCTCCAGCTCGGCGTGCTTGCCGAGCATCTCCTGTCCCGACACGTAGACGAAAGAGACGCCGGCCTCGCTGGCACAGGCCTCCGCCAGCATGGTGATGCCGGTGCCCAGCGGCCCCCACATCATCACTCCGGCCGGCAGGCCGAGATTGTGCCGGGCTATCAGCTCCGGCTTCTGCAGCGGCAGGCAGATCATCTCCCTCAGGGTCTGCTTCACTTCGGCATAACCGCCGATGTCGTCCCAGGTCAGTTGCGGGTCCCGCGCCTCGTAGAAGATATTCCGTAGTTTGCGATGCATCGGCTGTCCACCTTCGTCGTTGTGTCCGGAAAATCCGGCGCGGGTAAGCACAAGCAACGGCCGTGCCACCGGCTCCATCATAGCACCAGGCTTCCAGGCGGCCAACCGTCGCCCGGACCGACCGGCGGCCTGCTATACTGAAGAACCGGTGCCCGACGGCATCAAACCTGAATCAGTACGTTTCTGTTGGATGGTGAGTGCACGTGCTTGGTCTGAATGTGGTTTCCAAAAATCGTAAGGCGCACCCCTAGGTTCGCCGGTGATTTTTGGGAAGCTCAGGCAGATCAATGACTTGTGCTATCCGCCGACAAGGAGCTCACTGATTCAGGTCAAATCCACCGCCCGGGAGGAGGCCATGCGACCGCTGATTCTCGCCATCGACCAGGGGACCACCGGCACCACCGCCCTGCTGGTCGACCGCGACCTGCAGGTCCTGGACCGCGCCAACGTCGAATTCCCCCAGCTCTTTCCGCAGCCGGCCTGGGTCGAGCACGATCCGGAAGCGATCTGGAACTCGGTCCGGACGGCGGTGACCACCCTGTTCGTCCGGTCCGGTCGGCGGCCGGCCGAGATCACCGCCATCGGCATCACCAACCAGCGCGAGACGGTGCTCGTCTGGCAGCGGGAGAGCGGCCGGCCCTGCGGCAACGCCATCGTCTGGCAGGATCGCCGCACCGCCGGTATCTGCGACGAGCTGAAGGCCCGCGGCCTCGAACCCCTCTTCCGCCGGCGCACCGGCCTGGTCTTCGACCCCTACTTCGCCGGCACCAAGCTGACCTGGATGCTGCGCCAGGACCCGGAGCTCGCCGACCGCGCCGCCGACGGCAGCCTGGCCTGCGGCACCATCGACAGCTTTCTGGTCTGGCGGCTGACCGGCGGGGCGGCGCACGTGACCGATCTCTCCAACGCCTCGCGCACCCTGCTGCTCGACCTTGAGCGGCGCGACTGGGACCCGGAGCTCGCCGGCCATCTCGGTATCCCGCTGGCCCTGCTTCCCAGGGTGTGCCCCAGCTCGCAGGTCTACGGCACCACCCGCGGCCTCGACTTTCTGCCCGACGGCATCCCGGTGGCGGGCATGGCCGGCGACCAGCAGGCGGCCCTCTTCGGCCAGGCCTGCTTCGCCCCCGGCGACGGCAAGTGCACCTACGGCACCGGCGCCTTTCTGCTGGTCAACACCGGCGAGCGGCCGGTGGCCAGCCGCAACGGCCTGCTCACCACCGTCGCCTGGCAGATCGGCGAGCAGACCTGCTACGCCCTGGAAGGCAGTGCCTTCATTGCCGGCGCCGCCGTCCAGTGGCTGCGGGACGGGCTGGGGCTGATCGAGCGGGCGGCCGACATCGAGGCCCTGGCCGGCCAGGTGCCCGACAGCGGCGGCGTGGTCTTCGTTCCGGCCCTGACCGGTCTCGGCGCGCCCCACTGGCGGCCCCAGGCGCGGGGCGGCATCTTCGGCCTCACACGCGGCACCACCCGGGCCCACCTGGCCCGCGCCACCCTGGAGGGGATTGCGCTGCAGATCTGCGATCTGGCGGAGGCCATGGCCGAGGACCTGGGCCGGCCGCTGGGAGAATTCCGGGTGGACGGCGGTGCCGCCGCCAACGATCTGCTGATGCAGCTGCAGGCGGATCTGCTGCCGAAAGAGGTCGTGCGGCCGCGGACGCTCGAAACCACCGCCCTGGGCGCCGCCCTGCTGGCGGGCCTGGCGACCGGTGTCTGGCAGGGAGCGGAAGAGATCCGGCAGGCCTGGCGGGAAGAGCGCCGGTTCCGGCCGCAGATGGCGGAACGCGACCGGCGGCGGCTGCTCGCCGGCTGGCGGCAGGCGATCGGGCGCGTCTAGCCGTCCGGCTCCGTCTCAGAGGTCGTTGAGCAGGCGGTAGATCGTCTGCTGCAGGGTCCACAGGCGGGCCGCCCAGTCGGTGGCCTGACGCTCCTCCAGGTCGACCCGCACCCGGTCGATCTGGTTGTGGGCCCGCAGCAGCACCGGCGTCAGCTGCCGTTCCAGATGCATCTGCGGAATCTCCCCCACGCTCTCGCGCAGCTCGCCCAGGGTCGCGACCGCCTTCGCCAGCCGGTTCGCGAAACGGGCCACCTCGTCCTCCGGCTCGCGGGCCAGACGCCGCTGCAGGTCCTCCGTCTCGGCAACCAGATCACGATAGCGTGCGGAAATGCTCATGCCACCACTCCTGCGGGGTTCGGATGAAAGGGGGAGTCATGGTAGTCAAAAGCCCGGCCCCTGGCAAGGGGGAAAAGAGTTGACGCCCGGGGGCGAGCGTTGGTAGGGTGTGGGCACACAGATGCCCTGGGGGAGTCCCTGTCCGGTTCCGGCGTCTCCGACGGCCGGCAAGCGGGGCGGACTGAGAGTTCCAGCGACGGAACGACCCTTCGAACCTGATCCGGATCATGCCGGCGTAGGGAAGCGGCACCGACGACAGTCTGCAGCCATTCTGTTCTCGGCCGCTTCGCGCGGCCGTTTTTCGTAACACATGAAGATTCGCGTCAACGAACGCCCCGTCGAGACGGAGGCGACCAGCATCTTCGCCCTGCGCGACCGGCTCAAGCCGGACGCCGACATCGTCATCTGCAACGGGTTTCCGGTGGACGGCGACGCCCCCCTGCGCGAAGGCGACCGGGTGGTGCTGATCCGGCGCGGCGAGCTTCCGCCCGCCGAAGAGCTCGAGGCCCTGCTGGTCGCCCGCCATTCGCCGGGTGTTCACGAAAAGGTCAAACGAGCCTGCGTCGGCATCGCCGGCGTCGGCGGCCTCGGCTCGGCGGTGGCCGTCGCCCTGGCCCGGATCGGTGTCGGCCGTCTCGTCCTGGCCGACTTCGACCTCGTCGAGCCGAGCAACCTGAACCGCCAGCAGTACTTCATCGACCAGATCGGCCTGCCCAAGGTGCAGGCGATGGCGGAGAACCTGCGGCGCATCAACCCCTATGTCACCGTCGAGACCCACCATCTTAAGCTGACGGCCGACAACGTGCCGCAGATCTTCGGCCGGGTGGACGTGCTGGTCGAGGCCTTCGACCGCGCCGACCAGAAGGCGATGCTGATCGAGAGTTTCCGCCTCGACTGTCCGCAGAAACCGGTGGTCGCCGCCTCTGGGCTGGCCGGTTTCGGCCCGGCCAACGGTGTCGTCACCCGCCGCCGCGGGCGCACCTTCTACCTGGTCGGCGACGGTACCAGCGCCGCCGGCCCGGGCGAGGGGCTGATGGCGCCCCGGGTGGGCGTGGCGGCCCACCACCAGGCCAACGCCGTACTGCGCCTGCTGCTGGGACTCGATGCCGAAGGAGAAGAAGAATGAACGTCATCGTCAACGGCAAACCGATGGACATCACCGACGGCCTGACCGTCACCGGCCTGCTCGGGCTGCTGCAGCTCGACGCCGGCAGGGTCGCCGTCGAGCGCAACCAGAGCATCGTCGCCCGTGTCGACTTCGACAGCACCGAACTGCTCGAGAACGACCAGCTCGAGATCGTCCAGTTCGTCGGTGGCGGCTGAGACTCCATCGACCCGCGCCCAGAGAAACAGGATGGAACCCATGTCTGATCTGCTGACAATCGCCGGCCGCACCTTCCGGTCCCGCCTGATGGTCGGGACCGGCAAGTTCAGCTCCAGCGCCGCCATGGCCGCCGCCCTCGAGGCCTCCGGAGCCGAAATCGTCACCGTCGCCCTGCGGCGCGTCGACCTGCACAATCCTCAGGACGACATGCTGGCGCACATCGACCGGCGGAAGTACCTGCTGCTGCCCAACACCAGCGGCGCCCGCGACGCCGAGGAGGCGATCCGCCTGGCCCGCCTGGCCCGCGCCGCCGGCTGCGAGCCCTGGGTCAAGCTGGAGGTCACGCCCGACCCCTACTATCTGCTGCCCGACCCGATCGAGACCCTGAAGGCGGCCGAGATCCTGGTCCGCGAGGGCTTCACCGTGCTGCCCTACATCAACGCCGACCCGGTGCTCGCCAAGCATCTGCAGGAGGCGGGAACGGCCACGGTGATGCCCCTGGGCGCCCCCATCGGCACCAACCGCGGGGTACGCACCCGCGACCAGATCGCCATCATCGTCGAACAGGCCATCGTGCCGGTGGTGGTCGACGCCGGCCTCGGTGCACCGAGCCACGCCGCCGAGGCGATGGAACTCGGCGCCGACGCCGTCCTGGTCAATACCGCCCTGGCGGTGGCCCGCGACCCGGCAGCCATGGGAGCCGCCTTCCGCAAGGCGGTGGAGGCCGGCCGCGAAGGCTACCTCGCCGGCCTGGGCGAGGAGCGGCAGAGCGCCGAGGCGAGCAGCCCGCTGACCGGTTTTTTACGCAACGAGGATTGAACCCGCCGGGAGCCGGGAGTCAGAATTCCCGGATGGACCCTCCTGACTCCTGACTCCTGACTCCTGATTCCTGATTCCCACGGTTTCCCATGAGTTTTCTCGACATCATCCAGCGTCACGACCCCCGGCAGGTGGATGAAGCCATCCGGGCCTGCGACGGCAGCGACGTCCGGCGGGCACTGGCGGCCGAACGGCTGAGCGAGGCCGATTTCATGGCCCTGCTCTCGCCGGCGGCCGAACCCCATCTGGAGGAGCTGGCCCGCAAGGCCAGCCGGATCACCCGGCGGCGCTTCGGCAACACCATCCTGCTCTACGCCCCGCTCTACCTCTCCAACGAGTGCAGCAACGGCTGCCGCTACTGCGGCTTTTCCGCCGACAACCGGCTGCCGCGCCGCACCCTGACACCGGACGCGATCGAACGCGAGGCCCGGGTGCTGGCCGACCAGGGGTTCCGGCACGTGCTGCTGCTGACCGGCGAGGCGCCGAGGGCCGCCGGCGTCGACTATCTCGAAACCGCCGTCCGCCGGGTCCGGCCGCTCTTCTCGTCCATCGGCATCGAGGTCTTTCCCATGAGCCGGGACGACTATACCCGGCTGATCGCCGCCGGTGTCGACTCGCTGACCATCTACCAGGAAACCTACGATCAGCGTCTCTATGCCGAGATGCACCCCTACGGCCGCAAGCGCGACTTCGCCTGGCGGCTGGAGGCACCGGAACGGGGCGCCGCCGCCGGCATGCGGCGCATCGGCATCGGCGCGCTGCTCGGGCTGGGGAACTTCCGCATCGACGCCTTTTTCACCGGCCTGCACGGCCGCTATCTCGCCCGGCATTACTGGCGCTGCCTGCTGACCATCTCCTTCCCCCGCCTGCGGCCGGCCGACGGCGGCTTCCAGCCGCGGGTGCCGGTCGGTGACCGGCAGTTCGTCCAGCTGGTCTGCGCCATGCGCCTCTGGCTGCACGACGCCGGGCTGGTGCTGTCGACCCGGGAGCGGGCCGAACTGCGCGACAACCTGCTGCCGCTGGGCATCACCCAGATGAGCGCCGGCAGCTGTACGGCACCCGGCGGCTACGCCCGGGGGGAGCACGAGGGCCAGCAGTTCACCATCGACGACGACCGCAGCCCGGCCGAGTTCGCCGCCATGCTGCGCCGGCGCGGCTTCGACCCGGTCTGGAAGGACTGGGATGCCGCCTTCCAGCCGGCGGCCGGACCTCCGGCCGCCTGAAACCGGCCCCCGCCATGCCCGGTCCCCTCTATCTGATCACCGACCGCGCCTGTCCGCCCGGCGGCGATCTGCCGGCGGCCGTGGAACAGGCCCTCGCCGGCGGCGTCTCGCTGGTGCAGCTGCGGGAGAAGGATCTGCCGGACGCGGCCCTGCTGGCACTGGCCCGCGCCCTGCGCGAGCTGACCGCCCGGTACGAGGTGCCGCTGCTGATCAACAGCCGGGTCGACATCGCCCTGGCCTGCCGGGCCGACGGCGTTCACCTCGGTGCCCGCTCGCCGGGGCTGAAACAGGCCCGCAAACGGCTCGGGCCGCAGGCCTTGATCGGCTTTTCCGCCCACAGCATCGCCGAGATCCGGCTGGCCGAGGCGATCGACGCCGATTTCGTCACCTTCAGTCCGATCTTCTTCACCCCCTCCAAGCGGGACATGGGCGAACCGCTCGGTCTCGAGGCGCTGCGGCAGGCCTGCGCCGCCACCGAGCTGCCGGTCTACGCCTTGGGCGGCATCGCGGCCGGCAACCTGACCGCCGTACGCCGGACCGGGGCCGCCGGCTTTGCCTGCATCCGTGCCGTCCTCGCCAAGGCCAAACCGCAACAGGCTGCCGGCGAATTGCTGCGGGCCTGGCAAGACGCTTCCGGGACAACAGTCTAGCCGGTACCGTCCCCGTCGCCCCCGTCACCACTGCTAGCCCTTTCCCGCCCTCATTCGGATCTGGATTGTTCATCACTGCCAAATCTGCCGTTTCCGGTTACAATGAAACCGGTATCAGTAAGCCCGTCCGCAGCACGGCAAAAATCAAATGTCCGGACAAAACACATGGATATCCTTATTGTTCTGCTCATTCTCGCCGGCGCTATCCTGCTCTATGCCACCGAATGGCTGCGCATGGACCTGGTCAGCCTGCTGGTCCTGCTCGCCGTCGGCCTGAGCGGACTGGTTTCTCCAAACGAGGCCTTTTCCGGCTTTTCCAACCCAGCCGTCATCACTGTTGCCGCCATGTTCATCCTCTCGGCCGGCCTGAACCAGACCGGGGCACTGGCGCCCCTCGGCGAGCGGCTGCTGAAGGTGGCCGGTCGGTCGGAAATGCACATGATTGCCGCCATCATGCTGGTCAGCGCCTTCTTCTCCGCCTTCATCAACAACATCGGTGCCACCGCCATGCTGATGCCGCTGGTCACCGCCACCGCCCAGAAAGGAAAGATCAGCCCCTCGAAACTGCTGATTCCACTGGCCTTCGGCTCCCTGCTCGGGGGCGTCTGCACCCTGATCGGCACCCCGCCCAACATTCTGGTCAACGAACTGATGCGCGAACACACCGGTAGCGGCTTCGGCATGTTTTCCTTCACCCCCCTCGGCCTGCTGCTGCTGGTCGGCGGTGTCCTTTTCATGCTGCTGGCCGGCCGTCACCTGCTGCCCGACCGCAAGGCCGGTTCACTCACCGAGGCCTACCAGGTCAAGAACTACGTCAGTGAAGTGGCCATCCTGCCCTCTTCGCCCCTGGTGGGAAAAACCATCGCCGCCAGCGGCATCGAACGGGACTTCAATCTGCGGGTCCGCGCCCTGCTGCGCGGCAAGGAGAAATTCCCCTTCCCGCACCGCAACCGCAAGCTGCGGGCGGGGGACATTCTCTTTCTCGAGGGGGATTCGAGCGGTATTCTGCGGGTGCGGGAGAAGAAGGGCATCCAGCTGGTGCAGGAGGCGGAGCATCCGGTCAGCGGCGTCGGCAAGCGGGACGAGGTGGTGGTCGTGGAGGCAGCCCTGACCCCGACCTCGGAGATGGTGGGCAAGACCCTGCGCGATGTGCGCTTCGCCGACACCCACGGACTGACGGTGCTGGCCATCTGGCGCAAGGGCGCGCCGGTACTGCGCAAGGTCGACCATGTCGCCCTGCGCTTCGGTGACGTGCTGCTGCTGCAGGGGACACGGGAACGGGCCATCCATCTCGGCCGTGACCACGGATTTCTGCTGCTCGGCGACGTCGACCGGATGCCCTTCCGGCCGCGCCGCGGACCAACGGCAATCCTGATCCTGCTCGGGGTGGTGATCAGCGCCTCCCTCGGCCTGCTGCCGATCATGCTGGCGGCCACCCTCGGGGCGGTGCTGATGGTGCTGCTGCACTGCCTGAGCCTCAAGGAGGCTTACGAGGCGATCGACTGGTCGATCATCGTCCTGATTGCCGGCACCCTGCCGCTGGGCATCGCCATGGAACGCAGCGGCACAGCCCGCATGCTGGCCGAACAGCTGCTCGCCCTGCTCGGACCGCTGGGCCCCTGGGCAGTCCTCTCAGGCCTTTTTCTGCTCACCTTCCTGCTGACGGCGATGATGAGCAATGCCGCCACCGCCGTCCTCATCGCCCCCATCGCCTTCGAAACGGCGACCGAGCTGGCGGTGCGCCCGGAGCCCTTCTACATGGCGGTCGCCGTCGCCGCCTCCGCCAGCTTTCTCACCCCGGTCAGCCACCAGTCGAACGCCCTGGTCATGGGGCCGGGCGGCTACCGGTTCGCCGATTTCCTGAAGGTGGGAACCCCTCTCAACCTGCTGATCTGGCTGCTGGCCTCACTGGGCATCCCTGTCCTCTTCCCCTTCTCCTGACCTCCCGCTCCGTTCCGGACCCGGGAATCACTCGCCGCCGAGACGGCTCAGAAGACATCCTCTTCGTAATCGGGAACCTGCCGGTACCAGCCGGGATGGCGCCGGGCCTGCTCCAGGGCGGCCTCCGCCTGGGCGATCACCCGTTGCCGGTCGCGGGGATAGCGTCCCTCGAGCAGCAGGCTGTTGGAGACGTGATTGGAGCGCAGGATGGTGCCCTGCGGATTGAGCCGTCGTACCAGATGCAGCGCCTCCTCCAGCACTTCGCCGTTGCTCAGCTGCTCGATGCGGCGAAAGTGCTCCCCGTTGTTGCGCCGGAACATGGTGAGCAGGGAGAAATAAGCCGGACTGAGCCGGCTCACCCAGTCGGCGGTCGCCTCGGCGTGCTGGTGGCTGCGAGCCCTGCCGGCCAGCCCCAAAATGGCGGTGACCGACAGCTTCATCCCGGCCTGCTGCGCCTTCTGGCAGAGCGCGAGCATGCGACCGGCATCGTAGCCCTTGTCGATCAGCGCCAGGGTGGCATCATCCCCCGACTCGAGACCAAAATAGAGAATGCGCAGCTTGCGCCGGCGCAGAGCCTCCAGATCCTCCCGGCTCTTGCCGGCCAGGGCGTTGGGCGAAGCGTAGCAACCGACCCGGCTCAGGGCTGGAAAGGCCTCCGCCAGCAGGTCGAGAATCTGCAGCAGCCCCGCCTGCGGATAGATCAGGGCGTCGCCATCGGCCAGAAAGATCCGCTGGATATGCGCCCGGTGCGCCGCCGGCACCAGGGCGATCTCCCGCCGGACTTCCTCGACCGGTCGCACCCGGAACCGTTTCATCTTGTACATGCCGCAGAAAGTACAGCGGTTGCGACTGCAGCCGTAGGTGATCTGGAAGATCAGCGACCGCGCCTCGGACGGCGGCCGGAAAAGGGGCTGGTCATAATCGAAATACCAGAACATGCCTCAAACCTCGGGATCGGAATTCTGCAGCAGGGCAAGATGGCGCCGGGCCAGCTCGGCCTCGGCCGGCGTGGCGGCGGTATCGAGGGCGGCGAGAAAGTAGTGGTAGGCACTGGTCCGGCAGCGCGGCCGCAGCAGCATGGCCCGGCCGGCACCGAGATAGGCCCGGCTCAGGCCGGGGTCGGCGGGACGCTCGGCGATGAAGCGGCGGAAGACCGTCA
The DNA here is from genome assembly GCA_964441925.1 of uncultured Geothermobacter sp. GTDB lineage: Bacteria > Desulfobacterota > Desulfuromonadia > Desulfuromonadales > Geothermobacteraceae > Geothermobacter. The sequence goes on from CAYTVY010000053.1 coordinate 15,639, forward strand.
GCGCCTCATCGGCCCGCCGCTGGTCGAGCAGCAGCTCACCGATGGCCAGAACGTCGTCCGGGGCCACCTGCAGCCGCTCGCCGCGACTTCCCAGTTGCAGATAGGCCAGGGCCGCCCGTGACAAGTTCCCATCCGCCAGCAGCGCGTTGACAAGTTCCGCCGCACTGCGCACCGGCGGCGCCTCATCCGGATGCTCCCGCCGCAACCGGTGCAGATGGCGCCGCGTGCGCCAGTTCGTTCCCAGCCGGTCGCTCCACAGGGCCAGTCCGGCTCCGGCGAGAAAGCCGCCGATGTGGGCACCGTAGGCGACGCCGCCGCCAGAGCCGCCGGTCAGCAGGAAGGGCAGCAGGTTGTCGACCAGCAGGTAGAAGCCGAGCACCAGCCGGGCCGGCACCTCGATCACCTGCAGCAAAAAGAAGAAAAAGAAGAACATCTTCACCTGGTTGCGGGGGAACCAGACGAAATAGAAACCGAGAACCCCGGAGATGGCTCCGGACGCACCGACCAGGGGCACCTGCGAACCGGGAACGAACAGAGCGAAGAAGAGGGTCGCCGCCACGCCGGTGGCCAGATAGGCAAGCAGAAAGCGGAACCGGCCGAGCCGATGCTCGACATTGTCACC
>CAYTVY010000054.1:0-16197 GCA_964441925.1 uncultured Geothermobacter sp.
TAATTGTTGAAGATCAAGGGATAGAGGTACTATTGTTAACTCACTGATTCAGGAGAGTTTCCAGCCGGCGGGTTGCCTGGCTCAATCTCGACAGTTCATGCCCCATGCGGTTTGCCTTTGTATCCGGGTTTGTGTGTTTACCTACTTGTCAAGCCTGACCCTCACGCCTTTTTCAGAGATGATTCTGCCCATGTCAATCGGACAAAACGGACTTTTTTATTCTTGATGGCCGGGATTCTGATAAGTGTTAGGTTGTTTTTTTACATCTATCAATTAGTGTACTGATACTATGAACCCTTACATTTAAAACCTTATCTTGATTATTAATAGTTCCATCCCAAAATCTTTGATTAATGTCTGCACATTTAACATCAGTAACTTTTGATTGTAGTTTCTTGATGTTGCTCATTTTTCATTGCTCCCCAAGGTTCACTGTTTTGTTTGGAGTCGTTATTATATCCAACAACGCATCTATTTGCGAATAAAAAATGTAAAGGAGATCGGCGAATGCCGCTCCAAGTTCAGGAGCAAATTCCGCATCAAAAACATTTCTGCTGTTTGAATCTATACATAAAAAGCCCCATACATTCCAATTATTATGTTTTCTTTTTGAACGTTCTTTTTCTTCTTTATTGTGTGGAGGGTTAAATTGTGACACATATCTTATCGGTAAAACCAAAGTGCTTTTATAAGGCAAAGTCCACTTTGCAACTTGATATCCAAAGATTGAAAGCACTTCAGGCTCATCGTAAACCTTAAATGAAGAATTTTTATATCTTCTATTTTTCCATTCTCTTACTAAATTGTTAGATAAATAATATCTGCTACACCCATTTATGGCATACCATAAATTATAAAAATCGGTGTTTTCATTTAAAGAATGCTTTATCGTATCTTGCTGATCATCATTAATTCTGGCACTAATTTTAGATATGTTATCTCTAATAATAGTAATAATGTACAGGTCGTCTTTTAATTCTTTTATTGTGCATCTGCATTTTTTGCCAGTAAGTATACTATAACAAGTTGCAATTGCACTCACAACATCTTGTAAGATATTATCAATTTTATCAAAACCCACATCAATTTCATCTTGAACATTAATATGTAGTTCTGCAAGATAATCTCTTAAGATATGATTAACATAATGTATATAATAGACTGATTGTGCATACCTGTTAAGTTTTCTCTTCTCTTTCAAAAAGATATATACAAGTAATAATGTAATTAATGAAATTAAAAAAATATTATAGAATAAAGGAATTGTATTGTTAGGGGAAAAAAATGGAGAAGCAACCAGCCCTATGATTGACGAAAAACCAGACAAGTATATAAATATGTTTGAAAAAGATAGACGAGGTGGCTTTGGTAGCTGATCCTCATATTTTGCCTTAATTTCACTTTTATTGCGGCCCATCTCTTGTTCTCAATCTAACGGTCGTGATAAGCGGCGGCGGCGAAATGTTACTGTTTGCCACCGCAACTTGATTTTGCTTTTCGGGAACAACACATGTATTTTCCGTCCGCTTTATTTGGTTAGGTGATTAAGTTGTTTCTGACCAGAAATTTCCGCCCTTCGTGGGACAAGTACCAAGATGTTTCGCCACCAAAGCAACATGACATGTCAACCATATTTGCGTCGTGCAACTCTTCGAGATGGAATTCAGCTACTGTGGTGCTGATACCAAGGGTTGCCGCTACTTGTCCAGGATAAACCTGTTCGTAGTTTGATAGGAACAACAGAATATTTTGTTTAATTTCTTCGAGAGGTTCGTTGTGTTTATTGTTTTCAGATGTTTTAATTATCTTTTTTAAAATTTCGTTTTCACGGTTTAGCTTTTCAAGTTCAGATTCAAGTTGCTTTATCTTGGACTGAAGGACCGTATTCTCAGATTCAAGTTCCGACGACTTCTTGTCAGCAAGAGCGAGTTGGTCTCTGAAAAGCGAGAGATGCTTTTCTTGTACAATAGAAGATCCTCTTTCGACGATCCATTGGTTAAAAAGGTCAAGTAAGCCCATATGTATCCTTTTATGATTTTTATTACCTAACAAAACAAGGATTAGACGGAATCGGCTTTATTGGACAAAGCGGATTCCGCATTTTTGAATAAAACAGAACAACCTATAACAACCGCATAACAACGGCTGTAACCATCGGAAAATAAAGGAAGGGATGCAGGTTGGTGACTTGCACCGGGTGCTGCGTGGATACCCCCTCCCTGGATTCCCCGGCGTGCCGTGGAACGCTGTTTGACAGCCTAAAAAATTTCTCAGAACCTGTCAATCGTCCATTGGCCTGGAATCGTGACGGTTTTCAGTGCTGTTGGGGAGGTCTTTGACGGACAGGGTATGGCAGGAAAGGAAAGGCGGTCGGCAGGGTGACGAAGGCGCTTGCGCTTCGTCGGGGCCTGCCGCCCGCCCGGTGCTGTCTCAGCCCGGCAGAATCTCGTACTGCTCGAGATGGAAGTGGGGCCGGGCGTGGATGGCGATCTGCTTTTCGTAGCGTCGCTCGATGTCCTCGATTCCTTCGTGCTCGTCGTCGGTGAGCAGGTCGGCGATGTCGGGATGCACCAGCAGGGTCACCCGGTAGCCCGGCATGCCGCGAATCTCGCGCCGCAGTTCACGGAAGATCTCGTAGACGGTGGTCAGGCGGCTCTTGATGTAGCCCTTGCCCTCGCAGTAGGGACAGGGCTCGCAGAGGGTGCGGCCGATGCTTTCGCGCACCCGCTTGCGGGTCATCTCCACCAGGCCGAGTTCCGAAATCTTGAGAATGTTGGTCTTCGCCTTGTCGTTTTTCAGCGCCTCTTCCAGGGCGGCGTGCACCTTCTCGCGGTGCGCCTCGCGCTCCATGTCGATGAAGTCGATGATGATCAGCCCGCCGAGGTTGCGCAGGCGCAGCTGAAAGGCGATCTCCTTGACCGCCTCGAGGTTGGTCTTGAGGATGGTGTCCTCGAGGTTGTGCTTGCCGACGAAACGGCCGGTGTTGACGTCGATGGCGGTCAGCGCCTCGGTCTGTTCGATGATGATGTAGCCGCCGCTCTTCAGCCATACCTTGCGGCCGAGGGCGCGGCTGATCTCGATTTCGAGCCCGAAGGCGTCGAAGATCGGCTCGTCCTGCTCGTACAGCTCGATGGCGTAGTTCAGGGTCGGCATGAAGGTGGCGAGAAAGCCGACGATCTTGTCGTATTCCTGCCGGTTGTCGACGATGATGCGGTCGACGTCCTCGGTCAGGATGTCGCGCAGCACCTTGGTGGTCAGGTCGAGGTCGGAATGAACCAGGCAGGGGGCGTGGCGGTGCTCCAGGCGCTTGTTGATGTCCTCCCACAGCCCGACCAGCAGCTCCATGTCGGCCTTCAGCTCCTCCATGCTCTTGCCCTCGGCGGCGGTGCGGACGATGAAGCCGGTGCCGGGCGGCCGGATCGATTCGACCAGCTCGCGCAGCCGGTCCTTCTCTTCTTCGTTCTCGATGCGGCGCGAGATGCCGATGTGGTCGACGGTCGGCATGTAGACCAGGTGCCGGCCGGGCAGGGAGATGTGCGAGGTGATGCGCGCCCCCTTGGTGCCGATCGGCTCCTTGGCCACCTGCACCACGATCTCCTGTCCTTCCTGCAGCAGATCCTCGATGGGGGGAAGCTGGCGCTCCTGTTCCGGCCCCTCCAGCGGTTCGGCGTGCATGCTGCGCCCCTCGACGAACTGCTCGACCGCCTCCATCTCGGCCAGCACGTCGGCGACGTAGAGGAAGGCGGCCTTTTCCAGGCCGATGTCGACGAAGGCGGCCTGCATGCCGGGCAGTACCCTGATCACCTTGCCCTTGTAGATGTTGCCGACGATGCCGCGCTCGCGGCGGCGTTCGATGTACAGCTCGGCGATGTGGCCGCTCTCGAGCAGGGCGACCCGGGTTTCGTGCGAGGTGGTGTTGATGACCAGCTCCTTGGTCATGGTTCCTCCCGAATAGATTCGAACAGGTTCTTGAAAGCCGTTTGCCACCACGGGGGCCGGGGCCGGCGGGGCGGATTGCCGCCGCCTGGTGCCCGCCCGGCGTCAACCGGTGGGGTGTTCCGATCTGTCCAGGCCGTCCAGGCCGGGCCGCATGCCGACGGCGATCTTGCGGATGGCCAGGTCGCGGGCCCGCTCCGGGCCGATGCCGAGCAGGTGCCCGAGCAGGGGCAGCGGGCTGCCCTTGGCCAGGGTCAGCTGCAGCCGGCCGTCGCGCAGGCGCAGGTCGAGCACGTCCCGGCGGATGTCGATGGTCTTGCGGCCGTTTTTCGTCTGATGCTCTGCCTCGACCCGCTCGGCGGCGAGAAAGGCCGCGCAGCGTTCGGCCAGGTCCGCCGGCGCGTCGGCGGGCAGCTCGACGGCGTAGCTGGCGCTGACAATGCTAGCAGACGGGCTGGGGGTTTGCCAGGCGACCTCCGCCGCCTGGAGAACGGCCAGCCCCGGCGGCAGCTCGGCATTGAGGCGCTCTTTCACTTCGCCGGCCGGCACCGGCCGGGTCAGCTCCAGGTCGATCAGCTCGGCGTCGGAGGCGATGCCGGTCGGCAGGGCGTCGGGGAAGGCGATCTTCGGATGCGGGTGGAAGCCGCCCGAATAGCCGACCGGCAACCCGGCCCGGCGCACCGCCCGGTGAAAGGCGGTCATGAACTCGAGATGGCTGACGAAGCGCACCCGGCCTTCCTTGCGCAGCCGCAGGCGGATCTTGCAGCGGCCGTCCGTCTTTGCCGGCGGCGCGGCGGGCCGTCCGGACCCGGCGGCCGGCGGTGCCGGGGCGGAGAGGCGCGGGCGCACCCGGTCGAAGTCGCACAGGCCGCAGCCGTGGCAGTCGCCCTGCCGGCAGTCGGCGGTGTAGGCGCCTTCCAGGGCCCGCCGGCGTTCGCGCCGGAAGAAGCTTTTGGGGATGCCGCAGTCGATGTGATCCCAGGGCAGTATTTCGTCCTCTGCGCGCTGGCGCAGGTAGGTGTTTGGGTCGACGGCGCATTGCTGCAGGGCCTGCTGCCACAGCTCCCAGCGGAAATGCTCGCCCCAGCCGTCGAAGCGGCAGCCGAGCTCAAAGGCCGTTTCGAGCAGGCGGCCGAGGCGACGGTCGCCGCGGGCGAAGATGCCCTCGAGCAGCGACATGCGCGGATCGTGGTACTTGAAGCGCAGCTTGCGCCTGCGCAGGGCGTCCTTCAGCTCCTGCTGGCGGCGGATGGTCTCCTCCAGCCCGATCTGGGCCTCCCACTGGAAGGGGGTGTGCGGCTTGGGCACGAAGGTCGAGACCGAGACGTTGACATCGGCACCGCCGGCACTGCCCCTGCCGGTCTGCTTGACCCGGGCGGCCAGCTCGACGATGGCGGCCCGGTCGTCTTCGGTTTCGGTCGGCAGGCCGATCATGAAATAGAGCTTGATCAGTCGCCATCCCAGCTCGAAGGCGGCCCGGCTGCCGTCGAGCAGGTCCTGTTCGCTGATTCCCTTGTTGACCAGGTGGCGCAGCCGCTCGGTGCCCGCCTCCGGGGCGAGGGTGAAGCCGGTCTTGCGCACCTTGCGGATCTCGTCCATCAGTTCGGCCGACAGGGAGCCGACCCGCAGGCTGGGCAGGGAGACGGCCACCTTGTCGGCGGCGTGGCAGTCCATCAGGTGTTTCAGCAGCGGTTCGAGCTGCGAGTAGTCGCCGGTCGACAGGCTGAGCAGCGACACCTCGTCGTAGCCGGAATGGCGCAGGGACTGCTCGACGATGGCCGCCACCGTCTGCGCCGAGCGCTCGCGCACCGGGCGGTAGATGTAGCCCGCCTGGCAGAAGCGGCAGCCGCGGGTGCAGCCGCGGGCGATCTCCACCGCCACCCGGTCGTGCACCGTGTTCATGAAGGGGACGACGGGACGCCGCGGGTAGGGGGCGCTGTCGAGGTCGGCCAGCACCCGGCGCCGGACCCGTTGCGGCGCGCCGTCCAGGGGACGGATGGCGCGCAGGGTGCCGTCCGGATGGTAGTCGACCTGGTAGAGGGAGGGGACGTAGACGCCCTCGACGGCGGCCAGCTTCCGCAGCAGGTGTGGCCGGTCCCAGCCCTCCTGCCTGCTCTGCCGGACCAGCGCGCACACCTCGACCAGGGCCTCCTCGCCGTCGCCGATCACCGCGCAGTCGAAGAAATCGGCCAGCGGCTCGGGATTGAAGGCGCAGGGGCCGCCGACCACGATCAGCGGATGGCTTTCGTCGCGCTGCCCGCGCCGCCGGGGAATGCCCGCCAGGTCGAGCATGTTGAGCAGGTTGGTGTAGCTCAGCTCGTACTGCAGGGTGAAGCCGACGATGTCGAAGCCGGCGAGCGGCCGCAGGCTCTCCAGGCTGCACAGGGGGGCGCCGTCCGCGCGCAGCTCGGCCTCCATGTCGGGCCAGGGGGCGTAGACGCGCTCGGCCGCCAGCCAGTCGATGTCGTTGAGAATGTGATAGAGGATGGCGTAGCCGATGTGGCTCATCCCCACCTCGTAGACGTCGGGAAAGGCGAGGGCGACGCGCAGCTCGATGGAGGCGGCGTCTTTCGGCCGGCTGTTCAGTTCGTCGCCGAGATAGCGCGAGGGCTTGCGGATGCGGTTGAAGATGGTGTCGTTCATGCGTTCATGGGTCCGTCTTTTTTCATGCGTCCGATCTTTCCGTCGGGTCGGCTCGGTGGCGTCATGGACGCCTGCCCGGACAAAGCGACATAGCTTAGCAGGGGGAGGTTTTTTTCTCCAGCAGGTTTTGCGGATGTTGTCCGGGCTGGCCGTCCCGCCGGCGCTGTGCTAGACTCCGCCCCCATGGAGCGACTGTTCAGGGGCATCATGCAGTTTCGCCGGGAGGATTTTCTGGCGCAGCGGGAGCTCTTCTGCCGGCTGGGACGGGAACAGCGGCCGCACACCCTTTTCATCGGCTGTTCCGATTCGCGGGTGGTGCCGAGCCTGATCACCCGTACCCGGCCCGGCGAGCTCTTCATCGTCCGCAACGTGGCCAACATCGTGCCGCCCTACCGGCAGACCGAGGAGTTCGTCGCCACCACCTCGGCCATCGAGTACGCGGTCAAGGCCCTCGAGGTCGACTGCATCGTGGTCTGCGGCCATTCCAACTGCGGCGGCTGCGCGGCGCTGCACAAGAGCCCCGAGGAGCTGGCCGAACTGCCGCACGTGCGCACGTGGCTGCAGGTGTCCGCCGAGGTGCCGGAGCGGGTGGCCCGCCTGGCGGTGGAGGGAACGCCGGAGGAGCGCGAGTGGCTGACCGAGCGGGTCAACATCCTGGTGCAGATGCGCAACCTGCTGACCTATCCCTTCATTGCCGAGCGGGTCAGGCAGAAGCGGCTGGAGATTCTCGGCTGGCACTACGTGATCGAGACCGGCGAGATCTTCAACTTCAACGACCAGCGGGGGGTGTTCGAGCCGGTCGGCCGGGAGTAGCCCGTCTTTTCAGTCGTCCTCCGCCTCGTCATCGCCGGTCGCGTGCAGCCCGCCCCAGGCCGGATCGGTGGCGAACTGCCGGCGCAGGTGGGCCTCCGGGTTCTGTCGGTAGAATTCCTCCTCGCTGAAACAGAAGCGGTAGCTGTCGCAGTAGGCGCGCAGTGTCCGGTAGGCTTCGGTGATGTGCCGGATGGCCTCCGGATCGTCACCCTGCCGGTCCGGGTGCAGCTTCTTGACCAGGTGGCGGTAGCGGTTGCGGATGGCCGCCAGGCTGATCCGTTCGTTTGCGTCCAGACCGAATGTCTGCAATGCCCGGCACAGTTGCCGGTAGCTGATCGGTTCCATGCGGTCTCCTGTTGCACGTGTGTTCCCTGTTTTCTGCATACCACGGCCGGACGGCGCCGGCCAACCCGTCCCTGCTTGCGGTGGCTTCGGCCCCTGTGCTAAAAAGCGGTTCTAAACTCTTTGTTTCCTGCCAGGGAGATCCGTCATGAATCTTGAAATTCTTCCAGTCGACAACCCCAAGCCGGGGATCGGGGACGAGGCGAACCTGGTCTTCGGCAAGCAGTTCACCGACCGGATGTTCGTCATGGAGTACGATGCCGGCCGTGGCTGGCATTCGGCGCGCATCCAGCCCTACGCTCCCTTCACCCTCGATCCGGCGGCGATGGTGCTGCACTATGCCCAGGAGATCTTCGAGGGGCTGAAGGCCTTTCGCCAGGAGGACGGCTCGGTGGTGCTGTTCCGGCCGGCGGACAACGTCGCCCGCTTCAACCGCAGTGCCCGGCGCATGTGCATGCCCGAGGTCGACGAGGCCTTCTTCCTCGACGCCATCCGGCGGCTGGTGCGGCTCGAGGAGCGCTGGGTGCCGCGCAATCACGGCACCAGCCTCTACATCCGGCCGACCATGATCGCCTCCGAGCCGATGCTCGGGGTGCGGCCCGCCGACAGCTACCTGTGTTACGTGATTCTGTCGCCGGTGGGGGCCTACTACAAGGGCGGCATCGCGCCGGTCAAGATCTGGATCTCCGACTTCTACGTCCGGGCCGCCGAGGGCGGGACCGGCGAGGTCAAGACCGGCGGCAACTACGCCGCCAGCCTCTACGCCGCCCGCGAGGCGGCGGAGCGCGGCTACGACCAGGTGCTGTGGCTCGACGCCAAGCACAAACGCTACGTCGAGGAGGTCGGCAGCATGAACATGTGCTTCATCCTCGACGGCAAGCTGGTCACCTCGCCGCTGCACGGCACCATTCTCGACGGCATCACCCGCCGCTCGATCCTTACCCTGGCGCGGGAGATGGGGCTCGAGGTCGAGGAGCGGGCGCTGACGGTCGACGAGATCTTCGAAGGTGTCGCGTCGGGCCGGCTGACCGAGGCGTTCGGCACCGGCACCGCCGTGGTCGTCTCGCCCGTCGGCCAGTTCACCTACCGGGACGAGACGGTGCGGCTCGGCGACGGCAAGACGCCGGGCGAGATCACCCGCCGGCTCTACGACACCCTGACCGGCATCCAGTACGGTCGGCTGCCCGATCCGCACGGCTGGGTGGTCACCGTCTGAGACGCGGCCGGAACCTTTCCTTGCCGGGCCCCCGGTTTTGACCGGGGGCCTTTTTTGTAGGCGCCGGCCGGCGCCGGTGTCCGTTTTTTGGGCATCCTGCCGCCTGTCCTGATGGAAAGCCTGAATCCGTGAGCTTGTCACCGGCGAACCTGAGGGGGGCTTGGATCTTTGAAAACCGCATTCATGCCAGGCACTTACGCTCCCCATTCGGCACAGACCCACTGATTGATTGAAAACAGGTGGGTATCGCGGGTGGCATGGGGGTTGCTGCACCCGGGTGAACCGCAGGACTGATCCTGCCGGACGTTCCCTTTCGGAGGTGCAGATGTTTCGATCCGTTTTTGCTTGCCTGCTGGTCCTTCAGTCGTTTGTTGCCACACCGGTGCTGGCCGCCGGCCGGTTCGATTCCGGTGACACCGCCTGGATGCTGGTTGCCTCGGCGCTGGTGCTGGTCATGCTGCCCGGCCTGGCGCTTTTTTACGGTGGCATGGTCCGGGCCAAGAATGTCCTGTCGACCACCATGCACACCGTGGCCGCCATGGCGATCATGGGGGTGCAGTGGGTGGTGGTCGGTTATTCGCTCGCTTTCGGCGGCGAGGGGCGCTTCATCGGCGGGTTGCGGCACCTCTTTCTGGCCGGCATTGCGCCTGACAGCCTGACCGGGTCCATTCCCACCTATGTGTTCGTCATGTTTCAGGGAATGTTCGCGATGATCACGCCGGCACTGATTTCCGGGGCGCTCGCCGAGCGGATGAAGTTTTCCACCTACTGCGTTTTCATCCTGCTCTGGGGGACACTGGTTTACGACCCGCTCTGCCACTGGGTTTGGGGAGACGGCGGCTGGTTGCTGGCGCTGGGGGCGCTCGATTTTGCCGGCGGGACGGTCGTTCATCTGTCTTCCGGCGTCTCCGCCCTGGTGTTGGCCCTGATGCTGGGACGGCGTATCGGTTATCCGCAGGAGCGGCTGGTGCCGCACAACCTGCCGATGACCCTGCTCGGTGCCGGTCTGCTCTGGTTCGGCTGGTTCGGGTTCAATGCCGGCAGTGCCCTGGCGGCCGGCGGCAGCGCCGCCCTGGCCTTTGCCACGACCCAGGTGGCGGCCGCCGCCGGTGCCCTGTCCTGGATGCTGCTGGAATGGCTGCATGCCGGCAAGCCGAGCGCCCTGGGGGCGGCTTCGGGTATTGTCGCCGGCCTGGTGGTGATTACGCCCGCCGCCGGTTTTGTCACGCCCGGGTGGGCCCTGTTGATGGGGTTGACGGCGGGGCCGGTCTGCTATGGCGGAATTCTGCTCAAGCACCGGCTCGGTTATGATGATTCGCTCGATGCCTTCGGGGTGCATGGTCTCGGAGGCGCCTGGGGAGCGGTTGCCACCGGTCTCTTTGCCAGCGTGGGGGTGGCGGGGCTGGTGGCCGGCGACGGCCGCCAGCTTCTGGTGCAGCTGGTCGGGGTGGTTGCGGCGGCGGCCTACGCCGTGGTGGTGACCCTGGTTCTGCTTTTTGTCCTGCGGCTGACCATGGGGCTGCGTGTCGAGGAGGACGACGAGCGCATGGGGCTCGACCAGGCGGCACATTCGGAGACCGCCTACAGCTGATGCTCGGAGCCGGCGGCCGTTGCTGCCGGTGGGGGTGACGGGCCGAAGTGATCTGCGGATCGTTTCGGCCTTTTTTGACCTGACCTGAACCCGTGAGCTTGTCACCGGCGAATAGCGCAAGCCATTTTCATCACGCCGTAATCTGCGATGAAGGCGGATGACCTGCCTGCGCTTCCCAAAAATCGCCGGCGAACCTGTGGGTGCGCCTTGGATTTTTGAAAACCACATTCAGGCCAAGCGCTTACACTCTTCATCCGGCACAAACCCACTGATCCAGGTTTTTTTGATTTTGGGGATGGCAAAAACCAGAGTAACCATGATACTCAATTGAGTACTGTGTGGGATGGGTGTCGGTGGCGGGGCGGGGTCGTCAAGGCGTTGGAAGCTCGGCTGTCGTTTTGTTTTGTTTCTTGGAAAATATCTTAAATTTCAAATTGTTGGCATAATGTTCCTGTGGATTGAAATGTCGTGGTGGGCGGTTTGTTGTTCTTGGAATGGAAGTTGCTAACAAAGTTGGGGCTCCGTTTTGATTCATTCGTTTGCCGGTGTGACCGGCCAACCACCTGGGGAGGTAAGGATTCTATGTGCCGTATCGGTGCGATCAAGAGTCGCGACTATGTTCATCCGAGCATGGCGCTGCAGCTGATGCAGTCGCAGCAAAAAGGGCATGACAACTCCGGTTTCGCCATGGTCATGCACGATCTGGGTGGCATCTTCGAGAATTACAAGCACCTGCCGACCCTGTCGATGGCGGCGACCGACGAGGGGGTCAAGATCGCCGAGGACATCCTGCACCGGGCGGGATTCCAGCGGGTGATGCAGTGGGTGCCTGAAACCGATCCGCAGCCGGGGCTGGACATCAACGCCATGCCCAACTACGTGTTCGAGACCTTCGACTACCCGAAGCATCTGCGCAACGCCGAGCCGCGGGAGAAGGAGGAGCTGCTGCTCGACATGCGCCTGGAGCTGCGGCGGGCCCTGGAGCCGAACGAGGAGGGCTTCGTCTATTCCTTCTGGCCGGACGTGGTGACCCTGAAGGAGATCGGCGACCCGCGTGACATCGGTACCTACTTTCGTCTCTGGGAGCCGGACGACCGGTTCACCGCCCGGGTGATCACCGCCCAGTGCCGGCAGAACACCAACTACGACATCGTCCGCTACGCCGCCCATCCCTTCCATCTGCAGGGCTACACGGCGCTGGCCAACGGCGAGAACACCTTCTACCTGAAGAACGTCGAGTTCCAGCGCAAGCTGCACCGGGGCTACATCGGTTTCGAGTCCGACTCCCAGTGTTTTCTCTACACCCTGCACTACGTACACCGTCAGCTCGGCTGGCCGCTGCGCTACTACAAGCACGTGATCACGCCGCTGCCCTTCGAGGAGATCGAGCAGCGCCAGGACAAGGAGCAGCTCAAGGCGATCCGCCAGTCGCTGGCGCATCTGGAGATCAACGGGCCCAACACCATCATCGGCGTGCTGCCCGATCACACCATGTTCACCTGCTGTGACGCCAAGAAGCTGCGGCCGGTCGTCGTCGGCCGGGACGAGAAGACCGTGGTCATCTCCTCCGAGGTCTGCGGCATCAACGAGGTTCTGCCGCATCGCAACTGGGAGGAGGACATCTACCCTCACGAGAGGGAAATCGTGGCCATCGACAACAAACTGGAGGTTCAGCGATGGAGACAATGAAGGTTCAGAATGTCACGCCGAACGATCTTCCGTGGAAGATCCGTTACGACGCCAGTCGCTGCACCCTGTGCGGGTCCTGTGTCTCCGCCTGTTCCTTCCGGGCCATCGAGTGCAAGGTCGAGCGGCGGCGGCTGGTCTTCTCGGAGTCGGATATCCCCGAGCCCAAGGCGCGTTTCTCGGCCGTACCGGTCATCCGCCAGGTGCGCTCGGTCAAGAACTACTGCCGCGGCTGCGGCATCTGCGAAAAGGTCTGCCCCAACGACGCCATCCGTCCCGAGCGCAACCCCGACACCCGGCATCCGATCGTCATGCGCTGCCTGGCCGGCGATTCGATCAAGCGGGGCGGCCGCAAGAACCTCGAGTCGACCCAGCGCACCCTCGACAAGATCCGGGTCGGCCGCATCTCGCAGATGACCGACCCGAGCCTCGATGCCCAGCGCCACACCTTCGATCTGCTGGCGCCCTTCGGCCGCATCCTGCCGCCGGAGAGGCTGCCTCTGGGCACCTCGCCCGAGGGCCTGCTGCAGTTTCAGGAGAACACGCCGCCGGTGCGCTGGATCTATCCGGTGATCATCGGCGACATGTCGATCGGCGCCCTTTCCTGGCGGATGTGGGAGGCGGTCGCCATGGCGGTGGCCTACCTCAACGAGGAGTGCGGCCTGCCGGTGCGGATGTGTTCCGGCGAGGGCGGAGTGCCGGTGCGGCTGCTGAAGTCGCGCTACCTGAAGTACATGATTCTGCAGATCGCCTCGGGGCATTTCGGCTGGAACCGGATCGCCAAGGCGATGCCGCACATGGTGGAGGACCCGGCCGGCATCCTGATCAAGATCGGCCAGGGCGCCAAGCCGGGTGACGGCGGCCTGCTGCAGGCCCAGAAGGTCGCCGAGCACATCCAGGCGATCCGCGGCGTGCCCAAGGCCGACCTGCTCAGCCCGCCGAACCACCAGGGCCTCTACTCGATCGAGGAGAGCGTGCAGAAGATGTTCCTCTCCTTTAACGCCGCCTTCAAGTTCCGGGTGCCGGTGGCGATCAAGGTGGCGGCCTCGGCGACCAGCGTCAGCGTCTTCAACAACCTGGTGCGCGACCCCTACAACATCGTCGGCGGTTTCTTCCTCGACGGCATCGACGGCGGCACCGGCGCCGCCCACGAGGTCTCCCTCGACCACACCGGCCATCCGATCGTATCCAAGCTGCGCGACTGCTACCTGGCGGCGGTGGCCCAGGGACGGCAGGGGCAGATTCCCCTCTGGGCCGCCGGCGGCCTGGGCAAGACCGGCGACCTGGCCGCCGACGCCTTCAAGATGATCTGCCTCGGCGCCAACGGCGTCTTCACCGGCAAGCTGATTCTGCAGATGGCCGGCTGCGTCGGCAACGACATGGGCCGCTGCAATGCCTGCAACACCGGGCTCTGCCCGGTCGGCATCACCACCCAGGAGCCGCCGCTGGTGCATCGGCTCGATCCGGAGCGGGTGGCGCAGAACATCGTCAACTACTTTCTCGCCATGGACACCGAGCTGAAGAAGCTGATGGCTCCCATCGGCAACAGTTCGCTGCCGGTCGGCCGTTCCGACGCCCTGGTGGCGACCGACCGGGCGGTGGCCGACAAACTGCAGATTCAATACGTCTGTTAAGGAGATACCGATATGGCAGCGAAAATTATCGGTTTTGACGAGAACAACCGGCGCATCTCGACCCAGCAGCTGCTGCAGAAGATCTACGCGGCGCTGGAAGCCGGCGAGACCGAATTCGAGATTCTTTCCTCCGGCCATCACGACATCGGCGGCCCGCTGTGGACCGAGGACGGCTCGCCGCTGAGATTCCGGGTGAAGAATCCAGGGCAGCGGGTCGGCTCCTTCGGCCTGGACGGGACCGAGATCGTGGTCGAGGGCTCGGCGCCGGCCGATGCCGGCTGGCTCAACGCCGGGGCGGAGCTGACCATCCTCGGCGATGGCGGCGACACCACCGCCCACTGCGCCGCCTCCGGCCGGATCTACGTCGCCGGCCGGGTCGGTACCCGCTCCGGTTCGCTGATGAAGCACGACCCGGCCTACGAGCCGCCGGAATTCTGGGTGCTGAAGCGCACCGGCTCCTTCAGTTTCGAGTTCATGGGCGGCGGCATCGCCGTCGTCTGCGGCTACGGCTGCGAGAACGAGGACTCGGTGCTGGGCGACCGGGCCTGCGTCGGCATGGTCGGCGGCACCATCTATGTGCGGGGGCCGGTCAAGGGGCTGTCGAACGACGTCTGGCAGCTCGATCTCGACGAGGCCGACCGTGATTTCCTCGGCCGGGGGCTGCCGGTCTTCCTGGAGAAGATCGGCCGGCCGGAGCTGCTGGACGAGCTGGGCGATTTCTCGGGCTGGAAGAAGATCGTCGCCAAGAGCTACGAGGAGCGCCGGGTTCACAGCCGCATCAGCATGCGCGAGTTCCGCGAGCAGAAATGGGTCGAGGGCGGCATCTTCGGCGACGTCGTGCAGGACGACTGCCTGCATGTCGCCGGGCTGGTCAACACCGGTGCCGACCGGCTGAAGATCCCCCGCTGGCAGGACAAGCGCTTCGGTGCCCCCTGCCAGGTCGCCTGCCCCTCGAACATCCCCACCCAGGACCGGATCAACCTGCTGCGGCGGGGCAAGTACGAAGAGGCGCTGCAGCTGGTGCTGAAGTATTCGCCCTTCCCGGCCAGTGTCTGCGGCGAGGTCTGCCCCAATCCCTGCATGGATGCCTGCAGCCGCCGGTATGTCGACAAGGCGGTGAGCATGGCGGCCCTCGGCCGCCTGTCGCGCGACGTGCCGGCGCCGCAGCCGCGGCCCGACACCGGCAGGCGGGTGGCGGTGATCGGCGGAGGTCCCGGCGGCCTGTCGGCCGCCTGGCAGGCCCGGCTGTCCGGGCACGCGGTGACCGTGTTCGAGGCCGACGAGGAGGTCGGCGGCAAGCTGCGGCAGGTCATTCCCACCGAGCGGCTGCCGGAGGATTCGCTGCAGAGCGAGATCCGCCGCATCAAGTCGCTGGGCGTCGACATCAGCACCAACACCCCGGTCGACCGCGGGCTGTTCGAAAAGATCCGCGCCGAGTACGACGCGGTGGTGATCGCCTCGGGGGCGCACAACCCGGTGGTCATTCCCTTCCCGGGGCACGAGCGGCTGATCAAGGGGCTCGAGTTTCTCAAGCAGATCAACCGGGGCGAGCGGCCGAAAATCGGCAGGCGGGTGGTGGTGATCGGCGCCGGCAACGCCGGCATGGACGTCTGCCTCGGTGCCTATGCCATGGGCGCGGAGAAGGTGATCGCCATCGACATCCAGCGTCCGGCCGCCTTCCAGAAGGAGATCGACCACGTCAAGGCCCTCGGCGGCGAAATCCGCTGGCCGGTCTTCACCGAGAAGGTGACCGAGGAGGGGCTGTGGACCAAGGACGGCGAGCTGATCGAGGCCGATGACGTCATCATCTCCGTCGGCGAGCGTCCCGACCTGTCGTTCGTGCCGCGCGAGTGGCTGACCGACCGCGGCATGATGGAGGTCGACGCCTGCGGCCAGGTGGTCAAGGCGCCCGGCGTCTTCGCCATCGGCGACACGGTGCAGCCCGGCCTGCTGACCCACGCCATCGGCCACGGCCAGGAGACGATCCACTACATCAACGAGATCTTCGCCGGCCGCCAGCCGGAGCCGATTCCGAAGCCGGAGATGATCAACCAGAGCTGCCTGTCCAAGGAGCTGTTCAAGCCGCGCAACCGCGGCAGGTTCTGTGTCACCGACGGCACCGAGGAGACCCTGCGCTGCATCTCCTGCGGCACCTGCCGCGACTGTTCCATGTGCCTCGAGGCCTGCCCCGAAGGGGCCATCCGCCGGATCGAAAAGGAAGACGGGACCTTCGAGTACGTCTCCGACGACGATGTCTGCATCGGCTGCAGTATCTGTGCGGGGATCTGTCCGTGCGGAGTGTGGGCCATGGAGCAGGTGGTTTAAAGGCAGTGACG
>CAYTVY010000055.1:0-15998 GCA_964441925.1 uncultured Geothermobacter sp.
CCCGGGTCATCGTGTCTCCTCCGCTGACGGGCGCACGTTAGCAAAGTGCCCCGGCAGCGTCAATCGCCAACGTGCCCAAGCAACGACGCGGAGGATGCCGTTAAAATACTGAAGGCGGCCGGTCGATATGGTAGATTGTAAGGTGGCACCAACCTCTGGGAGGGAGAAGACGAACCATGCCGACATCGTTGAAGATGCTGTCGATCGCACTGCTGGCGGCCCTGACCCTGACGGGCTGCGCCCGGGTGCTGCCCGAAACCGCCCTTGCGCGGGTGGATTCCACCATCGATTTCGCGGCGCTGCAAAGTGACCCGATGCCGTACCGGGGCAAGTTCGTGCTGCTCGGCGGGGTGATTCTCGGGCTCGATACGGGCAAGAACGACGCGACCGTCGAAATCCTCAACTGGCACCTCGACCGCCGGGGGGAACCGGTGGCCCAGGACGAAAATGGCGGCCGCTTCCTGGTTCGCACCGACCGCTGGCTCGATCCGGCCGTCTACATGCCGGGACGGCTGATCACCCTGGTCGGCAGGGTCGAGGGGGTCGAAGTCCGTGAACTGTATGGCACCGACTATCGCTATCCGGTCGTCCGGCTGCAGGAGAACCACGTCTGGGACCAGCCCTACGACTTTCATCCCCGGCGCCGGGTCAACCCCTATGCACCGTCCTACGTTCTGCCGCCGGGAACGGACAACCCCTACAATCCCGGCTACGTCCCCTACCCCTGGTCGCCGTACTACCTGCGAACCCACTGAACCGCAGCCGGATATGCCGGCTCAGCGTCCGAGCAGCGCCGCGAACAGCCCGCCGCCGCTGGCGTAGAACAGGCCCGTCTCCCGGGCGTTGCGCTCGCTGTAGCCCGACCGCCCCGAGGTGCCGGGGCAGGTCGAGTCATAGAGGATGAAGGGCACCGGTTCGGCGGTGTGGGTCATCTTTTCGATCGGTGTCGGATGATCCGGCAGCACGACGAGCCGGAAATCGTGCCGCCCCTGCAGCCCCGCGACGATGCCCCCGACGATCTTCCGATCGAAATCCTCGATCGCCCGGATCTTGTGTTCCAGGTTGCCGGAATGGGCGGCTTCGTCGGGGGCCTCGACATGAACGTAGACGAAGTCGTGCTTCTCCAGGGCGGCCAGGGCCGCCTCGGCCTTGCCCCGGTAGTTGGTGTCGATATAGCCTGTGGCGCCGGGAACTGCGACCGCCTCGAGACCGGCATAGATGCCGATCCCCTTGATCAGGTCGACGGCGGAGATGACGGCGCCGGAAAGACCGTACAGCTCCCGGTAGCTCTTCATGCGCGGTGCGCGTCCCTGGCCCCAGAGCCAGATCGAGTTGGCCGTCGGTTCCCCCTCCTGCTCACGCCGGAGGTTCTGCGGATGGTTCTTGAGCACGATCTGCGCCTGGGTCATCAGGTGGATCAGTTCCTCGGCGCCGTCCCCCTGTGGCAGATAGTCGCCGATACACCTGTTGGTGATGTCGTGCGGCGGCGTGCATCGCATGGCCTCGCTCCCGTTCCGCCAGACCAGCAGGTGGCGATAGGAGACTCCGGGATAGAACTGGAACTGGTCGTCCTCCAGATACTCCTTCAACGCGGCGATCAGCGCGTGCGCCTGCTCGGTGGGAATGTGGCCGGCGGAAAAGTCGCCCATGTACAGTTTGTTGAAATGCGGCACCAGATGCACGAGATTGAGGCGGAAGGCGACGTCTTTCGGGCCAAGCTCGACCCCCATGCTCGCCGCTTCCAGAGGCGAGCGACCGGTATAGCACTGGTGCGGGTCATAGCCGAACACCGACAGGTTGGCGACGTCGCTGCCCGGATGGAACCCCTCGGGGACGGTACGGACCAGCCCCATCGTTCCCTGGCCGGCAAGACGGTCCATGTGCGGGGTGGCAGCCTTCTCCAGCGGCGTGGCACCGCCGAGCCGTTCGAGCGGTTCGTCGGACATGCCGTCCCCCAGAAGTACGAGATATTTCATACTGTTTTCTCCAGAAACGATCAGCCGCGAGGGTGATGTTTTTCGTGAATCCGCCGCAATCGTTCACGGCTGACATGGGTGTAGATCTGGGTCGTGCTGATGTCAGCATGCCCGAGCATGGTCTGCACCGAACGCAGATCGGCACCATTGTCCAGCAGGTGGGTCGCGAACGAATGTCGCAGGGTGTGCGGTGTTATGTTCTTGCTGATTTTGGCCTCGACGGCCCGGCGCTTCATCATCTTCCAGAAGCCCTGGCGTGTCAAGCCCAGCCCGGAACGGTTGAGAAAGACCCTGGCCTGGCGGCGTTCGCCGAGCAGACGGGGCCGGCCGGCGGCCAGATAGCGGATGAGTGCTTCGGTCGCCATTTCGCCCAGAGGCACGACCCGTTGCTTGCTCCCCTTGCCGAAGGCACGGAGAAACCCGGCATCGAGCTGCAACTGTCCCAGTTCGAGAGAAACCAATTCGCTGACCCGCAACCCGGTGGCATAGAGCACCTCGAGCATGGCCCGGTCGCGCAGCGCCAGGGGGCTCTCGCCGGCCGGAGCGGCAAGCAGCCGCTCGACCTCGTCCGGAGTCAGACTCTGTGGCAGGGAGGGCAGGTTCTTCGGTGCCTCGATACGCGCCGTCGGATCGTCGGCCGCCAGCCCTTCCCTGAGCAGATAGCGGTGAAACTGCCTCAGGCTGACCAGGTTGCGGGCCCGGCTGCGGGCCGCCAGCCCCTGCCGCCTGAGCAGGCCGAGATAGTCGATCACGTCGGCCTGGCGCACGGCCGCCGGTTCGCCGACACCCCGCTGTTCGAGAAAGTCGAGATAACGGGCCAGATCACGGCCGTAGGCGTCGAGAGTGTGACGCGACAGCCCCTTCTCGACGAGCAGATGATTGAGAAACCGATCGAGCAGCTCGTCCATCGCTTTCACCCTGCATCCGCACCGTCATCGAGCACGGCGATCAGCCGGGCACGAATTTCGTCCAGCCGCTGTCCCTCGGTGATCTTCTGGCCGAAGATGTCCTGCAGGTAGAAGGTGTCGGCCACCTGATCGACCTTGGTCGAGATCTTGGACACCCCGATGTAGAGATTCATCTCGTTGAACGTGCGGGTGATGTCGTAGAGCAGGCCGACCTTGTCGTGAGTGAAGATGTCGACCACCGTGTAGTTCATCGAGATCCGGTTGTCGAACTCGATCCGGGTCGGGTAGCGGGGGCGGGCCTTCTCGACGACGAATCCCCGGCTGCGCCCCTTGCCGACCAGGGTTTCCACCCGGACCCGTCCCTCGAGGACGGCCTTCAGATCCTCCTCCACCTTCTGCCAGCGCTGCGGACTGTCGATGATTTCGCCGGCGCTGCTGGCCACCTGCAGCAGATCGACCACCTCGCCATCGGCGTGAGTGTAGATCCGGGCCCCGAGAATGTTGATGCGGTTGGCGGCCATCACCCCGGCGATCTTGGAGAACAGCCCCGGAGTGTCGAGGGTGGAGATGATCAGCTGCGAATACTTGCGCTCCGGCAGGTGCTCGATTTTCAGGGCGAGCGTCTCCCGGCCCCGGCCGAAGGTGACCCGCAGATGTTCGATGATCTCGTGCGAGCGGTGACTGAGCAGATAGCGGTTGCCCATCGCCCGCAGGGCGGCCTTGACCCGCCGCTCGCCATAGTCCTCGACCAGGGCGTCGAACACCTTGCGCTTGCGGTTGCGCACCCGTTCGGAACGGGCGTCGGCCGTGAAGTTGCCCCGCTCCAGGGCCTCATAGGTCTTTTCATAGAGCTCCTGCAGCAGAAACCCCTTCCACTCCGACCAGACATCGGGGCCCACGGCCTTCAGGTCGGCGAAGGTCAGCAGAAAGAGCATCTTCAGGGTTTCCGTCATCTCCATCGTCCGGGCGAACTGCTCGATCAGCAGCGGGTCGTGCAGATCACGCCGCTGGGAGATGTGGGCCATGTCGAGATGGTGCCGCACGAGGAATTCGAGGCGGGAACTGTCTTCCTTGTTGAGGCCGAGCCGGCGGGCGATGGTCCGTACGAGCACCGCCCCCTTTTCGCTGTGATTCTTCCCCTCGCCCTTGCCGATGTCGTGCAGCAGCACCGCCAACAGCAGCAGCTCGCGCTTCTCGATGTCGTGGGCAACCTGGGTCAGCAGCGGCTTGCTCCCGGCATATTCCCCCTGCCAGAGCTTCTCGATCTCCTCGACGGCGAACAGGCTGTGGATGTCGACGGTGTAGATGTGATAGGCGTCGTGCTGCACCTTGCAGTAGATCCGCTCGAACTCGGGAATGTAGCGGTTGAGAAAGCGCAGGTGGTGCATGTCGCGCAGCACGGCGGAGCAGCTCTTGCCCCGCAGAATCTCGAAGAAATCACGGTTCACCTGCCGGTCGCGGCGGAAATGGTCGTTGATCAGATGCAGATGCTCGCGGATCGCCGTCTTCAGGGCGACGCTCAGATGCACGCCCTGACGATGCGACAGCAGGAAGGCCCGCATCAGTAATCGTGGCTGTTCGGCGAAGACCTCGGGGCGGGCAATCCGCAGCTCGTCCCGCAATACATAGAAGCCGTGCGCCAATTCGCGTCGGGGAAAATAGCCGAAACCACTCGGGCGCCGGTCACGTTCGAGCACCCGGTTGAAGAGCAGCGAGATCTCGTGTTCCACCTGGGTGGCGTGCAGGTAGTAGTCCTGCATGAACTGCTCGACGGCCGGGGCCTTGCGGTTGTCCCGGTAACCGAGAAAACGGGCGATCTTCTCCTGCTTGTCGAAATGCAGCTGATCGTTCTTGCGGCCGGAGAGAAAATGCAGCTCGTTGCGGATGTGCCAGAGGTAGTCGAGGAAGCCGGAAATCCGCCGCACCTCCTCCTCGGTGACGATCCCCTTGTGCAGCAGTTCCCGCAACGAGCGGCACTTGTACTTGACCATCAGCAGCCAGAGGGCGGAGTGGATGTCGCGCAGACCGCCCTCGCCTTCCTTGATGTTCGGCTCGAGCAGAAAGACCGAGGAACCGTACTTGCGGATGCGGGCCTCTCTTTCCTCGACCTTGCCGCGAATGAACGCCTTGGTGTTGCGGTCGCGCACCTGCCGGTAGACGTTGCGATCGAATTCCCGGCACAGCTCTTGGACCCCGCAGAGAAAACGGGTGTCGAGCAGCGCCGTGCGGGCCGTGATGTCGCGGGCGGCCATCTCGAGACAGTCGTCGGCAGTCCGCACGCTGTAGCCGACCTCCAGGCCGAGATCCCAGAGCAGATAGAGCAGCCGCTCGGAGAGCACCTCGACCCGGCTCCGGTCGCGGGCCCGGTAGAAGAACATCAGGTCGATGTCCGATCTCGGATTCAGTTCGGCACGGCCGTAGCCGCCGATGGCGAACAGGGCGCAGGGAGGCGGTCCTTCATCCTGCAGCCCGCCGGCCGCCGCCCGGAACAGAGAGCGCATCAGCCGGTCGACCATGCAGGTCAGCTGATTGACGACCTCGGTGCCGCCGGCACCCTGCCGGTGCTCCTGCTCGATCCGCCGGCGCTCATCGGCCAGCCAGATCTTGGCCTGCTGCAGCAGCGACGGCCGGCGTTCCTCCCAGGCCGCCTCGGGATGGTCGTCGAACAGTCTGTCGTCGGTGTTGGCGGTTTGCGGCATGGTGTCCTTCACGATGAATGGCTACTTCACCGCCAACAGGTTGAGGGCCCGGGCGTAGCGGCGCACCCCCTCGACGATGGCCCTGGCGGTCCGTTTCTGGTAGGTGGCGTCACGCAACCGCCGCTCCTCTTTGGGGTTGCTGATAAAGGCGGTCTCGACCAGCACCGAAGGCATGGTCGCGCCAAGCAGGACGTAGAACGGTCCGGGTCGGACGCCGAGGTTTTTGATCCGGCTGTAGCGCGGCCGCAGCCTGGCGATGATCGAGGACTGGATCTCCGTCGCCAGCCGACTCGATTCGTTGATCTTCGAGTTGGCCATCAGGTCGAAGAGAATCAGCTCCAGATCACCGACCTCCTGCAGCGAGGTGTTGTTTTCGCGGGCCGCCACCGCCACGGCATCCTTGTTCTTGGAGAAATTCAGGTAATAGGTCTCGATGCCATAGGCCTTGCGGTTCGGGCTGGCATTGGCATGAATGGAGATGAACAGATCGGCATTGAGCCGGTTGGCAATGGCCGTCCGCTCCTCGAGCGGGATAAAGATATCCCGGTCGCGGGTCAGAATCACCTCGCAGCCGAGCCGCGTCTCGAGTTCCCTGGCCAGCTTCTTCGCCAGGGCGAGGGTCACGTCTTTTTCCTTCGTTCCGCCCGGACCGATGGCGCCGGGATCCTTGCCGCCGTGGCCGGCATCGACGACGATCCGCCGCAGTCCCTGCCCTTCGCGCCGTTCCGGAATGTCGAGCGCCAAATGGCCGGTGTCGCGGTTCGACTCCAGGATACGTGCCAGATCGTCTCCCGGCGGGGCCGCCACGGACGCCGCCGGTGCCGTCCCCTTTTCAGCGGGCGTCAGGTCGGCGACGATGCGAAAAGGGTCGTCGAGCGTAAAGACCCGGTGCCGCGCCGGTTGGCGCAGGTCGAAGACCACGCGCAGCACCCCGGTCTGCGGCGAACCGGTGCGGATCCGGGCCACCAGACCCTTGTCGAGCAGCAGGGGGCTGGCAACCGCCTCGCCCACCTCGGCCTGCCGGATGTCGAAAAAGAGCTTGTCCGGTTCCTCCCCCCCCTTGCCCGGCAGGTAATGGACGTCATAACGCACATCGGCACTCAGGTCGAAGACGATACGGGTGCGGCCGCCGTCGCTCCAGTCGCGGATCCGCTCCAGACGTGGTGTGCCGTCGGTTCGGACCGTCCGCTCCGGCTGGGCCGGCGCGAAGGCGGCGAGGCGGTGCAGTCTCGGTTTGGCCAGGGGGAACATGTCACCGCGCGGGTAGCGGCGGACGATCCGCGAATAGCGGACATAGGCCTGGGCACGGTCATCCAGTGTCTTCTCCAGGATCGCACCGGCCTGAAAGAGGGCATCGTCCGCCAGCCTGCTGCGTGGATACTCGGCGACCAGCCGGTCGAAATAGCGGACGGCCAGCCGCGCATCATCCCTGATCCGGCTGATCCGGTAGAGGCCGCGGGCGGACTTGCCCGCCATGTAGAGGGCATCGGCCGCCCGCCGGTGGTCGGGCCAGGCCTGGGCAATGCCGACGAAATCCTCGATCACCCGCGTCCAGTTCTCGCGGTACATCTGCTTGCGGGACGACGCCTGCAGATCGAGATAACGGCCCTTCGCCTTCTGGTAGGCGGTTTCTGGATCGAGGCCGAGAGCACCGCCGGCCCAGGCCAGAAGCAGCGCCATTCCGGCCCAGAAAACAAGGAGCTGTTTCAGCGTCCGGTTCATCCGAGCATCTTCTTCAGTTCGGCCAGGGTGTTGAGAGCCTCCAGCGGCGTCAACACGTCGATGTCGATCTCATCGAGCTTCCGGCGCAGCGCCTCGTCGCCGGGCGCGGCAAACAGGGACAACTGGTCCGTCTGTGGCGCCGGCTCCCTCTGCCCGCGCGACAGACGGGGCACGTCCTCACCGACGAATTCGCCCGCCTCCAGGTTGTGCAGCACTTCCTTGGCCCGTTCGATCACCGCAGGCGGCAGGCCGGCGAGACGGGCGACCTGGATGCCGTAGGAATGGCTGGCTCCGCCCTTGACGATGCGCCGCAGAAAAACGATCTGGTCGTTCCATTCCTTGACCGCCACATTGTAGTTCTTCACCCGTTCCCGGGTCAAAGCCAGATCGGTCAGCTCATGGTAGTGGGTGGCAAAGAGGGTTCGGGCCGCCACCTGCGGGTTGTCGTGCAGGTGTTCGGCGACCGCCCAGGCGATGCTGACACCGTCGAAGGTCGAGGTGCCACGGCCGATCTCGTCGAGTACGACCAGGCTGCGTGGTGTGGCGTGGTTGAGGATGTTGGCGGTCTCGGTCATTTCGACCATGAAGGTCGACTGGCCACGCGCCAGATTGTCACTGGCACCGACGCGGGTGAAGATCCGGTCGACCAGGCCGATACGGGCCCGCTTCGCCGGCACGTGGCTGCCGATCTGTGCCAGCAGGGTGATCAGCGCCACCTGGCGCATGAAAGTCGACTTGCCCGCCATGTTCGGCCCGGTGATGATCAGCAGCTGGTTCTCCCGGCAGTCCAGCCGGACATCGTTGGGGACGAAACGCTCGCCGAGATTCATCGCCTCGACGACGGGGTGACGCCCCTCGA
The DNA here is from genome assembly GCA_964441925.1 of uncultured Geothermobacter sp. Lineage (GTDB taxonomy): Bacteria > Desulfobacterota > Desulfuromonadia > Desulfuromonadales > Geothermobacteraceae > Geothermobacter. The sequence continues at coordinate 8,165 of CAYTVY010000055.1, forward strand.
TGATTTCCAGCACGTCGCTGTCGTCGACCCGGGGACAGACGTAGTTGCGCTCGTGGGCCAGGTCGGCCAGCGAACAGAGAACATCGAGCTCGGCCAGGGCGTCGGCGGTCTGCTGAATGCGTCCCGCCTCGGCCACCACCTGCCGCCGGATCTGCTGGAACAGCTCGTACTCCAGCTCGACCAGCTTTTCCTCGGCACCGAGTACCTTGTTCTCGTAATCCTTCAGGTCGGCGGTGATGAAGCGTTCGGCGTTGGCCAGGGTCTGCTTGCGTTCGTAATCCTCGGGCACCTTGTCGAGATGGCTGCGGGTGACCTCGATAAAATAGCCGAAGACCTTGTTGAAGCGGATGCGCAGGTTGCCGATGCCGGTACGCTCCCGTTCCCGCTGCTCGAGACCGGCGATCCAGCTCTTGCCTTCGCGGCTGATCAGCCGCAGTTCGTCGAGCCCTTCGTGGTAACCGTCGCGGATCAGCCCGCCCTCGCGCAGCACGAACGGTGGATCATCGACGATCGACCGACCGATCAGACCGGCCAGGTCGTCCAGCGGGTCGATGCGCCGGGACAGCTCGGCGAGCAGTTCCGTCTCGAATCCGGCCAGCCGGTCGATCATGGCGGGCAGGCGCAGCAGGGAGTTCTTCAGGGCCACCAGATCCTTGGCGTTGGCAGTCGCCATCGCGATCTTGGCATTGAGCCGCTCCAGGTCGTAGACCCCATCGAGGGCGGCCCGCAGGTCATTGCGTTCGAGAGCCCCCTCGACCAGCTCGCCGATCGCCTGCTGGCGGCTACGGATGCGCTCGATGTCGAGCAGCGGCTGGCTGATCCATTTCTTCAGCTTGCGGCCACCCATGGCGGTCATGGTCCGGTCGAGCACCCCGAGCAGCGACCCGCGGCGCCGGCCGTCATAGAGGGTGGCGGTCAGTTCGAGATTGCGCCGGGTCGCCTCGTCGAGCAGCATGTACTCGTGGGGCTGGTACGTGGTGAGCCGCTCGATGTGCGGCAGGTGCTCCTTCTGGGTCTCCTTCAGCACGTGGAGCACGGCGCCGGCGGCGGCCACCGCTCCGGGCAGGTGGGCACAGCCGAAGGACTCGAGGCTGCCGACGGCAAAGAAGGACTGCAATTCCTCCCGCGCCCGGCCACCATCGAACACCCACTCCGGCAAACGGGTCAGCATGCAGCCGGCCAGCAGGTCGGCGAGCGCTTTCTGCAGCGTGTCCCCCCAGCCCTCCTCCATCAGGACGACCTCGCGCGGCTGCAGGGAGGCCAGCTCGCTGCGCAGTCCGGCGACATCGGCCAGCTCGGTGGCACGAAACTCGCCGGTGGTGATGTCGATCACCGCCAGTCCCCAGCCGTCACCGGTTCCGGGAGCGATGGCGCAGAGGAAGTTGTTCTCGTTCGGTGTCAGACTGTCGGTGTCGACCACCAGCCCGGGAGAGATCACCCGCACCACCTCGCGCCGGACGATCCCCCTGGCGTTTTTCGGATCCTCGACCTGTTCACAGATGGCGACCTTGTAGCCTGCTGCGACCAGCTTGTTGATGTAGGGCTGACAACTGTGATAGGGCACCCCGCACAGGGGGATCTCGTCGTCGGCTCCCTTGTTGCGGGAGGTCAGGGTGATGTCGAGAACGCGGGAGGCGATGACCGCATCCTCCATGAACATTTCGTAGAAATCGCCAAGGCGGAAAAAGAGAATGGCGTCCGGGTACCCGCTCTTGATCTCCAGGTACTGACGCATCATCGGTGTTTGTTGCGACATGGATTCAGACTGCAATGGGCAAAGGGTTGACCTGATGTGCGCGAAAATCACGCCATGGTAACAGAGCATGACCGAGACTGCAAACGGCCGCCGGCCATCCCGGACCGCCTGCTTCTTGACCCCTGGCCGGGGCAATGTTATGTAAGTCCGGCCACGGGTCCGAACCGGTACGAATCCATCGTCTGACAGTCCGGTTCGGCAAAGCGACGGGGGAAGAAGATTTCATGCAGCCAGACAATACGGACGACCTTTTTGCACCTGCGGCATTCGAGATCGACAGTCTCGAGGACGAAATCAGGACCGACCGGCTGGTCGGTGAACTGCTGCGGCGTTTCTGCCGGGAGCTGATCGAACACCAGGGCGAGGATCCGGCGACCGCCGGCGGCATGGCCCGCGGCGCCGACCTTTTCTTGCGCGATTTCATTATCGGCGACCGGCGGGAGAACATCTTTCGCATCACGCCGCAGCGGGTCCGGCAGTTTGCCGGCAACTGGTACATCATCAAGACCCTGGAACCGAACATGGCCGAGCTCGGCGATATCCTCGAAGGGGTGGCCGCCTTCTACGCCTGGCTGCAGGAACACGGCCGTTATCCTGCCGATCAGAGCGAGCAGATCCTGCGTCACTGCACCGATCTCGACTACTACCGGCAGCGGATCGACCGGTTCTGGCAGCTCGAGGACGACGGCTACCAGAGCTGGAACCGCGCCTGTCCCATCGAGCCCTGATGAGCCCCGCCCGCCGGAAAGTCCGCGCCGCCCGCCTGGCCGTCCTGACCGCCTGCTGCCTGGCCGTCGCCAAGCTGGCCACCGGCCTGTTCACCGGTTCCCTGGCCGTGCTGGCCTCGGCTCTCGATTCCGGCCTCGACATCATCATGAGCGGCATCAACTACTTCGCCATCCACCACGCCTCCCAGCCCGCCGACGAGAGCCACCCTTTCGGCCACGGCAAGTTCGAAACCGCCGCCACCCTGATCCAGTCCTCGGTCATCGCCGGCACCGGCCTGCTGATCGGCTACGAATCGGTCCGCCGACTGCTCAACGGCGTCGAGCTGGCCCGGCTGGAGAGCGGCATGGTCGTCCTGCTGGTGAGTGCCGCCGTTTCGGTCGCCATCAGCCGCCACCTGCGGCGGGTCGGTGTCGAATGCGACTCGGCGGCGCTGAAGGCCGACAGCCTGCATTTCTCCATGGACGTCTACACCAACCTGGCGCTGCTGCTCGGCCTGATCCTGGTCACCGCTTTCAACGCCCCCTGGATCGATCCGCTGCTGTCGCTGCTGGCGGCGTTCTACATTCTTTATGAAGCGGTCAAACTGCTGCGCCACGGCATGCGTGACATGCTGGATGAAGAACTTCCGCCACCTGTGCGTGACGAAATCCGGCGACTGATCGAAAAACACCAGGGAGTGATGGCCAGCTACCACAACCTGCGCACCCGTCGTGCCGGTTCGCAGAAGATGATGGACTTTCACCTCACCGTCTGTCGGCATCTGACCATCGAAGAGGCCCATGCCATAGCCGATCTGCTGGAGGAACGCATTCGCAGCGAAATCGCCGGGGCCGACGTCACCATTCACATCGAGCCCTGTTCGGTCGACCGCTGCCCGGGCGACGACGCCTGCCGCGAAGATCGCATGCGGCTGAAGGTCGACAACGGGGACTGCCGGGACTCCTGAGAACCGGCCGACAAAAAACGGAGCCATCGGCTCCGTCATCTTCCAGACGTCTTCTCCTTCAGGACTTCTGCCCAAGAGACCGTACGAACTCCAGTTTCTCGATGACCTCCCGGCTGCCCTGCTGCCGCGAATCGAGCTCCCGGAAAATCCGGCTCGCCATGCGCCCGACCTGTTCGACCGCCGCATCGATATGACGCATGTTGACCCGCTGCCTTTCGGTGGCGTCCACCATGTCGTCGGCCATGCTCTTGATCTCTTCAATGGCCTGCACGATGCTGCGGATGCCGTTGGTCTGTTCTTTCGAGGCATGCGAGATCTGGGCGGCCATTTCGCCAAGGCGGATCACCGAGGCGTTGATCGCTTCGGCGTTTTTGGCGACCTCGTTGGTCGCCTTGCGGATTTCCCGCGACATACCGGTCGAACTGTCCGCCTGTTCCACCACCCGTTGCAGGGACTGCTCCAGCTCCACACCGGTGGAGATCCCCTTGTCGACCATTCCACGGGTGGTCTCGATGTTGCGGACCACATCCTCGGTTGCCGTCCTTATTTCTCCGACCAGCCTGGCGATCGCCTCGGTCGACTCCCCGGCTTCCCGGGCCAGAACGCCGACCTCGTCGGCGACGACGGCAAACGAACTGCCATGTTCTCCCGCCTGAGCGGCAATGATGGCGGCATTCAGCGCCAGCAGGTTGGTTTTCTTGGCGATCTCGCCGATCACCGTGGTGATGCCGCCCACCTCTTCGCTGATACCCGCCAGTCGGGCGATATCGCCGGTCGCCGTTTCGACCGCCTGGCGGATACGCTCCATGGCGATGATGGTCTCCTCGACCCGCCGGACACCGTCCTGTGCCCGCTCCTGGACCCCCTCGGTCATCGTCTGCGATTGCACGGCGTTCTCTTCGACACTCTTCAGGGTGGCGGCCATTTCACTGATCGAAGCCACCGAATTGTCGATGAACTCGTGCAGGCTGTTGATGTTTTCCCCGACCTGGGCGATGGTGACGGAGATCTCTCCGGCGGCGGAGCGTGTCTCCTCGACCGCCTCCCGGACCACCTCGGCACTGCCGGAGATTTCGCGAATGGTGTCGGCATTGCCCTGACTCGCCTCTTTGAGCTGCCGGTTGATGGCCGCATAGTCCCCACGGTAGCCGAGCAGTTCACCGAAGGTCTGCTCGAGCTCGCCGGTCAGCGAATCGACCGCCTGCAACAGGTCGATCTTGGTCAGGGTCATGGCGACCTGATCGGCGAACAGGCGCACCGTGTCGACATCGGTATCATCGAGCCGGGCCTTCTTGCGTTTGTTGTCGACCCCGAACAGGCCAACCACCCGCCCGTGCACCCGTACGGGACAGAGAATGAAGCTGCGCGAGCGGATCGGCTCGTAACAGGAATACTCCTCGGCCAGACGATAGTCCTCCGGCATCATGCGCATGTCGTCGATGCGAAACGGCCGCCCCTCGAGAACCGCCTTGTAGATGACACCGAGACGCTCGTCCAGCGGCAGGCTGAGATCGCCTTCGTAGCCGGTTCCCTGCGAAACAGCCAGTGCGAGATGTTTTCGGTCGGGATCGACCATCCAGATGTTGACACGGTCATAACCGAGGATGTTGTGCAGACCATCGGCAGCGAGACGGATCACCTCGTCGACGCTGGCCGACTTCTGGATATGCGTGTTGATGGCGTGAAAATTCTTGAGGTTGCTGTTCAGGGCATGAAACCTTGCCTCAAATTCGTCGCGCTGGGCCTCCATGGTGGCATTGAGGCTGTCGAGCCGCTGCGCCCGCTCATGCAGCTGCTGCCAGGCCCGGCCGATGAGATAACCGAACAGGGCAAACACCAGCGCCGTACCCAGCCCCATGTAGGCATAGAGAGCGACCTGCCCCGGAGAACCGGCGACCTCATCGACGATCTGTTCGAAAAAGGACAGGGTGGGATCCCGGAAGAAGGCGAGACGCAAGACGAGCCAGCCGACCGGCGCCAGAAAGCCGAGAAAAAAACCGGCCAGACAGCAAAGCCAGGCTTTGCCCATGTCAGCGTCGGTGCGCAACCGATCCATAGTCGCCCCCGGTGGGAAAAAGAGAGCTGTTTCAGAACACGACCGGAATTGTTTCAGAAAACGGGACAACAATCAAGTATGCTGGTCGTTTTCTACTGCTCGCCCCGCCGCCGGCTCTCGGTGGCGATCGCGATATTGTAGAAACCGGCCGAGCGGGCGACATCCATCACCTCCACCACCAGCCCGTGCCGAACCTCCTTGTCAGCCATCAGCACGAATGTCGCCTTGCGGTTTTTCGCCACCGATCCGGCGAGCGCTGTCCGCAACTGCTCGATGTCCGTTCTCTTGCCCCGAAAGAACAGGGTGCCGTCCCGGTCGATAGTGACCTGCACCTCGTCGGGCTTTTTTTCGGAAACGGTCAGCGACGACTCCGGTAGCTTGATGTCGATGCCGGGAGTTTCGACGAACGTTGTCGAAATCATGAAAAAAATGAGCAAGAGAAAGACGACATCGACCATCGGTGTCAGGTCGACACGCGGCTCTTCCTCACTATGGCGACGGAAGAACATCGGTCAGTCTCCCACCAGATCGACGATGCGCAGAATGTATTCCTCCATGGCAACGACCAGATTCTTCATCTGCCCGAGCAGAAACCGGTGCGCCAAAATGATCGGAATGGCGACCGCCATGCCGGTTGCGGTGGTGATCAGGGCCTGGGAAATACCGCCACCGAGGGTTTGCGGTGTCCCCACACCAACGGTGGCGATGACGTTGAAAGCCTCGATCATCCCGACCACGGTGCCCAGAAGCCCCAGCAGAGGGGAGATGGTGCCGATGGTCGACAACAGCCCCAGATAGCGCTCGAAGGCAACGCTCTGCTGGCCGGCGACCTCACCGGCCACCGTCTTCACGTGCTCCCGCGAGCGGCCGGCCTGGCGCAGGGCGGCCAGAAAGACCTGGGCCAACGGTGACGATGACTGGCGACAGACGACGATCGCCTCCTCGAAGCGCTTCTCCTGCGCCAGAGTCATCACCTCCTTGAACAGCTCACGCCCCTCGCGCCGCTGACGGGCAAACCAGAACAGCTTGACGAAAAAGATGGCCAGGGCCAGGACGGAGCAGGCAAGCAATGGCCACATCAGCGGCCCACCCTTGATGAACAACTCGAGCATGATCAGGCTATCCTCTTTGAATACATGAGTTTTCGGCCTTATCCGATCTGCCGGAAAATCTCCCGCAGCAGGGCGGCGGTTTCCTCGAGGTGCTGGGGAATGACCCGCACATCGGCCAGTACCGGCATGAAGTTGGTGTCCCCGTTCCAGCGGGGAACGACATGCTGGTGCAGATGATCTTCGATCCCGGCACCGGCCACCTTGCCCCAGTTCATGCCGACATTGAAACCGTCGGGATTCCCCCAGCGGCCGAGAACATCGCGGGCCAGCACCGTCAACCGCCAGATTTCGTGCACTTCGTCGGCATCGAGCGCCGCCAGATCCGCGGTATGACGGTAGGGCGCAACCATCAGATGGCCATTCGAATAGGGATAACGGTTCATGATGACGAAGGCCCGCTCGCCCCGATAGAGAATCAGCCGCTGCTCGTCTTCGTCGGTCGCGGCATCGAGGCAGAAGATGCAGCCCTTGCGGCCCTGCCCGTCCTCTCCGTTGATGTAGGTCATCCGCCAGGGAGCCCAAAGTCGTTTCATCTTGCCGGTCATCCTGTTTTCTCTGGGTTGTCGATCATCATTCACGCCATGGCAGGATCTCTCCCGCCACGTCTCCGTTCGCAATGTCGAGCAACCCGACGGTCGCCCCCGCCCGTGACCGGGGGCGCGTCGGGCTTCCCGGATTGAAAAGCAGCGTGCCACCCACCCGGCGGTTCTCGGGGACATGACTGTGGCCGAAAACGATCACGTCCGGTCGCTCGGCGGCAAAATGCCTGAACACATCGGCGGCAATCCGGTCACCGCCGCCCCAGCCGTGCACCAGGACGATGCGGCATCCGGCCAGGGTCAGCAGGCGCCGCGGCGGCAACTCGGGATGCGGCCGGTCGGTGTTGCCGGCCACCGCCACCACCGGACAGGGGGCCAGACAGAACAGCAGTTCGCTGTCTCCCAGGTCACCGGCATGCAGGATCATGTCGACCGAACGGAATGGGCCGGCCAGCAGCTGCTCGGAGAACCGCCGGCATTGCTGCAGCCCCTGAAGATGTGTGTCGGCGATCACTCCGATGCGCATGTACGATGGCTTCCTTTGCCGCAAGCTCCTGTCCTTTTAACCCTCAGCCGCCAGTCTGTCAATGAATTCGGCCCCGACATCGGCCAAAACTGGCCAGCAGGGGCAGATAACTGCTTCTCTTCCACCGGACAAAGTTCACCCGGGGCACCTTGCGCTTTGCAAAAGTGGCG
>CAYTVY010000056.1:0-15974 GCA_964441925.1 uncultured Geothermobacter sp.
CCGCCGGCGCCGCGCGGCGTGCCGCAGATCGAGGTCACCTTCGACATCGACGCCAACGGCATCCTGCACGTCAGTGCCAAGGACCTCGGGACCGGCAAGGAGCAGTCGATCCGGATCACCGCCTCGTCCGGCCTGTCGGAAGAGGAGATCGAGCGCATGGTCAAGGAGGCCGAGGCCCATGCCGCCGAGGACAAGAAGAAGCGCGAGCTGATCGAGGCCCGCAACCAGGCCGACGGACTGGTCTACACCACCGAGAAGGCCCTGTCGGAGCATGGCGACAAGGTCGACGACGAGACCAAGAGCGGCATCGAAAACGCCCTCGCCGAGCTGAAGAAGGCGATGGAGGGCGACGACGCCGACGCCATCCGCCAGAAGACCGAGACCCTGGCCCAGGCGTCCCACAAGCTGGCCGAGTTCATGTACAAACAGGCTCAGCAGGAGGGCGAGGCGGCCGCCGGTTCGGCGGAGAAGAAGGACGACGATGTCGTCGATGCCGAGTTCGAGGACGTCGACGACAAGAAGTAAGCCCCCCCCGAAACGGCTCCGGGGCGCCGAAAGGCGCCCCGGTTCCGTTCTGAATCCATGCCCGCCGGCGTCGCCGGCCGGTCGACTGACAGTGGCGAGGACCCTTGGCCAAACGAGACTACTACGAAATCCTGGGAGTCAACCGCAACGCCAGCGAAGCCGAGATCAAGAAGGCCTACCGGCGGCTGGCCGTCAAGTACCATCCCGACAAGAATCCCGGTGACAAGCACGCCGAAGAGAGGTTCAAGGAGATCTCCGAGGCCTATGCCGTGCTGTCCGACGCCCAGAAGCGGGCCAACTACGACCAGTTCGGGCACGCCGGCGTCGAGGGGATGGGCGGCTTCTCCTCCGGCGGTTTTTCCGGCAGCCCCTTCGAGGACATCTTCAGCGACATCTTCGGCGACATCTTCGGCGGGGGGCACACCCGGCGCGGCGCCCGCGGCCGGCGGGGCGACGATCTGCGCTACAACCTGACCATCTCCTTCGAGGAGGCGGCCTTCGGGCTCGAGACCAGGGTGCAGATTCCCCGCCACCAGGACTGCGAGGCCTGCGGCGGCAGCGGCGCCCGGGCGGGGACGGCGCCCCGCACCTGCCCCACCTGCCGCGGGGCGGGCCAGGTGCGCTACCAGCAGGGCTTCTTCTCCCTGACCCGGCCCTGTCCCGACTGCGAAGGCGAAGGGCGGGTGATCGATGATCCCTGCCCCCAGTGCCGGGGGACCGGCCGGGTACGCGGCAAGAAGACCATCTCCCTGAAGATTCCGGCCGGTGTCGAGACCGGCAACCGGCTCAAGCTCACCGGCGAGGGTGAGCCCGGCATCGGCGGCGGCCCGCCGGGCGATCTCTACGTGGTCATCACCGTCGAGGATCATCCGATCTTCCGGCGCGAGGGCAACGACGTCATCTGCGAACTGCCCGTCTCCTTCACCCAGGCGGCCCTGGGACACGAGTTCGAGGTGCCGACCCTCGACGGCAAGGTCAAGCTGAAGATTCCGCCCGGTACCCAGACCGGCAAGGTCTTCAAGCTGCCCGGCAAGGGGATTCCGGTGCTGCAGGGCTACGGCCGGGGCGACCAGCTGGTGGTCGTGCGGGTCGAGACGCCGACCCGGCTGACCCCGCGCCAGCGGGAGCTGCTGGAGGAATTCGCCCGCGAGGGCGGGGAAGATATTCATCCCATCGGCAAGAGTTTTTTTGATAAAGTGAAGGAACTTTTCGGCTGAAAGCCGCTGCCATTCCCCCCGGAAGGAGAGGCCCCATGACCAGGCGCCTGCTGCCGCTCCTGTTGTCGCTCGTCGTTTTCGCGCTCCCGGTTTCGCTTCCCGCCGTCGAACTGCCCGGCAGCGTGGCCCGTCTCCAGACCGACCGGGAACTGTTTCAGGATGGTTCCCGCGCCTGGGAGGAAGGACGGCAGGACGAGGCGCTGCAGCGGCTGCGCGGCCTGGTCGTCCGCTATCCCGATTCCCCCTACGCATCGCAGGCCGCCCTGCTGCTGTCCCGCATCTTCTACCTGAACGACAGTTTCGACGAGGCGCGCCTCTACTTCGAACGGGCCGGCCAGCGGGCCGGCACGCCCGAATTCACCCTGCTGCAGGGAGCGCTGGCGATCACCGACGGCCGGACGGCCGAGGGGCTGGCCCGGCTGCAGACCCTGGCGCCGGCCGATCTCGCGCCGCGGGACCGGTTTCTGCGGGCCCGCGCCCTGGCCCGGGGGCTGGTGGCGGCCGACCGGCCGCTGGAAGGCCTGATGGCCCTGGCCCGGGTGCTGGAGGATGCGGCCGAATTGCCGGCCGGCGACCAGCGGGCCGTCGAGGAGCAGGCCTACGCCATTCTCGAACAGCTGGATGACGCCACCCTGGCCGAAGCGGCCTTCATGTTCCGGGGAACGGCCTTCGGGCAGAGCGCCCGGCTGCTGCAGGCCCGGCAACTGGCCGCCGCCGGCCGCGAGGATGAGGCCGAACAGCTGGTGCGTGACCTGCTGGCGGACCCGGCACCGTTCATCTACCGGCGCGATGCGGTGCTGCTGCTCGACCGGCTGACCGGCAGCCCCTGGCTGCAGCGGGCGGTCGGCGTGCTGCTGCCGCTGTCGGGCCGCTACGCCACCTTCGGCGAGCTGGTGCGGCGGGGCATGGAGCTGGCGCGCCAGGCCTACGGGCCGGACGCGGTCCGGTTCATCTACACCGACATCGCCGACAAGGACGTCTCGCTCGAGGTCGACCGTCTGGCCAACGAGGAACGGGTGATGGCCCTGGCCGGGCCGATCACCGGCGGCAAGGCGCTGGAGGCGGCCCGCCAGGCCCAGTACCAGCAGGTGCCGATCCTCTCGCTGGCGCAGCGCGAGGGGATTCCCGAGCTGGGCGACTACGTTTTCCGCGACTCGCTGACCAGCCGGCTGCAGGCGCGGACCCTGGCCCGCTACGCCGTACAGGAGATGGGCTGGACTTCCTTCGGCATCCTCCGGCCCCAGAGCCGGTTCGGCGAGGAGTTCGCCCGGGTCTTCAGCGAGGAGGTCGGCGCCCTGGGAGGGCTGGTGACGGTGGAGGAGACCTACGCGCCCGACGCCACCGATTTCCGCCGGCAGATCCGGCTGCTGATGGGCGAGGACCCGGATGCCCCGGACGATCCCGGGCCGCTGAGCGAGGAGGAGCAGCTCGAGGATCTGTTCGTGCCCGATTTTCCGCCGGTCGATTTCGACGCCCTGTTCATTCCCGACTATGCCGACAAGATCGAGCTGATCGCGCCCCAGCTGCCCTTCTACGGCATCGAGAACGTCCCCCTGCTCGGCATCAACGGCTGGAACGATCCCGACCTGCTGCGTCACGCCGGCCGCTATGTCGAGGGGGCGGTCTTCGCCGACGGTTTCTTCCGCTACAGCTCCCATCCCTTCGTGCAGGATTTCGTCCGCCGTTACTTCGAGCGCTACGGCGAGGAGCCGTCCATCCTCGAGGCGCAGGGCTATGACGTCGCCGGCATCCTGCTCTCGATCTTCACCCGGGCCGATGTCCGGAGCCGCGAGGATGTCCGCCTGGCCCTCAGCCGGCTGCACAACTATCCCGGCGTCACCGGCGCCACCAGTTTCGACTTCAACGGCGAGGCCGACAAGATCCTCTTCCTGCTGCAGATCCGGCAGGGCCGGATCGTCCAGCTCGACGACTAGGTGCCGGCGGGATGGTCGTTCTCTGGCGTTGTCTTCGTCCGTTGCCGGTCCTTCTGCTCCTGCTGGCCACCGCCTGCGTGGCGCCGGACAGGGGGGTGACGCCGGGCTATCAGCCGGCGGACTGGACCGGAGCACGCGGCACGGTGGTCGACCGGCAGGGCCGCCCGGCGGCCGGTGCCTGGGTCTATGCCTACCGCAGCGAGCGGGGCGGCCTGCGCGGACCGGCCGACTTCGCCGCCCGGGTCGACAGCGACGGCCGCTACGAGCTCGACCTGCCGGCGGGGCGTTTCTGGCTGGTGGCGCGGCTGCGGCAGCCCGGTGCCGGTGACAGCGGGCCACCGCGCCGGGGCGACGCCTGGGCGCCCTGGCGGCACAATCCGCTGACGGTCCGGCCGGGGCAGGTGGCGAGCGCCGATTTCGTGCTGATGCCGGTGGTCCAGCCCAACATTCTGCGTCAGGGAAGTCTGCTCGGCGGGGATACCGGCTTTGCCGGCCGGCTGGTCGACGAACGGGGCCGGCCGGTGGCCGGCGCCTTTGCCCTGGCCTATCGCGGCCGGGACATGCACCGCATGCCCGATTTCACCTCGCCGCCGGCGGCCGGGGACGGCCGCTTCCGGCTCTTCGTCGACCGGCCGGGGCTCTGGTGCCTGGCGGCCCGGCAGGGCAGCCGCGGCCAGCCGCGGCAGGGTGAGCTCTACGGCCTGCTGGCGCCGGGGGATGCCGGCTGTCTGCGGGTCGAAGCCGGCCAGATCCGTGAGGTCGGCGCCATCGTGCTGCGTCCCTTCCGCCAGTCGACTTCGCAACCGTAAAACCCGAAGAACAGGACCACCGCCGAGCTAGAAGCTCCCGCGCAGCCGGATCAGGCCGAGTCCCGGCCCCGCCTCGAGATCGAGCCCGTAACGCCGGCGCAGGGTGTCGCGTTCCGCTTCCAGCCGGCGGCGGTTGTCCTTGTGGGCGCCGTTGACGGCGTTGTAGATGTTGCCGGCGTACCAGCCGAGCTCGACGAACCCCAGAATGCCGCCCAGCACCGGGCTGTCGTTGTCGAAGGCCTCGACGGCGGCGAAGATGAAGGCGGCGTTGAGCGCCAGGGCGATGGCGCCGTCCCGGTAGCGGCCGGTATAGACCTGCCCCGCCCCCGGCAGCACGGCCGACAGGACGCCGGCGGTGGCGGGCGAGCTGCGGGGCAGATTCCGCAGCCGGTCGAGCTCACCGGCCAGGCCGCGGGCCTGGGGGGCGTCCAGCGGCGTCAGCAGCCCCCGGGCGTCGTCGTATTTTGCCTCTTCGATCAGGCACCAGGCGATCCGGTAGTCGACCTGTCGCTGCAGCCGGGGGTAGGTCCAGGCCGCCTGCCGGTAACGCTGCCGGGCCCGCAGGTAGTCGTGACGGCGATAGGCGGACTCGGCGTAGAGCAGGGCGCCACGCACCGCCTCGGGGCTGTCGGGGAAGGACGAAGCCAGATCCTCCAGTGCCCGGTCGGCGTCGTCGTAGCGCTCGCCGGCCAGGTAGGCGCGGGCCATGCGCAGCAGGGCGCCGGGGGCCTCGGGATGATCGGGAAAGCGGTAGAGAAACCGCTTGTACTCGGTGACGGCCCGGTAGTAGTCCTCGTCGGCGAACAGCCGGTCGGCGAAGCCGAGCTGATCCTCGGCGGCCCCGGCGAGGACGGTCCGGGGAAGACAGAGACTCGACAGCAGGAGAAAGCAGAGAAGCAGGCGCGCCATGGGCAATCCCCTCGTGACCTGGAGTGTTCGCCGGCGAACGGCTGGTGCCGGCGGGCCGGGTTGTGAACCGCAAGCAGCCTAGCACAGGGCGGATGAAAACGGCAGACAAAATCTGTAAGTATAGAGTTTCTAAAGCATTTCGGTTTGACGTCCGTCAGGTGCTGTGCTATCGTGTAAGAATGCGAAATACAGAGAAGACGTTCAAGGTCGGTGATCGGGCTGTCTATCCCGCACAGGGGGTGGGTGTCATCGAGGCCATCGAGTCGCGGGAGTTCGCCGGTATCAAGAGCGAATTCTATGTTTTGCGCATTGTCGATACCGACATGACCATCATGGTGCCGGTTGGCAATGTCGAGCAGGTGGGGTTGCGGCGGCTGATCAGCAAGCGCCAGGTCGCCCGGGTCTACCAGGTGCTCGAGAACAAGCCGGAGAACGGTATCGGCGCCATCGCCTCCTGGAGCCGGCGGCAGCGTGAGTACAACGAGAAGATCAAGTCGGGCGATCCGCTGGAAGTGGCGGAGGTGCTGCGCGAGCTCTACCTGATCAAGGAGGACAAGGAGCTCTCCTACGGCGAAAAGAAGGTGCTGGAGCTGGCCCGCAAGCTGCTGATTTCGGAGATTGCCCTGGCCGAGGGCAAGGACGAGGCCAAGGTGGCGCAGCGGGTCGAGAACATGCTCCTGAACTGAATCCTTCACCGGACACGACGCGTCGACCGGGCCTTGTCGCCCGGTTTTTCTTTTTCCGACAGGGGTGGAACCATGGCCGTATGGGCAGTGATTCCGGCCGCCGGCATGGGCCGGCGCATGGGCGGGTCGACCAGCAAGCAGTTTCTGCAGCTGGCCGGGCGGCCGATCCTGGCGCACACCCTCGATCTGTTCGAAAACCACCCGGCCGTCGATCACCTGGTGCTGGTGGTGCCGGCGCACGAGCAGGACCTCTGCCGGCGCCAGGTCATCGCCCCCGGCGGCTACCGCAAGCTGCGAGCGATGGTCGACGGCGGGGCCGAACGGCAGGATTCGGTGCGACTGGGGCTGGCCGCCTGCCGGGCCGCCGCCGACGACCTGGTGCTGATCCACGACGGTGTCCGGCCGCTGTTCGATCCGGCCCTGCTCGGGCCCCTGCTGGCGGCGGCGCGTCAGGCGGGGGGCGCCATCGTCGGCGTGCCGGTCAAGGACACGGTCAAGACGGTCGAAGACGGCCGGATTGCCGGTACTCCGCGCCGTGACCGGCTCTGGCTGGCGCAGACGCCCCAGGCCTTTTATTTCGCCCTCATCCGCGAGGCGCACGCCCGGGCGCGGGCCGAGGGACATGTCGGCACCGACGACGCCTCGCTGGTCGAGCGGCTGGGGCGGCCGGTGGCGGTGGTGCGCGGCGATTACCGCAATATCAAGATCACCACGCCGGAGGACCTGGTGCTGGCCGAGGCCCTGCTGGCGGCACGGGAGGTTGGGCGATGATGCGGATGGGACACGGCTACGATGTGCACCGGCTGGTGAGTGGCCGGCGGCTGGTGCTCGGCGGGGTGGAGATCCCCTGGCATCTCGGGCTGCTGGGGCATTCGGACGCCGACGTGCTGCTGCACGCCATCTGCGACGCGGTGCTCGGGGCCGTCGGCGAGGGGGACATCGGCCGGCATTTTCCCGACAGCGACCCCGCCTACAAGGGGATTGACAGCCGCCGGCTGCTGGCGGAAACTCTCGCCATCGCCGCCCGGCGCGGCTACCGGATGGGCAATCTCGATGCCACCGTCATCGCCCAGCAGCCGAAGCTGGCGCCCTACATCGGAACGATGGTGGAAACCATCGCCGAAATCTGCCGGGTCGACATCCGGCAGGTCAACATCAAGGCGACCACCAGCGAGCAGCTCGGTTTCACCGGCCGGGGCGAGGGCATCGCCGCCCACGCGGTGGTGCTGATGACCGAGGTCGATGTCGGCACCGAGCTGGAGGTCTGAGATTGTGTCGGGCCGCCGGGGCGCGAACCACGAAAATTCCTCGCGCAGAGACGCAAAGCCGCAGAAAAACAGATAAAATATCTGCGTTTCTGCGGCTCAAGCGAGCGTCAGTGAACGGGCGCGAGATCAACTTTGATTTTGATCTAAATTCAACCGGTAGAAACAGACATGACTGAAACCGCCACTCCGAGCAACTTCATCCGCAACATCATCGAGGACGACCTGGCCAGCGGCCGGCGCCGCGAGGTGGTGACCCGTTTTCCGCCGGAGCCGAACGGCTATCTGCACATCGGCCACGCCAAGAGCATCTGCCTCAACTTCGGCCTGGCGGAAAGCTTCGGCGGCCGCTGTCACCTGCGCTTCGACGACACCAACCCGACCAAGGAAGAGCAGGAATACGTCGAGGCGATCAAGCAGGACGTGCGCTGGCTCGGCTACGACTGGGGCGAGCATCTGTATTTCGCCTCCGACTACTTCGACCAGCTCTATGCCTGGGCGGTGCAGCTGATCAAGGCGGGCAAGGCCTATGTCGACAGCCAGAGTCCGGAGGAGATCCGCAACAATCGCGGCACCCTCACCGAGCCCGGTGTCGAAAGTCCCTACCGCAACCGCAGTGTCGAGGAGAATCTCGACCTGTTCGAGCGGATGAAGAACGGCGAGTTTCCCGACGGGGCGCACGTGCTGCGGGCCAGAATCGACATGGCCTCGCCCAACATCAACCTGCGCGACCCGGTGATGTACCGCATCCTGCACGCCCGGCACCATCGCACCGGCGACAGATGGTGCATCTACCCGATGTACGACTTCGCCCACGGCCAGGAGGATGCGATCGAGGGCATCACCCATTCGATCTGCACCCTCGAATTCGAGGATCACCGGCCGCTCTACGACTGGTTCATCGCCCAGCTCGGCATTCACGCCCCGCAGCAGATCGAGTTCGCCCGGCTCAATCTCACCTACACGGTGATGAGCAAGCGCAAACTGCTGCAGCTGGTGCAGGAAAAGCTGGTCGCCGGCTGGGACGACCCGCGCATGCCGACCCTGTCGGGCCTGCGCCGGCGCGGCTATCCGCCGCAGGCGATCCGGCTGTTCTGCGACCGGATCGGCGTCGGCAAGTCGGAGGCCTGGATCGACCTGTCGGTGCTCGAGGACTGCGTGCGCGAGGTGCTCAACGAAACCGCGCCGCGCCGGCTGGCGGTGCTCGATCCCCTCAAGGTCGTCATCACCAACCTGCCGCAGAGCGAAGTCGCCTGCCGGGGGACCAACCACCCCCAGCGGCCGGAGCTGGGCGAGCGCGAGCTGGTGCTGACCGAGGAGATCTGGATCGAGCGGGCCGACTTCATGGAGGAGGCGCCGAAAAAGTTCTTCCGCCTGGCGCCCGGCCGCGAGGTGCGCCTGCGCAACGCCTGCGTGATCCGCTGCGACGAGGTGGTCAAGAACGGAGCCGGCGAGGTGGTCGCGCTGAAATGCAGCTGCGACCCGGAAACCTTCGGCGCCAATCCGAGCGACGGCCGCAAGATCAAGGGAACCATCCACTGGGTGTCGGCGACGCGCGGCCGCAAGGTGCCGGTGCGCCTCTACGACCGGCTGTTCGCCGAGGAGCGTCCCGACAGGGCCGAGGACTTCCGCACCTGCCTCAATCCGGAGTCGCTCCGGCAGGTCGAGGCCTGGGTCGAGCCGGCGCTGCTCGAAACGGCTCCGGGCGAGACGGTGCAGTTCGAGCGGACCGGCTACTTCACCGCCGACAGCGTTGACTCCGCCCCCGGTGCCCCGGTCTTCAACCGCACCGTCACCCTGCGCGACAGCTGGGCGAAGATGAAAAGATAAATCAGAAGCCAGAATACAGGAGGCAGGAGTCAGTAGAGACTTCTGTATTCTGTATTCTGTCTCCTATATTCTGCCTTTGGAGAAAGCATGAGCCTGCGTATCTACAATACCCTCAGCGGCAAGAAGGAAGAGTTCGTTCCGCTCGAGCCGGGCAAGGTGAAGATGTATGTCTGCGGCGTGACGGTCTACGACTACTGCCACATCGGTCATGCCCGCGCCAACATCGTCTTCGACATCGTCTACCGCTACCTGCAGTATCGCGGGTTCGATGTCACCTACGTGCGCAACTACACCGACGTCGACGACAAGATCATCAACCGCGCCAACGAGCGGGGCATCTCCAGCAGGGAGCTGGCCGAGGAGTTCATCAAGGCCTTCGACGAGGACATGGACGCCCTGGGCCTGGCCAGGCCGACCTTCGAGCCGCGGGCGACCGAGTACATCCCGCAGATCATCGCGCTGGTCGAACGGCTGATCGACAAGGGGCTGGCCTACGAGGCCGGCGGCGACGTCTACTACCGGGTGCGCAGGTTTCCGGATTATCTCAAGCTCTCCAAGCGCAACATGGAGGAGATGCAGGCCGGCGCCCGCATCGCTCCCGGCGAGCAGAAAGAAGACCCGATGGACTTCGCCCTCTGGAAGGCCGCCAAGCCGGGCGAGCCGAGCTGGGAGTCGCCCTGGGGGCCGGGCCGGCCCGGCTGGCACATCGAATGCTCGGCCATGAGCTCCAGCCTGCTGGGCGACACCTTCGACATCCACGGGGGCGGCCGCGACCTGATCTTTCCCCATCACGAAAACGAAATCGCCCAGTCCGAGGGCGCGACCGGCAAGCCGTTTGCCCGCTACTGGATCCACAACGGCTTCGTCAACGTCAACCAGGAGAAGATGTCCAAGTCGCTCGGCAACTTCTTCACCATCCGGGAGATTCTCAAGGAGTACGATCCCGAGATCCTGCGCTTTTTCATCCTCACCGCCCACTACCGCTCGCCGATCGACTTCTCCGACCAGAACCTGAAGGAGGCGAAGGCCGGCCTGACCCGCTTCTACGAGGCGCTGGCGGCCGCCGACGACACCCTGCGCCGGCATCCACTGCCGGAAAAGGCGATCTGTCCGCAGATCACCGATGCCGAGCGGGAGGTCTACGACAAGATCGAGCACCTGGACGAGTTTTTCGCCGCCGCCATGGACGACGATTTCAACACCGCCGCCGCCCTCGGCCACCTGTTCGAGGCGGTGCGCGGCATCAACCGGCTGATCGGCGAGGCCCGGTTCGACGAATGCCCGCTGTCGCTGCAGGTGATCGCCGATGGTGCGAAAAAACTGCGGGAGCTGGGCGGCGTACTGGGCCTGTTCGGTTCCGAGCCGGCCGCCTGGCTCGAACGCCAGAAGGCCGGTGGCCTGCAGGGGACCAACTACACCCCGGAGCGGATCGAGGCGCTGATCGCCGAGCGGGCCGCGGCGCGCAAGGCGAGGGATTTCACCCGCGCCGACCAGATACGCGACGAGCTGGCCGCCGCCGGCATCGAACTGCTCGACACCCGCGACGGCACCACCTGGAAACTGAAATAACCGCAACAACACCCCCTCGCCGGTCCCTGTCCCGCGGGGGATGTCGCTTTGGGAGCCGTCAGTGAAGATCATCATCGCCCCCGACGCCTTCAAGGAGAGCCTGTCCGCCCCCGAGGCGGCCCGGGCCATCGAGACCGGCCTGCGGCGCGTCCTGCCGGACGTGACCCTGGTGCGCCTGCCGGTCGCCGATGGCGGCGAGGGAACTGTACAGACCCTGGTCGAAGCCACCGACGGCCGTCTGGTGCAGACGACCGTGACCGGACCGCTGGGGACGCCGGTGGCGGCATGCTACGGCCTGCTCGGCGACGGACGGACGGCGGTCATCGAAATGGCCGCCGCCAGCGGCCTGGCCCTGGTGCCGCCGGAGCGGCGCGATCCGTCGCGCACCACCAGCTTCGGCACCGGCGAGCTGATCCGCCATGCCCTGGATGCCGGCGTGCGCGATTTCGTCATCGGTCTGGGGGGCAGCGCCACCAACGACGCCGGGGCCGGCGTCATCCAGGCCCTGGGCGCCCGCCTGCTCGACGCTGCCGGCCGGACGCTCGGGTTCGGGGGCGGGATCCTCGACCGGGTGGTCCGCATCGATACGGATGATCTCGACCCCCGGCTGACCGCCTGCCGGTTCCGCATCGCCTGCGATGTCGACAATCCCCTGGTCGGGCCGCGCGGCGCCTCGACGGTCTACGGACCGCAGAAAGGAGCGGATGCCGCCATGGTCGCCCGACTCGATGCCAACCTGGCCCATTACACCTGCTGTCTGCAGCGGGCCACGGGCCTCGACTTGGCCGCTCTGCCCGGCACCGGCGCCGCCGGCGGGCTGGCGGTTTCCCTTCTGGCCTTCTGCAACGCAACCCTGGAGCCGGGCATCGAGCTGGTGTTGTCGGCCCTCGACTTCGACCGCCGAATCACCGACGCCGACCTGGTGATCACCGGGGAAGGACGCTTCGACGCCCAGAGCGCCCACGGCAAGGCGGTGGCCGGGGTCGCCGCCCGCGCCGCCCGCAAACAGGTGCCGGTGATCGTCATCGCCGGCAGCCTGGGGGGCGGATACGAAAAGCTGTTCGACGGCGGAATCAGCGCCGCCTTTGCCTGCGTGCCCGGCGCCTGCGCCCTCGAAAAAGCCCTGGAACGGGCCGAAACCAACCTGCAGGCCACGGCGCGCAACATCGCCGCGGTGATTGCGGTGGGCAGGGAGCTGGGGAAGCGCAACCCGTCGGTGGCCATCTGAACTCCGTTATGGCAGGACAGTCCGGCGCGGCTGTCGCGGACAGGAGACCTGCGCCATCCTGCGACGTCGCAACCGTCTGAAATTCCCTGACTCTTCTTCGCAACCCCCCACCTGAGGCCCGGCCGTTCCGGCATGGACCTTGAAATACCCGATTGCGGCCGCCGCCGGGCGACATAACCTGAATCAGTGGGTTTGTGCCGGATGCGCCGGTGACAAACTCACTGAATCAGGTTGTCTCCCCGGCAGGCTGGCGTATGCTTCTTGGAAGCACAGACCTGAATATCGAGGTGACAACCCATGCGAATGGACAAACTGACCAGTAAATTCCAGGCCGCCCTGGCCGAAGCCCAGAGCCTGGCGGTGGAGCGGGACCATCAGTTCATCGAGCCGCTGCACCTGATGAGCGCCCTGCTTGCTCAGGAGGACGGCACCGCCCGGCCGCTGCTGATGCAGGCCGGTGTCGATCTGCACCGGTTGCGGACGCGGCTGGACGAGGCCCTGGAGCGGCTGCCGCGGATCGAGGGCACCGCCGGTGACGTCTACGCCTCCAGCGAGCTGGCGCGCCTGCTCAACCAGAGCGAGAAGCTGGCCCGCCGGCGCCGGGACCAGTACGTTGCCAGCGAGCTGTTCCTGCTGGCGGCGGTGGAGGACCGGGGAACCCTGGGCGAAATCCTGCGCCAGGCCGGCGCCACCCGGGAGCTGCTCGAACGGGCAATCGAGGCGATGCGCGGCGGCCAGGCGGTGAACGACGCCAACGCCGAGGACCAGCGGCAGGCGCTGGAGAAATACTGCATCGACCTGACGGCCCGGGCCGAGCAGGGCAAGCTCGATCCGGTCATCGGCCGGGACGACGAGATCCGCCGCACCATCCAGGTGCTGCAGCGGCGCACCAAGAACAACCCGGTGCTGATCGGCGAGCCCGGCGTCGGCAAGACCGCCATCGTCGAGGGGCTGGCTCAGCGCATCGTCAACGGCGAGGTGCCAGAGGGGCTGAAGAACAAACGGCTGCTCGCCCTCGACATGGGGGCGCTGATCGCCGGCGCCAAGTACCGGGGCGAGTTCGAGGAGCGCCTCAAGGCGGTGCTCAAGGAGCTGTCCCAGCAGGAGGGGCAGATCATCCTCTTCATCGACGAGCTGCACACCATGGTCGGCGCCGGCAAGGCCGAAGGAGCGATGGACGCCGGCAACATGCTCAAGCCGGCCCTGGCGCGCGGCGAGCTGCACTGTGTCGGTGCCACCACCCTCGACGAGTACCGCAAGTACATCGAGAAGGACGCGGCGCTGGAGCGCCGTTTCCAGAAGGTGCTGGTCGACGAGCCGAGCGTCGAGGACACCATCGCCATCCTGCGCGGCCTGAAGGAGCGCTACGAGGTGCACCACGGGGTCGAGATCACCGATCCGGCGCTGGTGGCGGCGGCGACCCTGTCGCACCGCTACATTTCCGACCGGCAGCTGCCCGACAAGGCGATCGACCTGATCGACGAGGCGGCGGCGCGGCTGCGCATGGAAATCGACTCGCTGCCCGAGGAGATGGACCGGCTCGACCGGCGGCTGGTGCAGCTGAAGATCGAGCGGGAGGCGGTGAAGAAGGAGACCGATGCCGCCTCTCTGGAACGGCTGAAGAAGCTCGAGGAGGAGATCGAGCGGCTGGAGAAGGAATACGCCGACCTGGAGGAGATCTGGAAGGCGGAAAAGGCGGCCCTGCAGGGAACGGCGCAGCTCAAGGAGGAGCTGGAGCGGGCCCGGCTGGAGATGGACGCCGCCCGCCGGGCCGGGGACCTGGAGCGGCTGGCCGAGCTGCAGTACGGCCGCATCCCCGAGCTGGAAAAGGCTCTGCAGAAGGCGCAGGAGGCCGAGCGGCAGCAGTTCCGGCTGCTGAGCAACAAGGTGACCGACGAGGAGATCGCCCAGATCGTCTCGCGCTGGACCGGCATCCCGGTCGCCAAGATGCTCGAGGGTGAGCGGGAGAAGCTGCTCAGAATGGAAGAGGCTCTGCACCGGCGGGTGGTCGGCCAGCAGGAGGCGGTCAAGGCGGTGGCCGACGCCATTCGCCGGGCGCGGGCCGGTCTCTCCGATCCCAACCGGCCGAACGGCTCCTTCCTCTTCCTCGGTCCGACCGGAGTCGGCAAGACCGAGCTGTGCAAGGCGCTGGCCGAGTTTCTCTTCGACACCGAGGAGGCGATGATCCGCATCGACATGTCGGAATTCATGGAGAAACACTCGGTGGCGCGGCTGATCGGGGCGCCGCCCGGCTATGTCGGTTATGACGAGGGCGGCTACCTGACCGAGGCGGTGCGGCGGCGGCCCTACGCGGTGATCCTGCTCGACGAGGTCGAGAAGGCGCACCCGGACGTCTTCAACGTGCTGCTGCAGGTGCTCGACGACGGCCGGCTCACCGACGGCCAGGGCCGGACCGTCGATTTCCGCAACGCCGTGGTGGTGATGACCTCCAACCTCGGGTCGCAGCTCATCCAGGAGCTGGCCGGCGAGGAGAACTACCAGCGGATGAAGAGTGCGGTGATGGAGGTGGTCGGGCAGCACTTCCGGCCCGAGTTCATCAACCGGCTCGACGAGATCGTCGTCTTCCACCCGCTGGGCCGGGAGCAGATCCGTGCCATCACCGACATCCAGATCGACCAGCTGCGGCGGCGCCTGGCCGCCCGCGATCTCGAGCTCGAGGTCAGCGAGGC
Organism: uncultured Geothermobacter sp.; assembly: GCA_964441925.1. Classification (GTDB taxonomy): domain Bacteria; phylum Desulfobacterota; class Desulfuromonadia; order Desulfuromonadales; family Geothermobacteraceae; genus Geothermobacter. The sequence goes on from CAYTVY010000056.1 coordinate 14,663, forward strand.
GGCACTCGACCGGCTGGGCGAGGCCGGTTTCGACCCGGTCTACGGCGCCCGGCCCCTCAAGCGGGCGATCCAGCAGCAGCTGGAGAATCCGCTGGCCCAGGAGATTCTCGCCGGCAAGTATCTGCCGGGTGACATCATCCGGGTCGACGTGGCCGACGGCCGCCTGGTGTTCAGCCGGGTGGCAAAGGCGGAGGTCGTCGACTGACGGCCGCCGCTTCATCGGAGGCACGGCCGTGACAGGCACGCCCGGGTCCGTCCGCAGACGGAACCGGGCGTTTTCTTTTTCCCGGGGCGGTTCTTTTGCGCCATCTCCGCACTCACCGGCGGCCGCCTTGATCTGACGCAAAACGCCTCGCCCCTGAACGGGCCGGGCGCGTAGGGACCGGTTCCTCAGCCGCCGGAATCCGTCGCGCTGCGGTCGCCGGCCGGGTAGTCCTGGCAGAAGGAGATGAAACGCTGCAGCAGCTGGCTGCGGTATTTTTCGCGGTGCAGCAGCAGGTAGAAGGTGCGCCGCAGATCGAGAAAGGGAGTCCTGAGCGCCACCAGGGCGCCGCTCTGCCGGGCCCGCCGGGTAGCCAGCAGGGACAGGCAGCTGATGCCCATCCCCGCCTCGACCGCCTCCTTGATCGCCTCGGTGTTGCCCAGCTCCAGGAAGACCCGGATCCCCTCCATCTTGCCCGCCAGGGCGTTTTCGAAAACCTCGCGCGTCCCCGAGCCCTGTTCGCGCAGAATCCACCGGGCCTGCATCAGGTCGGGCAGCGTGAGACGCTCCTTCCGGACGAGCGGATGGCCGGCGCCGGCGTGAATCGCCAGGTGATCCTGCCGCCAGGGAAGGGTTTCGATGTCGGGCTGGTGGCAGAAGCCTTCGATGAGGCCGATATCGATGGTGAAACGCAGCAGGCCCTGAACGATCTGTTCGGTGTTGCCGACCTCGAGGGAAAGCTGAGCCTCGGGATGAGAGGCGGTGAAGTCTCCCAGGATGCGCGGCATCAGGTAGTTGCCGATGGTCGAGCTGGCGCCGACCCGCAGCCGGCCGGCCAGCCGGTGTTCGGGACCGCAGAACAGGGCATCGATTTCCCCCGCCCGGGAGAGAACGTCCGCCGCCCGGGGAAAGAGCGCCCGTCCCTGGTCATTCATCGCCAGACGCTTGCCCCGGCGGTCGAACAGTTTTTCGCCCAGCTGCCTTTCCAGTTCGGCCAGCGCCATGCTGACCGCCGACTGGGACAGCCGCAGCTTTTCCGCCGCCCGGGTGACGTTGCCCTCCCGGGCGATGGCGACGAAGACTTCCAGCTGCCTGAGGGTAATACTCATG
>CAYTVY010000057.1:0-15937 GCA_964441925.1 uncultured Geothermobacter sp.
GTCGATACTGACGGCAATGTAGCCGCTGCGGTTCAGTTTGCCGTCGGCCCGGACCGGGGATGCCGGCAAGCAGAAAAGAAGCACGGCCAAGAAGAACAGCAAACGATGGCCCCGGATTCCGTCATCCATAAATCCTCCGCTCCATGACATCGTATGGTCGGTGTGCAGCCGGGAGTCCGGGCACACCCCGATGCCGGCCGCAATGCGCAGATCCTGACGTGTCCGCCGTTTTCTATTCGGGCAGATGGACCTGGTCGAGCAGCTGCTGCAGACGGTCGCGTCCTTTCCGGAGCCGGGTCGTGTCCGGCAGCTGCTCACAGCCGGCCTCGATCTCCTGCAAAGCGTCATGGATGGAAACAAATTTCTCCCGGTAGTGCAGCTTCAGCTCCTCGACCAGCCGGATCAGGTTGGTGATCTCGTGAAAATGACTCTCAGGGATGGGAGGGGTGTCGAACCGTCCCCGGCACATGGCGCGGAGGGTTGCGCACATGCGGTTGAAATGCCGGTTGAGCCGGTTGACGATAATCGACGAGAGCAGCAGCACCAGCGCCAGAATGCCGATGACGGCGTACATGTTGGTACGCACCAGCAGGTCGAACATGAAGTCGCCGGTACGCTCGATGTTCAGGTGCGACGAATAGAGGTGCATCTCGAGGGCCCGCCGCATCTTGATGGAGAGAATCCAGGTTATCAATGCGGCCAGTCCGATCAGGGCGAGGGCATAGGCAAGGATGAATTTGCCCTGGAACTCCCGTTTGATAAAGAAGTTTCTTCGCCGCCAGGGATAACCGGTCATGGTGTCCTCCTATTTCAGATGGCATTCGAGACAGAGCGCACTGCGCTTGTTGTCAAAGACCAGCATGACTTTCTCGTGCGAGAAGGGGTTGTGGCACGAGGCGCAGCCGACCTTGCCCTCGTAGAGGGAGATCATCGGCGACAGGTCGTCGATCGGCCGCAGCTCACGGTTCTCTGCCGCCGCCTTGGCGTAATCCATGCCGATGGGATGGCTGAAGCTCATCCCCTGGAAGGTCAGGTTGTGCTGGCTGGGCGAGGTGTAGTTGGCCGCCGGGCCGACGCTGCCTTCATGACATTCGAGGCAGTCGAGGGAAACCTGGTCGAGTGTCTGGCTCAGGGTCTCTTTGGTCGGCGGGGTCCAGCTCTTGGTATGCGCGATGCGCGTGGCCGACAGATGTTTTTTCGGGTCGCGGAAGAGATCCTTGTGGCACGACTGGCAGAAGGCTTTTCCCCGCATGGCGGTTCGCAGCATGTAGGGATTGCCCTCGGCGTCCTCGTCGTGCGGATCGTGGCAGGTGGCGCAGGTGATGCGTCCCTGCCAGTCGAGCGGATAGATTTTCGGCAGCTTCATGCTCGGGGCCACCTCGGAAGGATGCGAAGTGCCGTCGACGATCTGGTGGCAGGTCTTGCACAGATAGTCGATATCCTGCACGAAGATGCCGGGCTGCCCCGGCTGGGGGGCGACCAGGTGGCAGAACTCGCATTTTCCGGTGAAGTCGTGCTTGCCCCGGCCGGTGCCGAAGCTGGTCAGGGAGAGGGAGCCGGTCAGAAGGACGAGGATGGCGAGCGGAACCAGCAGCCTTTTCATCGTTCTCCCTCCCGGAAAGCCGGATGAAATTCCCCCATGCTTTCCCTGACCCTTCGCAGATGCCGGCGGATGATGTCGGGGTCGGGATTTTCCTTTTTCATCTCCTGGTCGATGGCTTGTCGCAGCTCGGCGATGCCGCCGTACATCAGACGCATCGATTCGATGAAATCGTTCAGCGCATGAACCATCGGCTTGAGCTGGTCGTTCCGGCGGGTGCGGACGTCGAAACGCAGATCATCCTTCAGGATGCTGGTCAGGGAGAGCTCGTAGCGGTAGACCGGGCCGGCGATCTTGTGGGAGACGAACAGGTGAATGGCGGCCGTCATCAGGAAGATGAGCACCAGCTGGGCACAGAAGGACCAGATCAGATGCTCGGGCAGGGCCGCCTCGAACTGGCTCAGGGTGACCAGGGACTCGAAATAGCCGTCTCCCAGCCCCTGGTCGAGGCAGTAGAAGAAGACCAGGCTGGTGACAATGGAGGAGAACACCATTGCCAGGCTGTACTTGAACTGGAACTTCAGGGTGAAGACCGGCTCGATCGGTTTGTCGCTTTTCACGGTTTCCTCCTTGCCTGACACACCAGCTTCACGTTCAGTTTCACGCTGCAAGATCTGCAGGTCGGCGGGGCTGCTGCTTCCTACATATCGGCCGGCCGGCGGAAAAGTTTATGGGAAAATGATCTGCCGCAACGGTGGCGAGTCCGGGAGACCGGCGTGCAGGCCGACGTTGCAACCGTGTCAGTGGAGGCGGGTGCGGCCCCGGGCAGGCATGGTGCTCCCTTGCCGCAGGCTGGAGCCGCTGCTGAACGTTGCCGGCCGGCGCATCTTCGTATGGCTCGGGATCGTCATTGTTCCCATTGAAAATTCTCGTCATTGAAAAGGCTTGTGCATATATCGACGGCCGTCGGGTCGTAGATGGCGCCACGCCCCCTTTTCAGTTCTTCCATGGCCGCATGGACGCCCAGGGCCGGCCGGTAGGGACGGTGCGAGAGGATGGCCTCCGTGACATCGGCGACCGCAAGGACTCTTGCCTCGGGGCTGATTTGGTCTTGCTTCAGACCGTATGGATACCCCGAGCCGTCCAGGCGTTCATGATGTTGAAGTATGACTTCTTTGATCGGATAGTTGCAGCTGACATTCTCGACGATTTCATGGCCGATGTCAGGGTGGCTTTTGATGATGGAGAATTCGGCGTCGGTCAGCAGACCGGGGCGGTTCAGGATTTCGGAAGGGACGTATATTTTCCCGATGTCATGAATCAGGCCGCTCAAGTAGAGGCCCTCGATGCGGTCATCGCTCCATGACAACTGCTCAGCGATGGCTGCCGCCAGTTTTGCCACACGCTTCTGGTGCCCGCCCGTATAGGGGTCACGTTTTTCCAGGGTGAGAGCGATCGCTTCGACAAGCTGGGTGAGGGTTGCTGCCAGTTCAGCCTGCAGCCGTTTTTTTTGGTCGATGGTTCTCAGGTTTTCCACGCCGTAGGCGATGTCTGTCGCCAGTTCCTCGAGTAACTTTATTTCCTGCCGGTCGAATGCGTGTGTTTCATCTGAATAGATGTTCAGGGTGCATAAGACACGGTCTGCAATCTTGCATGGTATCGAAACCGAAGACCTGTATCCATGGCGTATCGCGACGTCACGCCACGGCTCATAGGCCGGATTGTCGTTGATGTCATTGTTGATCTGTACTTTGCCGGTGCGGATGGCCGTGCCTGTCGGTCCGTTGCTGTATCTGTCGTCTTTCCAGTGTACGGTCAACGTATCAAGGTATTCTTTGTCGAGGCCTTCGCAGGCAATCGGAACAACGTTTTTGTCCGGATCGTCTTTGGGAATGCCGATCCATGCCAGCTTGTATTTGTCGTCATCGACGACAATCCGGCAGATGTTCTTGTAGATTTCATCTTCCGTTTTCGATGTCACCAGCACGCCGTGGCATTTGATAACCGTTGACAGGACCCGGGTCAGCCGACTTACGTCCTTTTTCAAGGAACGTTTGCTTCCAGTAACCATTCTTTATACCTTTTCAGACAAACCGGATCGCAGGGTTGCAGGGGAAACCCGCCGGACAATGCTCTCGGGGCGGCGGTCCGGGAGAAGGAGATGAAAAGAATCCTTTGAATCTTCATGTGTCGAACAACCTTAGGAAGTTGTAACCTGACGAATCAATTTTAACCTGCCAGGTCCGATTTGCAAGCGGGCTAACAGCGGGCGCATGTCGGCCTGTCGTTGTCATTTCTTGATCCGTTGGTTCGAAAAGGCGGAAGGTGTACGTTGGTTGCCGGGAGGAGCAACCGGCTTCGTCGTGAATGGAACCGATTGACAGAAGGACAATCTGAGATAAACAGTTAGGATAAACCTCGACCACGGGAGGACGAAAATGCAAAAGGTGACGATGACTGCGGTTCTGGCAATTTTCGGTTTGGCGCTGGCCGGCTGTACGGCTCAGCTCTCGCAGGCGGACAGGGAACTGCTCAACCAGGCCCTGGCGTCGGGCAAGCAGGCGGCATCGTCGGCGTCCCGGGCCGAAGCGGCGGCTTCGCGGGCGGAAGCGGCCGCGGGCAAGGCGGAAACCGCGGCGGCGCGTGCAGAGGCGGCGGCCTCTCGGGCGGAAGCGGCGGCTTCACGGGCGCAGAATGCCGCCGTGGCTGCCGGCACGAGTGCGGCGGATGCCCGGAAGGCTTTTGAGATGTCGCTCAAAAAATAGGTGCCGGCCCGGCCGGAGGTCCGGCCGGGCCACGAATGCGGCGAATTGGACCACCGGCCTCATGCGGCCGGTGGTTTTTTTCTGTTGGACGGCTCTGGTTCTCCGTTGTTATTGCCGCTGGTCGAGAATGCGGACCGGCATGCCGGGGTGGACGTGCCGCACCAGATCGCGGATGTCCCGCGGGTAGAGGCGCAGGCAGCCGTGGCTGACCCGGCGCCCGATACCGAGAGGCCTGTTGGTGCCGTGCAGGCCGATGCCGGGGGCGGTGGTGCCGATCCAGTAATCGCCCAGCGGGTTGTCCGGTCCCGGCGGAACGGCCGCCGGCAACCCTTTCTCCCGGCGCAGGGCGGCGGGCGGGAACCAGGTCGGCCTGTCGATGACCGTGGTGACAGCAAAGGTGCCCGTGGGGGTGGTGAAGCCGGCGCGGCCGACGCCGATCGGGTACCAGCGGATCCGGCGGCGGCCATCCTGCCACCAGAGCAGCCAGACCCGCATGGCCTCCAGGTCGACCGTCAGTCCCTCGATGATCTCCTTCGGCACCCTGGCCGCCAGCGGCAGGACGATCTCCCGGCCCAGGGGGGGATGCCAGGGATCGATACCAGGGTTGGCCCGCTGCAGGTTGGTAAAGCCGACGCCCGCCCGCCAGGCGATTTCCATCAGGGTCTCACCGGGGGCCGGCAGGTAGGTCCGTTGCCGCCCGACGACCGCCGGCAGGCCGGCGGTGACGTCCGCCTCGCCGGGATCGCGGGGATGCCAGGCTCCGGCGCCGGCGGGAAACATCAGCAGAAGAGGCAGGAGCAGGACGAGAACCTTCATGGCCGGAAGTATAGCACCTGAATCAGTGAGCTTGTTGCCGGCGAATAACGCAAATCATTGACCTGCCTGTGCTTCCCAAAAATCACCGGCGAACCTATGGGTGCGCCTTAGATTTTTGGAAACCACATTCAGGCCAAGCACTTACGCTCTTCATCCGGCACAAACCCACTGATTCAGGTAGCACTTTCCGCGGCAGTCTTGACATGCCGGCCGTCGGGGTGCTAAAAGGGCGCGTTTCCTGCTGATACCTGCCCGTGTCCGGCATGCCGGCCGGGTCCAACCGAATACAAACAGAACGGAGGCCAGTTCCCATGGAAAGAACCTTTGCCATCATCAAGCCCGATGCCTTTGCCGCCGGTCATGCCGGCAAGATTCTCGAGCGGATCTATGCCGAGGGATTCAAGGTCGTCGGTCTGAAGAAACTGTTTCTGAGCAAGGCCGAGGCCGAGGGCTTCTATCATGTCCACAAGGATCGTCCCTTCTTCGGCGAGCTGACCGACTTCATGAGCAGCGGCCCCTGTATCGTCATGGTGCTCGAGGCCGAGAATGCCATCAGGAAATGGCGTGACCTGATGGGGGCCACCAATCCGGCCGAGGCCGCCGAAGGGACTCTGCGCCGCGAGTTCGGCACCTCCATTGGCGAGAACGCCACCCACGGCAGCGATGCACCGGAAACCGCCGCCTTCGAGATCTCCTATTTCTTCAGCGGCATGGAGCTTCTTTGAGGTTTTCCGTCCGGCTGCGGCCGGGTTGCGTTTTGCAGGCCTTGCGGATAGAATCCGCAAGGCCTTTTTACTTTGTGCGGAAACAACGTCGTCCGCCAACCGGAATCGCCATGCCTGTGACCGATCTGAAAAATCTCACGCCGGACGAGCTGGTCGCCTTCTGCAGCGGCCTCGGCGAGAAACCGTTCCGCGCCCGGCAGCTGCTGCGCTGGATCTACCAGCGGGACGTCGCCGATTTCGCGGCCATGACCGATCTGTCGAAGGAGCTGCGATCCCGGCTGGCAACTTTGGCGACGGTGTCCGATTTCACTCCGGAAAGCGTCCAGACCAGTCGTGACGGCACCCGCAAGTATCTCTTCCGGCTGGCCGACGGCGAAACGGTGGAGAGCGTACGGATTCCGATGGACGAAGGGCGGACCACGCTCTGCATCTCCTGCCAGGTCGGCTGCGCCATGGGCTGTTCCTTCTGCCTGACCGGAACCTTCGGCCTGACCCGCAACCTGACGCCGGCAGAGATCGTCAACCAGGTCTGTGCCGTGCGCCGGGACGGGCCGGTGAACAACATCGTCTTCATGGGGATGGGCGAGCCGCTGCACAACCTGGACAACGTGGTCCGGGCCCTGCAGATTCTCTACGCCGGCGAAGGCCTCAACTACGGGCCGCGCCGGGTCACCTTGTCGACCTCCGGCCTGGTGCCGGAAATGCGTGAACTCGGCCGTCGGGTCCGGGTCGGGCTGGCGGTCTCGCTCAACGCCACCACCGACGAGGTGCGGGACAGGCTGATGCCGGTCAACCGGCGCTGGCCGCTGGCCGAACTGCTCGCGACCTGCCGGGACTATCCGTTGCAGCCGCGCGAACGGATCACTTTCGAGTACATCCTGATCCGCGACGTCAATGACAGTCTGGCCGACGCCCGGCGGCTGGTGCGGCTGATGCACGGTGTACGGGCGAAGATCAACCTTATCGCCTATAATGAACATTCCGGTTCCGCTTTCCGTACCTCGCGGCCGGAGGATGTCGAGGCCTTTCAGTCCTGCCTGCTCGATCACGGCCTGGTGGCCGTCCGGCGGGCCAGCAAGGGGCGGGACATTCTTGCCGCCTGCGGCCAGCTGAAAGCGGAACTCGACCGGAGCGGGAGTGCTGCTCATCGGCCCTCCCGGACAGACGAACAGTGAATCAGTGGAGGTTGCCATGAGTGAACCTGTGATCGGAGTTGTCGGCGGCAGCGGCCTGTACGAGATGGAGGGACTGAAGGAGGTTCGTGAAGAGCGGGTGGAGACGCCCTTCGGCGAGCCGTCCGACCTGCTGGTGACCGGCAGGCTGGGGGATGCCCGGCTGGTCTTTCTGCCCAGGCACGGACGCGGACACCGCCTGTTGCCGAGTGAGGTCAACTACCGGGCCAACATCTATGCCCTGAAAAAGCTGGGGGTCGAACAGGTGATCTCCGTGTCGGCCGTCGGCAGTATGCAGGAGGAGATCGTTCCCGGACATATCGTCATCCCTGACCAGTTTTTCGACCGTACTACCGGTCGGCGGGATACGACCTTCTTCGGCGAGGGCGTGGTCGGCCATGTGCAGTTCGCCGATCCGGTCTGCCGACGTCTGGCCGGCCTGCTCGCCGGTGCCGCCCGCCAGGTCGGTGCCGTCGTCCACGAGGGAGGCACCTACATCTGCATGGAGGGGCCGCAGTTTTCGACCCGGGCCGAATCCCGCATCTACCGCAGCTGGGGGGTCGACATCATCGGCATGACCAACGTCTCCGAGGCGAAGTTGGCCCGTGAGGCCGAACTCTGCTACGCCACCATCGCCCTGGCGACCGATTACGACTGCTGGCACGAGGGGCACGACGATGTCTCCGTCGAGGCGGTGGTCGCCCTGATCCGGCAGAATGTCGCCCTGGCCAAGAAGATCATCGCCGCCGCCGTCGGGCAGCTGACGGCACGGCGCACCTGCGGCTGCAGCTCGGCTCTCGCTCATGCGATCATGACCGACCGCAGCCTGATTCCGCCGGCAACCCGCGAGAAGCTGGAGCTGATCATCGGAAAATATCTGTAGCCGGGCGTACCGGCTCCCCGGTTGCAGGAGGGGTGGCAAGCATGTATACCTGCCAGCAGGGCGGGGTACCTAGTTTTTCTCCAGCGGGAGCATGAAATGAGCATTCTCGTCGTCGGTTCCGTGGCATTCGACTCGGTACAGACTCCGTTCGGCAAGGTCGAGGAGGTGCTTGGCGGCTCGGGAACCTACTTTTCCACCTCGGCCAGTTTCTTCGCCGACGTCAGCCTCGTCGCCGTGGTCGGCGAGGATTTTCCGCAGACACACCTCGACTTTCTCCGCGCCCGCAATGTCAATCTCGACGGACTGCAGGTTCGTCCGGGGCGGACCTTTCGCTGGGCGGGGGAGTACGGCTTCGACCTGAACGAGGCTCACACCCTCGATACCCAGCTCAACGTGTTCGAACAGTTCGATCCCGAGTTGCCCGAACACTACCGGGATGCCGAGTATGTCTTTCTCGGCAATATCGATCCCGGGCTGCAGCTGAAGGTACTGGAGCAGGTCCGCCGCCCCCGACTGGTCGCCTGTGATACGATGAACTTCTGGATCGATGGCAGGCGTCAGGCGTTGCTGAAGACTCTGGAACGGGTCGATATGCTGCTGATCAACGAGGCCGAGGCGAGGCAGCTTGCCGGCGAGCCGAACCTGGTGCGGGCTGCGAGGGCGATCCTCGCCATGGGTCCGCGGACCCTGATCGTCAAACGGGGCGAGTACGGTGCCCTGATGTTCCACGAGCACAGCATCTTCGCCGCTCCGGCCTATCCGCTGGAATCGGTTTTCGACCCGACCGGGGCGGGAGATACCTTCGCCGGGGGCTTTCTCGGCTATCTGGCGGCGAATCGCAATCATGATGAGGGCTGTTTGCGGCAGGCGATCATATTCGGTTCGGTGATGGCATCCTTCGTGGTGGAAAATTTCAGCCTCGATCGCATGCGTGAGCTCGACTACGCCGAGATCGAAGAACGCTTCCGCCGTTTCAAGTTGCTGACCGAGTTTGCGGGAATAGGCTGACCGATGTTCCGTCAGGATCCGAACAGGACACGGCTGGGGATTCCCGTCCAGCGGGTATTACGGCTTGAGGCGTCGCTCGGCGACGCCCAGGTCAGCGTACCCGGCTATCCGTCCCAGATGGCGCGGGCCTATCTCTGTGTCTTTCAGACCAAGGCCGGGTTGCGCGTCACCGTGGTTCTGCATCTGCTGACGTCCGACCGGCTGGTTTTCTTCCTCAACGGTGAAGGCCCGCTCGGCAAGGACGAAGCCTGCCGGGTGTTGGGGGAGGGAATGCAGTTTGCCGAATCACTCGGTTTTATGCTCGGCAATCTTGACATCCACCGCCTGTCGCCGCCGGAGCGGCAGAAACTCTGGGAGTCCCTCCCCCTGGAGAAAGGCCTTGCAGCCGTATCTCTTCCCTCTTCCCGACCGGCCGGGGAGAGAGTACCGGTCGGAAAACCGCCGGCTTCGCGCCGGGGGTGGACCGTCGAGGAGATGCAGCGCAAACGGCGTCGGTTCATCGAAAATCTTGGTCGCCTGCTGGCCATGCTCTGAGGAGGTTTTCATGTTGCGACCAAAGATTTTGTTGTTTCTGCTTCTTCTGCTGTCTGCGGCCTGTGTTCCGGTCAATGACACCGCTGACGGCCTCGACCCCGAGGTGCATATCAAGCTCGGACTCTCTTACCTTCAGGAGCAGGATGCGACCAGGGCGTTGAAGGAATTTCTGCTGGCGGTTGACGGAGCCCCGGACAATGCCGAAGCGCAGGCCGGCCTGGCCCAGGCCTATTACCTGAAAAAGGCGTTTGCGCTGGCCGAAAAGCACTATCTCAAGGCGCTTGCCCTGGACAAGGACAATCCCGAGTATCACAATAATCTCGGCGCCCTCTACCTCGACATGAAACGCTGGGACGATGCCATCCGGCATTTTCGTCTGGCCGCCGAGAATCTGCTCTTCGACCGGCCGGCACTGGCGCGTACCGGCATGGCGGTGGCCCAGCTGAAAAAGGGAGACAATTTTGCGGCCATCGAAAGCTGCAAGGCGGCGCTGCACGAAAACTACCAGTTGCCCCAGGCCCATTTTTTTCTTGGTGAGGCCTACCGGGCTCTCGGCCGTTTCGATGAGGCAATAGCCTCCTATCGTCAGGCGCTGGATCTGGCACCCAACTATCTGCAGGCCCATTACCAGCTGGGGATGGTCTACCTGAAACAGCAGAAGAACGATCTGGCCCGCCCCGAGTTCGAAAAGGTGATCACCCTGGCACCCCGGTCGGAACAGGCGGGACTGGCGCGCGAATACCTGAAGCTTCTCGACTGACATCCGGCAATCCGTCAGAAGGTGGTGAGAACTCTCACCAGGCAGGTTTTCGCCAGAGGGATCTCAACTGTCGGTAAACTTTCGCGCTGCCATGCCGACAAGTTGTTGGAGACACCGTAGCCGGAGGGGAGAGAGCGATGGTCATCGCATGCCCGGCCTGTCGGTCCCGTTACCGGATCGATCCGACGGGCCTCAACAAGAAAGTGGCTCGGGCCAGGTGTCCCAGGTGCGGTCACGGTTTCACGATCGATCTGGCCGGACCGCGGAAGCCGAAGATCCTGATCGTCGACGATGCCCGTTTCTTTCGTGAAGTGGTGCTCGATATCCTGCGGGAACTCGATGTCATCATTCTCAAGGCCGGTGATGGAGATGAAGCCCTCAGGCTGATTCGCGGCGAAAGGCCCGACCTGGTCATCCTCGATCTGAAACTCCCCGGCAAGGACGGTTATCAACTGGTGCGTGAAATCCGCGCCGATCCCGCGCTGGCAGCGACGAAACTGCTTGCCATGAGCAGCGTCTATCGCGGTGAGGATGAGGTGCGCCGGATCATGCAGGCCGGTGCTGACGATTTTCTCAACAAGTCCTTTCGTCCCGAGCAGCTGCTGTTGCGGGTTCGCAAGTTGCTGAAGGAGACAGCCGGTCATGCCTGAGTTGATAGCCGATGTTGCCGCGGCCCGGACACGGTTGGGGACCGAACCTTTCGATTTCGCTCTGATTCTTGGTTCGGGATTCGGAGATGCGGCCAGTGCATTGGCGACGGGGGCGGGAGTTCCGTTCAGTGAGCTCCCCGATTGCCCGGCGCGCAACCTGATTCCGGGACATGGCGGCCGGGTTGTTCCCTGCCGCTTCAATACGTTGCGAGGGCTCATCTTTCAGGGGCGCTTTCACTGCTACCAGGGGCTGAGTGCCTACCAGGCCGCCTGGCCGGCGCGCCTGGCGGCCGTGCTCGGTGTCCGCCGGCTGGTGGTCACCAGCGCCGTCGGCTCCATCAATCCGGCCTTTGCGCCGGGGGATCCGGTTTTCGTCACCGACCACCTCAATCTGCTTGGCGACAATCCGTTGCGCGGCATCGAACCGCCTGTCTTCGCTGATCTCAGCCACATCTATCCGGTCGAACTCTATCCGCGGCTGGCTGATCGTGCCGAGAAGCGGGGAATTGTTCTGCGCCGGGGTGTGCTGGCGGCGATGCCCGGCCCCAGTTACGAAACACCGGCCGAGATCCGCATGCTCGAGCGGCTCGGGGCGGACATCGTTTCCATGTCGATGGTGCCGGAAGTGGTGCTGGCCGCCGGTCTCGGCCTGGATGTCTTCGGCCTGGCCCTGGTGACCAACAAGGCCGCCGGCAAAGACAAGACCCCTCTCGAACATCGGGAGGTGTTGCGTGTGGGGCGCATCTTCAGTGCGACCCTGCGACAACTGTTGCCGGAGCTTCTCGACCTTTTTGTCGTCCGGCCGGAAGGTTGATTTCGTGCCTTTTTCTAACTATTTGAAAAATAGTGAAAAACGGTCATTCTGCCTGGTGGCGACGGCTTGACAGCCCCCGGGCCCGTGCTAGACTTTTTTCGGCAGGATAAAAAACGAACCGGAGTGAAATCCGTTTATGCAGACGATAGAGAAAATCCTGATTGTCGATGACGAAGAGAACGCCCGCATCGGTTTGAGCAAACTGCTCAGCCAGGAGGGATACGAAGTCGACAGCGTCGCCAACGGCATCGAGGCGCTGGAATATCTGCAGCACGAAAAAGTCAACCTGGTCATCAGCGACATCAACATGCCAGAAATGAACGGCATCAGCTTTCTGCGCGAGCTGCACCGGAACCATCCCGAGACCCATGTCATCATGATCACCGCCTATGGTGGTGTCGAATCCTACCTCGACGCGATGAATCTCGGGGCTTTCGAGTATCTGCACAAACCGGTCAGGCTGGATGAACTAAAGTCGATCATGCGCAAGCTAGCCAACTGAAGGTTCCCCAGCCGGGGTGATAGGGGGTCACCATGAAGGATTTCCAGAACATACTTTTCGCCACCGATTTTTCCGCCGGTTCCGATTTTGCCTTCGACTACGCCTATTCCCTCGCGCGTCGGTTCACTGCCGGGCTGCACATCATTCATGTCATCAACGAGCCGGTCGATCTGCGCGGTTTCTATGTGCCGCACATCTCTTTCGACAAGCTGGAGGAGGAGATCGAGGAAGGGGCCCGCAAGATGATGGACCGCTTCTGCCGGACCCATGTCGCCGATTACGACAAGGTCACCAGTCACATCGTTTCCGGCATTCCCTACGACGAGATCATCCGCAAGGCGACCGAGATCGACGCCGATCTGATCGTCATGGGTACCCACGGTCGCACCGGGCTCGACCATGTCCTTTTCGGCAGTACGGCGGAAAAGGTGGTGCGCAAGTCGCCGGTTCCGGTCCTGACCATCCGCTGCCAGGAAGACTGAGCGGCCGGTCAGCCGGTTCCGGTACCCGGATCGCATTTCAACCCCTTGTTTTCCCTTGTCATCCAGGGCGGACAAGGGGTATTCTTCTGCTTGTCAACCCGCCTTTTGTCTCTCCGGACCAAACTATGCAGGCAAAGATTGTCGTCATCGATGATGAACGGATCATTCTCGAGCTGACCTCCATGGTGCTCACCAGCCGGGGGTTCGAGGTTCACCTGGCGGAGGATGCCATCGCCGGGCTCGAACTGGTCGAGAAGCTGCGTCCCGAGGTCGTCCTTCTCGACTACATGATGCCGAGGATGGACGGGCTGACCGCCCTGAAACGTATCCGTCGCGAGTTTCCGGAAACCTACGTGGTCATGTTCACCGGCAAGGGGTCGGAAGAGGTGGCCGTCGAGCTGATGAAGGCCGGTGCTTCCGACTACATCCTGAAGCCCTTTTCCAACCAGAACCTGGTCGAACGCATCGAAACCGTCTTGCGGTTGCGGCGGATCGAACTGCACAACCTCGAACTGATACACGAACGAGAGCGCCTGCTGCGGGAGGTCGAGGAATGGAACCTCGAGCTCGAGCGTCGGGTGCTGGAAAAGAGCCGGGAGCTGGAGCGGGCACACGCCGAGATCCTGCAGGCCGAGAAGCTGGCGGCCCTCGGCCATCTGGCCGCCGGCATGGCGCACGAGATCCGCAATCCCCTCAACTCGATCTCCCTCTTTACCCAGGTGTTGCGTGGCGCGGTGGCCGAAGATGCCGAAATGGTTTCCTATGCCGACAAGATTCTGGGAGAGGTGGAGCGGATCGACCAGTTGCTGGTCAAGCTGCTCGGCGTCAGCCGGCAGCCGAAAGGGGAGCCGGTCGACATCCATCTGCATCAGCTCATCGAACGGGTGCTGGCATCCTTCGACGAGCAGATTCGTCGCCAGGGAATCGTGGTCGAGACCGATCTGCCGGCAGTCCCCGCTATTCGGGGCAACGAGGACGAAGTCGAGCAGATTTTTACCAATCTGGTCTCCAACGCCGTTCATGAAATGGCCGACGGTGGACGTCTCAGACTGGCGATGCGGCAGGTCGACGACCGGATCGATATTGAGGTGGCCGACAGTGGTGGCGGCATCCCCCGGGAACATCTGAGCCAGATCTTCGATCCTTTCTTCACCACCAAGGAACGGGGGACCGGGTTCGGCCTTTCCGTCGTGTTGCGCATCGTCAAGTCGATGGGCGGCAAGATCCGTGTCGAAAGCGTGCCGGGCCAGGGTGCGACCTTCTTCTTTTCCCTCCCGATCAGGGGCTGAGATGGCGCCTGCATCCTGCCAGGAAGAAACCGGCCGATGACGCTCCAGCTGCGGGACATCTCTTTGCCCGTCGAACGGGAAGAGACGGAACTTCCCAGGGCCGTTGCCCGGGAACTGGGGTTGAAGCCGGAGGCCGTCCGGTCGCTGGAAATTGTCCGCCGTTCGGTCGATGCCCGCCGCCGGCCCCGTATCCTTTTCGTCTACACCGTCCGTTTCGAAGTCGATGACGAAAAGGCCGTTTTGCGGCGCAACCGGCGCAATCGACGTCTGGAGAGGATCGGCAGGGAGCCGGCCGCCTTCCCGAGGATTCGCCTTGCCGGCCGCCGGGTGCTGGTCACCGGCATGGGGCCGGCCGGGCTGTTTGCGGCTCTGACCCTGGCCCGCAGCGGTGCCGAGGTGGTGCTGCTCGAGCGTGGCCGCCCCGTTGAACGGCGGGTCCGCGACGTCGAGCGGTTCTGGTCGGGGGGGGACTTCGATCCGGTCAGCAACGTTCAGTTCGGCGAGGGGGGCGCCGGTACCTTTTCCGACGGCAAGCTGACCACCCGCATCAACCATCCGCATATCCGGCTCATTCTCGAAACCCTGGTCACCTTCGGTGCGCCGCGCGAGATCCTGATCGATGCCAGACCGCACATCGGCAGTGACCGGCTGCGGGCGGTGCTCATCCGTTTCCGGCGCGCTCTCGAGGGGCTTGGGGTCGATATCCGTTTCGAAGCACGCCTGACCGACCTGCTGCTGCACGGGGAGCGGGTGGCTGGTGGGGTGATCAACGACCGGGACACCTGTCCCTGCGACGCCCTGGTGCTCGCTCCCGGCCACAGTGCCCGCGACACCTACGCCATGCTTGAGGAAAGGGGGGTGGCGCTCGAGGCCAAGGCCTTTGCCGTCGGTCTGCGGGTGGCGCATCCGGTGGAACTGATCAACCGCATCCAGTATGGCATGGCCGGCCATCCCCGGCTTGGTGCCGCCGACTACCGGTTGGCCTGGAACGATCCCGCCAGTGGACGGGGGGTCTACAGTTTCTGCATGTGTCCCGGTGGCGAGATCATCAATGCCGCCTCCGAAACCGGAGGTCTGGTGGTCAATGGCATGAGCCGTTACCGGCGTGCCGCTCCACTGTCGAACAGTGCCCTGGTGGTCAGTGTGGGACCGCCCGATTTCGGCTCTCATCCTCTCGATGGAGTCCGCTTCCAGCGTCGGCTCGAACAGCGGGCTTTCGTTCTTGGCGGGGGTGACTACCATGTTCCGGTCCAGAACCTGCTGGCCTTCCTCGGTCGTGGAACCGGCCCGGTGACGGCAGTCTGTCGGCCGGGGGTGCGGGAGGCCGACCTGGCCGAACTGTTGCCGGCCGGGCTGCTGGCTCCCCTGCGTGAGGGAATCTGGCGTTTCGACGACAAAATGAAAGGTTTCGTTACCGCCGAGGCGGTGCTGGCCGGCGTCGAGAGCCGGACGTCGGCGCCGTTGCGCATCCTGCGTGACAGCCGCTGCGAATCGGTGTCCCATCCCGGACTCTTTCCGGCCGGGGAAGGGGCCGGCTACGCCGGCGGTATCATGAGCGCCGCCCTTGACGGCATGCGCGTGGCTGAGGGTATTATGGGCAAACTTCAGACTGTGGAGAGAACGTGAAACAGATATACGCCAGCGCCATCGGTGAGCGCGACTGGGTCGAGAGCGTCTTCCTGGTGCGGGAGAAGGTGACGGCGATGGCCAAGAACGGCAAGCCGTACCTGACCCTGAAGCTGATGGACCGCTCCGGCGAAATCGAGGGCCGGGTCTGGGACCGGGTCGACGAACTGGGGGCCCTGTTCGACAAGGACGATTTCGTGCGGGTCAGGGGACGGGCCAGCAGTTATCTGGGCCGCATGCAGCTGGTGGTGCAGGAGCTCGCCCGGGTGGACGAGAGCGAAGTTGACTTCGCCGATTTCCTGCCGGTCAGCGATACGCCTGCCGCCGAGCTTGAGACGCAGCTGCGGCAGAAGATTGCCTCCCTGGGCGAT
>CAYTVY010000058.1:0-15725 GCA_964441925.1 uncultured Geothermobacter sp.
TTCAGGTGAAAACCTTCACAATCCGAAAACGGGAGCCGTTATGAACCTGACCACCGAGATGACCGACTACATGGGCCTGCAGGGCCTGCTGACCGACGAGGAAAAACTGGTGCGCGAGACCGCCCGGCAGTTCGTCAACGAGCATGTCCTGCCGATCATCGAGGAGTGCGCCCAGAACGAAACCTTTCCCGAACACCTGATCCGGCCGATGGGCGAGCTCGGCTTCTACGGGTCGACCCTGCCGGAGAAGTACGGCTGCGCCGCGCTGTCGAACGTCGCCTACGGCCTGCTCAACTACGAGCTGGAGCGGGGCGATTCGGGACTGCGCAGTTTCGTCTCGGTGCAGAGTTCCCTGGTCATGTATCCGGTCTATGCCTACGGCACCGAGGCGCAGAAGGATTACTGGCTGCCGAAGATGGCCACCGGCGAGGTGATCGGCTGCTTCGGCCTGACCGAGCCCGATTTCGGTTCCAACCCGGCCGGGATGCGCACCCGCGCGGTGCGCGAGGGCAACGGCAAGTGGCGGATCAACGGCACCAAGATGTGGATCACCAACGGCAGCATCGCCCATGTGGCCGTGGTCTGGGCGAAGACCGAGGAGGGCATCCGCGGTTTTCTCGTGCCGACCGACACCCCCGGCTTCTCGGCACCGCGGATGAAGGGCAAGTGGAGCCTGCGCGCCTCGGTGACCTCCGAGCTGGTGCTCGAGGATGTCATCGTCGACGAGGAGGCGAGCCTGCTGCCCGGCGTGGTCGGGCTGAAGGGGCCGCTCAGCTGCCTGACCCAGGCCCGCTACGGCATCGCCTGGGGCACCCTCGGTGCCGCCGAGATGTGCTACCAGACGGCGCTCGAATACGCCCTGAGCCGCATCCAGTTCGACCGGCCGATCGCCGCCACCCAGCTGCAGCAGAAGAAGCTGGCGGAGATGGTCACCGAGCTGACCAAGGGCCAGCTGCTCGCCTACCAGCTCGGCCGCCTGAAGGACGCCGGCACCTACACCCCGGCCCAGGTCTCGATGGCCAAGATGAACAATGCCAACATCGCCCGCGAGATTGCCAGCACCGCCCGCACCATTCTCGGCGCCAACGGCATCATGGGCGAGTATCCGATCATGCGTCACATGGCGAACCTCGAGTCGATCTACACCTACGAGGGGACCCATGACATGCACACCCTGATCATCGGTCAGGAAATTACCGGTATTCCGGCGTTTCGCAGTTGAACCGGGTCCGGGCGGCGGCCCGCCGGCCGCCGCCCGGACGTTGCGGCACGGACATACCGTGCCAGCGAGGCACAAATGGCCCCACCCGTCTATGTCGGTCTCGATCTGGGGGCGTCGCGGACCAAGGTCGTCGTGCTCGACGGCCGGGCGACGCTGCTCGGTCACGCGGTGAGAAAATCGGGTGTCGATTTCACCGCCGCCGCGACCGCCTGCCTGCAGGATGCCCTGCACATGGCCGGCGCCGGGATGGACGATATCGCCGGGGCCGTCGCCACCGGTTACGGCCGCGACAACGTGGCCTTCATCACCCGCCGCACCCGCACCGAAATCAGCTGCCACGCCCGTGGCTGTCACCACAGTTTCCCCGAGGCGATCACCGTCATCGACATCGGTGGCCAGGACAACAAGATCATCAAGCTCGATGCCTCCGGCCGGCGCGACAGCTTCCGGATGAACCGCAAGTGCGCCGCCGGTACCGGCGCCTTCCTCGAAGAGATGTCGGCCCGGCTCGATATTCCCCTCGACCGGATGAACGAGATGGCCCGGCAGGCGACCGAGACGATCAGGCTCGGCAGCTACTGCACCGTCTTTTCCGCCACCGAGGTGCTTGAGAACATCCGGCGCGGCAAGCCGGTCGCCGACATCATCAAGGGCATCTTCTATTCGATGATCAAGCGGGTACTGGAGATGGATTCCCTGAGCGAGAGGGTGGTGCTGTGCGGCGGCGTGGTGGCGCACAACCCCTACCTGGTGGAGATGACCACGGAGCTGATCGGCCGGCCGGTGCTGCTGCCGGAGCATCCCCAGCTCACCGGGGCGATCGGCGCGGCGCTGTTTGCGCTGGAGGACGCGGACGGCTGATTTTGCATTTTTTCTCGCGCAGAGACGGCAGACAAAAAGAAAAAATCGAATGAGGGGGCGGGGTTTTCATTTTCTCTGAGTCTTTCGCGCCTTGAGCGAGCGGGCGCGGGACGGATTTCGATAGCGGCAGTCATTCAACGTAGAGCTGGAGGACGTGATGGCGCAGGAGAAGCAACCGGCACGGAAGAAGATCGCGGCGACCGGGCAGATGATGAAGATCATGTCCGAGTATTTCTACGACCTCGACGACGCGGCCAAATCCCCCGGGCGCAAGGTCGCCTGGTGCACCAGTGTCGGTCCGGCCGAGCTGCTGCGGGCGATGGGGTTTGCGGTGCATTTTCCCGAGAACCACGCCGCCATGCTCGGTGCCACCCGGATGGCCACCGAGCTGATTCCCGAGGCCAACGCCATCGGCTACTCGCCCGACATCTGTTCCTACCTGACCGCCGACATCGGTGCCTGGCGCAAGGGGGTCTCGCCCCTTTCCAAGGCCTATCCCGGCATCGGGGGGCCGCCGCGGCCGGACGTTCTGGTCTTCAACACCAACCAGTGCCGCGACGTTCAGGACTGGTTCTCCTGGTACGCCCGCGAGTTCGACGTGCCCTGCATCGGCATCACCTCGCCGAAGAACTTCACCGAGGTCGACGAGGTGCTGGTCGATGACGTCAGCCGGCAGATCAAGGCGCTGATTCCGACCCTGGAGGAAGTTGCCGGCCGCAAGCTCGACATGGAGCGGCTGCGCGAGACGGTGGCCCTGTCCCGCCAGTGCACCGAGCTGTGGCGGGAAGTGCTGGAAACCGCCGCCGCCACCCCCTCGCCGCTGACCTTCTTCGACGGCACCATCCATATGGGCCCGGCGGTGGTGCTGCGCGGCACCCGGCAGGCGGTCGACTACTACCGGCTGCTGCTGGCCGAGCTGAAAGAGCGGATTGCCGCCGGGGTCGGTGCCGTCGACGGCGAGCGTTTCCGCATCTACTGGGAAGGGATGCCGGTCTGGGGGCGGCTGCGGCAGCATTCCGAGATGTTCGCCGCGCTGCAGGCCAGCGTGCTGGTCTCCACCTACTGCAGCAGCTGGATCTTTCCCGACTTCGATCCCGACGATCCGATCCGCAGCATGGCCCGGGCCTACCTGAGCCTGTTCATCGTCCGTTCCGACGCCTACAAGGAGCGGTACATCAAGCGGATGCTGGAGAAGTTCCGCATCGACGGCATCATCTACCACGACGCCAAGACCTGTCCCTGCAACTCGAACAACCGCTACGGCATGCCCCAGCGGCTGGAGAAGGAAACCGGCATCCCCAGCCTGGTGATTTCCGGCGATCTCAACGATCTGCGCTGTATCTCCGACGACCAGACCCGTACCAATGTCGAAGCTTTCATCGAACAGCTAGAGGAGAGCAAACGCCATGCTTGACGCCCTGTTCTGGCCCAAGGCCGTTGCCCTGATCGGTGCTTCCACCAAGGAGCTCTCGATCGGCAACGTGATCATCCGCAACCTGCAACGCTACGGCTACACCGGTCCGATCTACCCGATCAACCCCAAGGCGCCGGAAGTCTGTGGCCTCAAGGCCTATCCGGCGCTGGCCGAGGTGCCCGGCGAGGTCGACCTGGCCCACATCATCGTGCCCAGCCGCTTCGTGCCCCAGGCGATGAAGGAGTGCGGCGAAAAGGGTGTCAAGGCGGTGATCATCAACACCGCCGGCTTCAGCGAGCTGGGCGAGGAGGGCGCGCGGCTGCAGGAGGAGTTTCTCGCCCACGCCCGCCACTACGGCATCCGGGTGTTTGGTCCCAACTGCCAGGGGATCATCAACTCCGATCCGAAAGTGAAGGCCTACTGCAACTTCACCTTCACCTATCCCGAGCCGGGCAGTATTTCGGTGGTGGCGCTGTCGGGCGGGGTCGGCGCCCTGATCATGCAGGCCCTGGACGATCTCGGCATCGGCCAGCGGCTCTACGCCTCCAACGGCAACGCCTGCGACGTGTCGATTCCCGAGATCCTGCAGTACTACGGGGAGGACGAGGGCACCCGGGCGATCCTGCTCTACACCGAGGGCTTCGACAAGCCGCGCGAATTTCTCGAGGCCGCCCGCGAGGTGGCGGCGCGCAAGCCGATCCTGGCCATGAAGGCCGGGCGCACCGAGGAAGGGGCCAAGGCCGCGTCCTCGCACACCGGCTCGCTGGCCGGGGTCGACATCGCCACCGAGCTGATCTTCGAGAAGATCGGCATTCTGCCCTTCCGCGACGAGGGCGAGATGGTCCGGGCGGCGATGGCCTTTTCCAGCCAGCCGACTCCGAAGGGCAACCGGATCGGCATCATCACCAACACCGGCGGCCCGGCGGTGATCGCCACCGACGTGCTGGTCGATTTCGATCTCGAGGTGCCCCGGCTCTCCGATGCGGCCATCGCCCGCCTGCGCGAAACCCAGTTTCCCGAGGCGGCGCTGGAGAATCCGATCGATGTGGTCGCCACCGCCGGCGGGCCGCAGTTCCGGGCGGCACTGGACGTGCTGCTCGACGAGGAGCAGATCGACTGCATCTTCATCAATTTCGTCACCGCGCCCTTCACCGACACCGACGAGGTGGCGCGGCAGATCGTCGAGGTCAGCCGCCAGGGGCGCAAGCCGCTGGTCTGCAACTTCATGACCAACCTGAAGCTGGAGCGCTTCCAGAAGACGATGGCGATTCTCAAGGAGGGCGGGGTGCCCTTCTACGCCAATCCGGGCGATGCCGCCCGCGCCCTCGGCGCCCTGGTGCGTTACGGCCGCATCCGCCAGCGCGACATCGGGACCCCCGAGACCTTCGGCGATGTCGACGCCGGCCGCGCCCGGGCCGTTTTCGAACAGGCGCGGCGGCAGGGCCGCGAGGTGCTTTCGGCCGAGGAGGTCTACACCATCTTCGAGTCCTACGGCATTCCGGTGGCGCCCTGGGCGGTGGCCGGCGATGCCGGGCAGGCGGCGGCCGCCGCCGGCCGGATCGGCTACCCGGTGGTGGTCAAGGTCGACTGCGCCGCCATCGACCACAAGAGCGACATGGGCGGCGTCGCCGTCAATCTCGCCGACGAGGCGGCGGTGCGGGCCGCCGTCGAAAAGATGCAGGCCCGTCTCGGCGAATACGGCGAGCTGCGCTTCCTGGTGCAGAAATTTCTGCCCGGCGGCCGTGAGCTGATCGTCGGCGCCAGTGCCGAGCGCGGCCTGGGCCACCTGGTGATGTTCGGTCTCGGCGGCATCTACGTCGAGGTGCTCAAGGACGTGGTCTTCAAGATTGCGCCGGTGACCCGGGTCGAGGCCGAGGAGATGCTCGCCGGCATCAAGACCGCCGCCCTGCTCGACGGGGTGCGGGGCGAGGCCGGCATCGACAAGCAGGCGGTGGTCCGGCTGATCCAGCGGGTGTCGCAGCTTTTGACCGATCTGCCGGAGATTCGGGAGATGGACCTGAATCCGGTGATGGCTTTTGCCGACGGCGCCTTTGCGGTGGACGGCCGGATCCGGATCTGACGGGGCACGGGCCGCGGCGGATGCCGGGGACCGTGGTGCCCGGGAAAAGGGGGCGGGAATGCAAACAGAAGCGAGCAAAAGGACGACGGACTGGCGGGAACTGTACCGGTCGCGCATCACCACCCCGGAGGAGGCGGTCAAGGCGATCAAGTCGGGCGACAGGGTCTTTCTCACCGGCAACGCCTCGGTGCCGCTGCCGCTGCTCGATGCCCTGGTCCGCCGGGCGCCCGAACTGCGGGACGTCGAAATCTGCCACCCCCTGACCATCTGCCCGGACGATTACGTGGCGCCGGAGATGGAGGGGCACCTGCGGGTCAATTCGATGTTCATCAGCGCCAACGTGCGCAGGGCGATCAACGAGGGCCGGGCCGACTTCACCCCGGTGATGCTCTCCGAGTTTCCCCTGCTGTTCAAGAACGGCCACCTGCCCCTCGATGTCGCCCTGATCCATGTCTCGCCGCCGGACGAGAACGGCATCTGTTCGATGGGGGCCGAGTCGGGCCTGACCATTTCGGCGGCCGAGGTGGCGAAGACGGTGATCGCCCTGGTCAACGAGCAGATGCCGCGCACCCTGGGCGACACCGCCTTTCCCGTCGAGCGGATGGACTACATCGTGCCGGCCGACACGCCGCTGTTCGAGATGCCGATGGGGGACGACGCCGACGGCGAGGTGGTCGAGGGTATCGCCGCCCACATCGCCGGGCTGATTCCCGACGGGGCGACCATGCAGATGGGCATCGGGGCGATTCCCAACGCGGTGCTGAAGTTTCTCAAGGACAAGAAGGACCTCGGGGTGCATTCCGAACTGATCTCCGACGGGGTGATCGACCTGGTCGAGGCCGGGGTGCTGACCGGGGCCCGCAAGAGTTTGCATCCGGGCAAGATCATCTGCGGTTTCCTGCTCGGCACCCGGCGGCTCTACGACTGGGTCGACAACAACCCGCTGGTCGAGCTGCGCCGCACCGAGTATGTCAACGATCCCTTCGTGGTGGCGCAGAACGAGCGGATGGTGGCGATCAACTCGGCCATCGAGGTCGATCTGACCGGACAGGTCTGCGCCGACAGCATCGGAACCCGGATGCATTCGGCGGTCGGCGGGCAGCTCGACTTTATCTACGGCGCCTCGCGTTCGAAGGGCGGGGTGCCGATCATCGCCCTGCCGAGCACCTCGACCCTGCGGGACGGCTCGGTGGTCAGCCGCATCGTGCCGACACTGAAAACCGGTGCCGGCGTGGTCACCAGCCGCAACCATGTCCATTACGTGGTCACCGAATACGGCGTGGCCGACCTGTACGGCAAGACCGTCCGCCAGCGGACCGCGGCCCTGATCAACATCGCCCATCCGCAGTTCCGGGACGAGATCCGCCAGAAGGCAAAAGAACTGAACTATCTGTAGGCCAATCAACGACAAGGGGTGCGAATCATGGCTTGGAGCAAAGAGGAGACCATCAGTCGCGATGAAATGCAGGCCATCCAGCTGGCCGGTCTGCAGCGGACAGTCCGTTACGTCTACGAGCGCAACGCCCATTACCGGAAGAAACTGGACGAGCTGGACGTCTCGCCGGACGATATCCGCTCGCTGGACGACATCCGGCGTCTCCCCTTCACGACCAAGCAGGACTTGCGCGACCACTATCCTTTCGGTATGTTCTGCGCCACGCCGGAAGAGATCGTCGAGTACCATGCCACCTCCGGCACCACCGGCAAGCCGATCGTCGTCTGCTACACCCGGCAGGACCTGGAGGTCTGGTCCGAGGCGATGGCCCGCACCTGCGCCGGCGCCGGCATCGGCAAGGACGACATGGTCCAGAACATCTTCGGCTACGGCCTGTTCACCGGCGGTCTGGGGGTGCACTACGGCGCCCTGCGCATCGGTGCCGGGGTGGTGCCGATCTCCGGCGGCAACACCCAGAAGCAGATCATGCTGATGGAGGATTTCGGTTCGACGGCGCTCACCTCCACCCCCTCGTTTCTGATGCACATCCACGAGGTCGGCGAGCAGATGGGGGTCGATTTCCACCAGCTGAACCTGCGGGTGGCCCTGTGTGGTGCCGAGCCCTGGAGCGAGTCGATGCGGTACTCGATCCAGGAGAAATTCGGCATCAAGGTCTGTGACATCTACGGCCTGTCCGAGATCACCGGCCCCGGCGTCTCCTTCGAGTGCGTCGAGGAGCAGGACGGCCTGCACATCAACGAGGATTTCTTCTATCCCGAGATCATCGATCCGGAAAGCGGCGAGGTGCTGCCGGCCGGTGAGGAGGGCGAGCTGGTCTTCACCACCATCAACAAGTTCGGGCAGCCGCTGCTGCGCTACCGGACGCGCGACATCTCCCGGCTGACCTACGGCACCTGCTCCTGCGGCCGCACCCTGGTGAAGATGGCACGGGTCAGCGGGCGCAGCGACGACATGCTGATCATCCGCGGGGTCAACGTCTTCCCGTCGCAGATCGAGGCGGTGATCATGAAGCGCGAGGGGGTCTCGCCGCACTACATGGTGATCGTCGAGCGCAAGGGGGCGATGGACTCGTTGCGGGTGAAGGTCGAAGTGACCGAGGAGTTCATGCTCAAGGCGGCGGCCGACATCCTCAAGGGAGACGAGTTCGACATCCTCGAGGATGTGGCCGCGGTGCGCAGCAAGAAGCGCAACCTGCAGCAGGACATCAAGGATGTCATCGGCATCAGCGTCGACATCGACCTGGTGCCGCCGGGCAGCATCCCGCGCAGCCAGGGCAAGGCGAAGCGGATCGAGGACCGGCGGCCGAAATAGCCACAACCGCCCCGGCGGGGCGCATCAACACACCAAGGGAAGGTTCTGAATGAAGAAGATCATTTCCGGCAATGAAGCCATCGCGCTCGGGTTCACCGACGCCGGCGGCGTGTTCGCCTCCGGCTATCCGGGGACACCCAGCACCGAGACTCTGGAGGAAGTCGCCCGGCTGGGCGAGGTCTATTGCGAGTGGGCGGCGAACGAGAAGGTCGCCCTTGAGGCGGCCATCGGCGCCAGTATCGCCGGTGGCCGGTCGCTGGCAACCATGAAGCACGTCGGGGTCAATGTCGCCGCCGACGCCCTGCTGACCCTTTCCTACACCGGGGTCAATGCCGGGCTGATCCTGATGGTGGCCGACGATCCGGGCATGCACTCGTCCCAGAACGAGCAGGACAGCCGCAACTACGCCCGTTTCGCCAAGGTGCCGCTGCTCGATCCGGCCGACTCGCAGGATGCCTACGACATGGTGCGGGCCGGTTTCGAGATCTCCGAGCGGTTCGACACGCCGGTGATGCTGCGCACCACCACCCGCATCTCGCACGCCAAGGGCCTGGTGGTGCCGGGCGAGAAGCAGGCACCGCGGATCGGTGACTGGCAGAAGGAGGTGCCCAAGTACGTGATGCTGCCGAACTTCGCCCGCCAACGGCACGTGGTGGTCGAGGAGCGGCTGCGCAAGCTGCGGGAGTTCGCCGAGACCACGCCCCTGAACCGGGTCGAGATGCGCGACACCGAGCTCGGCATCATCACCTCCGGCGTCGCCTACCAGCATGCCCGCGAAGCTTTTCCGAACGCCTCGATTCTCAAGCTGGGCCTGGCGCATCCGCTGCCGGAGCGCAAGATCCGCGAGTTCGCCGGTTCGGTCAGCCGCCTGGTGGTAGTCGAGGAGATGGACGGCATCTTCGAGGAGCAGATTCGCGCCATGGGCATCGAGGTCGCCGTCGGCAAGGATCGCCTGCCGCTGTGCGGCGAGATCAACGCCGACATCCTGCGGACGGCACTGGCCGGCGGCGAGGTGGCCGCGCCGGCGCCGGTGGAGGGCCTGCCGCAGCGGCCGCCGGTCTTCTGTCCGAGCTGCGCCCACCGCGGCCTGTTCACCATCCTCAGCAAGCTGAAGGTCTTCGTGTCCGGTGATATCGGCTGCTACACCCTGGGGGCCCTGCCGCCGATGGGCGCCATGCATTCGGTGATCGACATGGGTGCCAGCATCAGTGCCGCCCACGGCATGGCCAAGGTCAACACCATCGCCGGCCGGCCGCAGAAGCCGGTGGCGGTGATCGGGGATTCCACCTTCTTCCATTCCGGCATGACCGGCCTGCTGAGCATGGCCTTCAACGGCGGGGATGCCCTGGTGATCATCATGGACAACCGCACCACCGGCATGACCGGCGGCCAGGAGAACCCCGGAACCGGCCGGACCCTGGAAGGAAACCCGGTCCGGCAGGTGGAGATGGTGCCGCTGGTCAAGGCGCTGGGCATCGACAACGTCTTCGAGCTGAACACCTACGATCTGGCCGCCACCGAAGAGGCGATCAGAAAAGGACTGGAGACGCCCGGTCCCTACGTGCTGATCGACCGCAATCCCTGCATCCTGCGCTACCGGATCCGCAAGCCGGCCATGACCGTCGACCAACAGAAGTGCACCGGTTGCCGGGCCTGTCTCAAGGTCGCCTGCATGGCCCTGGGCCTGACCGCCACCGGCGAGAAGCCGAAGGTGCGCATCGACCCCAACGTCTGCAACGGCTGCGGCGTCTGCGGCCAGATGTGCAAGTTCGACGCAATGCATGAAATCGAGGGAGAGAACCATGCCAATCTTTAATATCGTCATTGCCGGTGTCGGCGGCCAGGGCGTGCTGATGGCTTCGAAGGTGCTGGCCGAGAGCGCCCTGGCCAGCGGGCTGGATGTCAAGCAGAACGAGGTGCACGGCATGGCCCAGCGCGGTGGCAGCGTGATCAGCTTCGTCCGCATCGGCGAGCAGGTTGCCTCGCCGGTGGTCACGCCGGGGACGGCCGATCTGCTGATCTCCTTCGAGCCGCTGGAGGCGCTGCGCTACATCCACTACCTGAAACCGGACGGCCGCCTGGTCTACAACCGGGTGCCGATCAATCCGAGCACCGTCGCCTCCGGGCTGGCGGTCTACCCCGCCGATGTCGAGCAGCAGATCGCCGATCGCTGCCCCGGGGCCAAGGGACTGGATGCCCTGGCCATCGCCCGCGAGGCCGGCAACGGCAAGGCGGTGAACATGGTCATGGTCGGCACGGTGCTGAAGGACCTGCCGCTTGACGAGCAGGTGGTCACCGAGGTCGTGCGGCAGGTTTCGAAGGACAAGGGTGTCGAGGTCAACCTGAAGGCGCTGGCCGGCGGGGCGGCGGCCTGAGCCGCCGTGACAGGGAGGATGCCATGAAACTGAAGCAGATATCGATCTTTCTCGAGAACGCCCCCGGGCGGCTCTACGAGGCGACGCAGGCCTTCGGCGAGGCCGGCATCAACCTGCGTTCGCTCTGCATCTCCGATACCCAGGGGTTCGGCGTACTGCGCATCCTGGTCTCCGATGTCGCCCGGGCGCGGCGGATCATCATGGAGAAGCAGCTGCCGGCCCGGGTCGACGATGTGGTCGCGGCGGAGATCGAGGACACGCCCGGCAGCCTGGCGAAGATGCTCAAGGTGCTGATGGAGAACCAGATCAACGTCGAGTACATGTACGCCCTGGCCGGCACCTCGTCCGGCCGGGCGGTGATGGTCTTCAGTTTCAGCGACAACGATCTGGCGATCCGGCTGCTGCAGGAGAACGGTATCCGGATTCTCGACGCCGAGACGTTCGGCATTCTCGAGGGTCCCCGGTAGGCCGTGTCCCGTTTTCCTGAATCCGCGGGTTTATGGCGGATGAAGAGTGCAGGCAGGTCAATGGCTTGCGCTATTCGCCGGTGACACGCTCACTGGTTCAGGGTTCCTTTCAGCTTCGGGAGGAGATATGAGCACGGAAAAAAGCTTTCGGCCCAAGCGGTTCGCCGTCATCGGTGCCGGCCCCGTCGGCAGTGTCGTCGCGGCCTTTCTCGCCCGGGGCGGCTATGAGGTCACCCTGTGTGACGTGATTCCGGAACTGCTCGCTCCGGCACTGGACCCCGGCATCATCGTCGAGGGTGTCGACAACCTGCAGGCCCGGGTGGCCCGCACCATCACCTCGGTGGACGATCTGGGCAACGATCCGCCCGACGTCATCTTCGTCACCGTCAAGGCGACCGCCCTGCCGCTGATCGCCTCCGCCCTGGAGAGTTTCGTCGGCGAGGGGTGCCATGTCATCAGCTGGCAGAACGGCATCGACACCGAGCAGGTACTGGCCGAGCATCTCGGCCCCAAGGCGGTGATGCGCGGCGTGGTCAACTTCGGCTGCGTGCCCGTCCGCCCCGGGCAGGTTCGGCTGGCCTTCCACCACCGGCCGCACTACCTGCAGGAACTCGATCCGGACGCGCGTGAGGCCGCCGTCGCCATCGCCGGAGTGCTCACCGAGTGCGGGCTCGACACCCGCCACACCGACCAGGTCGCCGACATGGTCTGGCGCAAGTCGGTGATGAACGCCTGCATGAACCCGATGTGCGCAGTAACCGGCATGACCATGGTCGAGATCATCAACGATCCGATCACCTTCGACCTGGTCGATTCCCTGATCAAGGAGGGGATCGCGGTGGCGCGGGCCAACGAGTTCTCCCTCGGTTCCGGCTACTATCCTTACGCCATCGGCTACATCAAGAACGCCGGCAACCACAAGCCGTCGATGCTGCAGGACATCGAGGCCGGCCGCCGGACCGAGATCGACTACATCAACGGCAAGATCGTCGAGTACGGCCGGCAGGCCGGGATCGCCACCCCCTACAACACCATGATTCGCGGGCTGGTGAAGGCACTGGAGCCGAAGTGAGCGGGAGCAGCCCCCGGAAATGGCAAAGGAACAACGCATGAAACTGAAACAGCTCTCCATCCCGCTGGAAAACGCGCCGGGACGGCTGCACGCCGTGACCCGGGCGATGGGAGATGCCGGCATCAACCTGCGGGCCAACTGCATCTGCGACTCGGCCCACGACTTCGGCGTGCTGCGAATCGTCGTCTCCGATCTGGCCGCCGCCCGGGCGGTGGTGATGGAGCGGCACATCCCGGCCCGGGTGGAGGACGTGGTCGCCGTCGAGATCGACGATTCACCGGGGCAGCTGGCCGATCTGCTCGAGCTGTTCCTCGACTCGCGGGTCAATGTCGAGTACATGTACGCCGTGGCCGGAGCGACGGCCGGCAAGGCGGTGATGATCTTCAGCTTCAGTGATGTCGATGCCGCCATCGAGATCCTGCTGCGTAACGGCCGGAAGCTGCTCGATGCCGAGTCGTTCGGGATTCTCGAGGCGCAGGTCTGAGGAGGAGCCGATGAGTGAAAGGGGTGGTTTCCATCCGCAGTCCTTTGCCGTGGTCGGCGCCGGCCCGGTCGGCTGCACCGTCGCCGCCTTCCTGGCGGCCGGTGGCTGCCGGGTCACGCTCTGCGACGTGGTGCCGGCGCTGCTGGAGCCGACCCTGGATCCCGGTATCCGGATTGTCGGCAGTGACGAGCTGCAGGCCCGGGTCGCCCGGACCACCACCCGGGTCGACCTGCTGGGCGAGGACCCGCCCGACGTGGTGATCGTCACCGTCAAGGCGACGGCGCTGCCGATCATCGCCTCGGCCCTGGAAGGGTTCATCGACGAGGGGCGCTACGTCGTCAGCTGGCAGAACGGCATCGACACCGAGCGGGTGCTGGCCGAGCGGCTGGGCAAGAAGGCGGTGATGCGGGCGGTGGTCAATTACGGCTGCCTGCTCGAGGGACCGGCGCAGGTTCGCCTCGCCTTCCATCACCGGCCGCACTACCTGCAGGAGCTCGACCCGGCCGCGCGCGAGGCCGCCCTCGGCATCTGCCGGGTGCTCACCGACTGCGGCCTGGACACCCGCCACACCGACAGCATCCGCAACATGGTCTGGCGCAAGACGGTCAACAACTCCTGCATGAACCCGGTCTGTGCCGTGACCGGCAAGACCATGTTCGAGGTGATCAACGATCCTATCCTGTTCGGCCTGGTCGACGCCCTGCTCAAGGAGGGGACCATGGTGGCCCGGGCCAACGAGATCAGTCTCGGCCCCGACTTCTACCCCGACTGCATGGACTACATCAAGAGCGCCGGCCGGCACAAGCCGTCGATGCTTCAGGACATCGAGGCCGGGCGGATCACCGAGATCGACTACATCAACGGCAAGATCCTCGAGTACGGCCGGCGGGCCGGGGTGCCGACCCCCTACAACGACGCCCTGCGCAGCCTGGTCAAGGGGCTGGAACCGGGATGAGAACGGGTTGGCGAATGTGACCGCAACAAGATAGAACAATTTTTGTTTTATAGGGTTTTTCCGGGGAATTATTTGCTCGAATAGCAAAAAATCACTGGAAACCACAATATAGAACAGCGTATTATTTTTGTTGGCAAAAAGTGCCGGATATCGACGACATAAACGTCGATGAAATCTGCATCGGGTCCAGCCGCCTGCCGTTGAACGGCAGCGGTTTTGTCGGTTGTCGTCGGGTCGTCAATTGCCCGGTTACCGTGTTGTCGGTGCCGGGCCCCATTCCAACCAGTGGAGGTTTCTGATGAAAAGAACGTCCGTTCTGATTGCCCTGTTGCTCGTGACCCTGCTCGCCGCCCCCTCTTTTGCCGCCGGCAAGAAGAAAGATCCGCTGGCCGCCTGGAAGCCGAAATTCGATCCCTCCGGCGCCAAGTACACCTACATCCTCTCCAACATCTCGCATCCGGTGATCGAGGGGATCGCGGTCGGCTACCGGATCCGTGACGCCGTCTGGAAGAAGTCGGGCGGCCGGCTCTATGTCGACTTCCGGCCCCTGGCCCAGCTCGGCGGCGAGAAAGACGTCATCGCCAAGCTCAAGATCGGCGCCGTCCAGGGAATGATGGCCTCCTCGGTGGCCGCCGCCAACATCGCCGACCGCCTCGGCGTCGTCAACCTGCCCTACGTGGTCGACACCTTCGACAAGCTGGAGAAGTTCCGCAACGACCCCGAGCTGTGGAAGCCCTACTCCGAGAGTGCCCTGCGCCAGGGCCTGATGGTGGTCGACATCACCGGCTACGGCACCTACGGCTGGGCGACCACCACGCCGGTGCGCAACCTGGCCGACGCCAAGAAGGTCAACTTCCGCATCGCCCAGGCGCCGGTGAACGCCGACATCTACAAGGCCTGGGGGCTGAAATTCACCGTGCTGCCCTGGCCCGACGTGCCCCAGGCGCTGCAGACCGGCGTGATCAACGGCCTGGACCACACCGCGATCGTCTGCAACATTACCAAGAAGTTCACCATCGCCAAGTACTTCACCGAGCTGAACTACGCCCAGGGCCTGTTCATCCACCTGATCAACAGGCGCTGGTTCAACAAGCTGCCCAAGGACCTGCAGCAGATTCTGCTCGAGACGATCAAGGAAGAGAGCGCCAAGACGCGTGAGCTGACGCGCAAGCAGCAGGCCGACCAGATCGCCAAGGCCAAGGCGGCCGGGATCGAGTTCATCCAGCTGCCGGCCTCGGAGAAGGCGAAACTGATCGAGCTGGCGGCGCCGGTCTACGAGAAGTGGGGCAAGAAGATCGGCCCCGACTACCTGGCCAGGGTGCGCGCCAAGCTCGGTAACTGAGTTGCGTGTTTCCGGCTGACGGATTGCGGGGTCGGAGAACGCGTCTCTCCGGCCCCTTTTTCATCGAGGTGGACGATGTTGAAAAAAACCTTTCAGGCTGTCGACCGGCTCTTTCTCTGGTTCGAGGAATGGTCGCTGTTCATCGCGGTCATGGTGGCGCTGTGCGTGGCACTGGCCAACGTGATCCTGCGTAAGCTGACGGCCGACGTCAACCTGTACTGGTCGGACGAAGTGGTGCGCAAGACGATCTACTTTTCGACCTACATCGGCTGCATCGCCGCCGTGCGCAGCCGCTCGCTGATCCGCATCGACGCGCTGCCGCAGATCTTTCCGAAACTGAAGATGCCGCTGACGATGATCGCCAACCTCGGAGTTCTCGTCTTCTCGGGGCTGATGGTCTGGCTCGGCTGGCAGATGACGGTCATGATGTACCAGGACGAGTACGCCAGAACCGCCTCGCTGCAGATACCGGAGTGGATCTTCTACGCCGTGCTGCCGCTGATGGGCGTGATGATGTTCATCCGCACCCTGATCGTCATGGTCGAGGACTGGCAAGAATTCAAGACGGGGTGAAACGGGCACCGTCCCGACTTCTTCCCGCCAGCACAAGGTCGTATCCATGGACAGCAATTATCTGATCATCCTGTTTCTGTTGCTCGGCCTGCTGGCCTCGACGGTACCGGTCT
>CAYTVY010000059.1:0-14882 GCA_964441925.1 uncultured Geothermobacter sp.
TACTTGAAGAACTGGCCGATGTCGGTGAACCCTTTTTCAATCAGCAGCGAAGGCAGGCTTGAACCGACCTTGAAGGTATGGGTGTACGGACCGATGCCGGTGGTGGTCACCGAACCCAGAGTCGCCTTGAGCAGCAGGGCGATGTAGGCCTGCAGCTCGGTGGAGAGCCCGCCCGAAACGTCATCGTTGCCGCGCGCCGGCCTGGTCGGGTTGCGGTTGCCCTGGAGGATGTCGGAGGTCTCCAGTGCCCTGTTCAGCTTCAGCGAGCAGCCGCTGACATAGACCTTGCTGGCATCGGGCGTCGCCGGGTCCTGGTTGAAGGTCGTCTCTTCCTGGATGATGATCTGCGCGTTCGCGCCTCTGGCTTGCGGCATGGCTTACTCCTTCCGCTTCCTGCCGCCGGCGGGAGGCTCGGCGGGCTCAAAGTTGATGCTCTTTTTGGCGAGCAGGCGCTCGGCCAGCTCGTCGGGGACGTCCTTCGGCTCGCCCCGACGAAACACGCCGGCCGCGCCCATGGTGACCTTGGCAGGCCCTTCGGTGTAGACGATTTTCATGGCTTACTCCGTCTCCGTGTCGATGGTGTATTCCAGCCCGTAGGCCAGGATGCCCTTCTCGGCGCTGACCAGTTCTTCCCGCTCGGGCCACAACCAACCGGCCGTTGTCTGGTACCCGATGAGCTTGGCCCTCACACTCTCGATGATCTGGTAGCAGTCGAGCGCTCCACTCTGCCGGCTGCGCAAATTCCTGCTGATGAGGATGACGGCAAAACCCATCCGGTGCGGTGCCACGTTGTCGCCGATGATCTCCGGCGCACTGAATTTGGCCCCGTTGTAGACGACATGCAGGCTGGGCAGCAGGTGTGGCTTTTTCAGCAGATCCTCGACCTGCCCGACCCACTCGCCAAACGTCTTGACGCCCGGAATCTCTTTCAGGCGGGCCAGAATCTCGTCGCTGGTTTCGGTGATCATCAAAAGTTCTCCAGCGAATCGTCGTCGAACACCCGGGCCGGCGCGCTGACGTCAGGCTTGTCGCCGGTCTCCTCGACGCCATCGAGATCCGGCAACCCCAGCCTGACCGCTCCCTTGCGGATCTGGTCGAGGGTTTTCAGGGCCGCATCGTGAGCCTTGATCACAAGCTCAGGCGTGTCGAATTCCGGCCGGCGGCCATAGAGTTTGAAAGCCGCGATCGAGGCCGAAATGCCGCTCAGCACTTTCGGCACGCTGGTCAACGGCAACTGGTAGCGGCCGCGCAGGTAGCCATCGATCAGATCGTCCGCCTCGGCGATCGCCTCGGTGACAACGTCCTGATCGACGACACCAACCCCGGCATCGTCCGTCAGCTGGACCAGGGTCTCTTCGGGGATGCGCGTATTCTGGATGTCGGACAGGGTGCAGTAGCTCATCGTTCAGATCCAATAAGGCCCGGGGCGGGCGGGCCCGCCCCGGGGATGGCATGTCATGACAGCGGGAGTCGCCGCTTAGGCGGCAACCGTGGCCTTGCAGATGCCCTTCATGTTCGGCGAGGGGAACGGCTTGCTCATGCCGACCAGCTGCACCCCGGAGGGGTTCTTCTTCTCGATCGGCTTGACGAACATCGGCAGCGGCTGCAGCTTGGCGTCCAGATCGTCCAGGGCGGCGTAGGGCATCAGGTGCCCGGCGTCCAGGGCGATGGCGAGCAGGTCGTTGTCGGCCACGACCGGCTCCATGGCACCGGTCTGCGGGTTGCGGTTCTTTTCGGTGCGCCGCTTCACCAGGTAATCGCCGATGTTGATCCCCTGGGCCGTCACTTCGACCCGGATCTTGGCGGTCGACTTGTGGTTGTCGGCCAGGCTCAGCAGGGCGCCGTAGGCGGTCTTGCCGGCCCAGAACTCGATCTGGCTGCCGTAGCCGTTGTCCTGGATCAGCTCGGCCATGTCATCGAGGGTCTCGAACACGGTCTTGATGGTCGCCCCGGCATCGGTGAACAGCTTGGCCGGTGCATAGCTGAGCGGGGAGCCGAAATCGACCTGGTAGGTGTCGTAGGTCCCGCCTTCGAGCAGCACCGGCCAGGCCAGGGTGCCGGTAATCGCCTTGGCCGCCATCGCCTCGGTGGTGGCCCGGATCGTCCGGCGCAGGATGTCGGTCTTGGCGCGGGCCCAGGCCTCGAGGCTCGACTGGCCGAGCAGCTTGAGGTTGTTCAGGTCATGGGCGCCAACGAAGATGTCAGGATTGATCGGGAAGGGTTCGAAGAAGTCCGCCGATCCGCTGCTGCCAGGCACCGGGACCGATCCGGCTCCTCGTCGACGCAGGGGCATGGCCTGCACCACGGTATTGACCTCATCCCGGCCGATAATCGGCAGCCCCTGCTGGGGACGGTTGGCGAAGACCGTATCGATGACCGGGGTGCGCAGCTTGGGCAGCACCTTCAGATACTGGGCGATCGCTTCGGCGGTGAACAGGTTGCGCAGGCTGATGAAACCGGCAACTCCAACCAGAGGCATCGCTCCGATCGTGATGGGGTCCACCGGTTTGGCCAACGCCGCGCCGGCCGGGAAGAGGGTGATAGCCGCCAGCAGCAGGGCCACCCAGGTCAACAGTCCGATAAATCGTTTCATGTTGCGTCTCCTTCTTGATAGGGGTTCGGTCACAGCGGATAGATGCCGTTGTTGCGCAGCGCCTTGAGCAGCGCGGCCGACGGGGCGGCCTTGGCCGTGGCTCCGACCTTGAGTGCCTGCCGGCCGACAGTGCCGTGCACCACGGCGTTGCCGGACCCGCTGACAGCCGTGTCGACCTCTTCGTCGAGCACGCCGTCGATGGCGGTGATGTAGTCGCCCGTCACGTTGGTGCCGTTGCCGACCGCGGCATTGAAGGTCACCGAGTAGGCGCCGGTGGTGTAATTGATGGTGCCGCTGCCGCCGGCGTCACCAACCAGGCGGCCGCTGCCGTCGTCGGTGAAGGTTTCGGTGCCGTCCGTGATCGACAGGGTGCCCGGTTCGATCGGCAGGGCCGCGGCCAGCGTGCCGGAGAACTGGGTCGCGGTGCCGTCGCCGGCCCCCAGCACTTCGCCGCTCACCTCCTGCAGAGCCTTGGCGACATCGCTGGCGTCGCGGGTCAGCAACAGTCCGACCGGATAGACGCCGTCATTGGCCGGAAGCGAAACCCCCAGCAACACCGGGCCATGTCCGGGCAGCCCGGCTTTTTCTTCGCTGCGGTTGATCGATGCGGTTTTTCCGTTGATGGTCATGGTCGTGTCTCCTCGTCAAAGGCGCCTGTGTTACACGCAGGCGGTCAGGTCCGCGCTGAAGGCCACATCCTTGGTGTCCTGCCGCGACGGCGGATCTCCGATTTCCGTACCCGCCCGCTCGCCGAAGTCGATCGTCTGGGGCAGGGACTGAACCAGGGCCTTGAACGCCGTCAGCTGCGACTCGGTCTTCTTGCCATCGCCCTCGCCGAACTCGACGCTCGCTTCCGGCGACAGGCTGGTCATGAACGCCACCATCCGCTCCTTGTGTGCGGGCAGCAGCCGCCCCTGCTTGACCATGTCGTCACAAAAGGCCACCGCTTCGGCCTTGCGGGTCTCGGCGGCCTGCCTGGCCAGCTGCTCCTCGCGCTGGGCGAGTTGCCGCTGTCGCTCGGCGAATTCGGCCTGCTGCTTCTCCAGCTCCTTCTTCTGTTGCTCCAGCTGCTCCTTGGTCATGCCGTTCTCCTTGTCTGTGGGTTCACTGAACTGGGGGCCGGCCGCAACCGTGGCCGGCTCGCGACGGGCCTCACGCTCTATCTCTTCCACGATGTATCCGGGCAGTGCCCGGTCGGCCTCGTCCTGGCCGAACTTGCCGATGATCCACTCGCGCAGCCGACGAAACAGCGACGCGTTCTGCTCATCGATCCAGTCGCCGAACTCAACGGTTACGGTGCCGGCCTCGTCCGCGGAAAAGGATGCCGACTTGAGCCCCTTGACCGCCGGCGCCGCGGCGCCCAGAAAGCCGACATGACGCAGGTACCAGGTGCCGGGACGGGGGTTGTCGGCGGCATCGGGGCGATAGAATCGCGCAGATACCTTCTTGAAGCGCCCGGCCCGGACCATCTCGGCGAACTGGGGCTCGACCTGGTCGGGTTCGACACGAAGCACCCCGTCGACGAACTCGACGGCCTTGACCCAGCCATAGGCCGGCAGGTCATGTTTCGGATGGCCAACCACCAGCGGCGCCTCGAACAGCTGCGGGTCGTAGGCCTCGGCCATGGTCCGCAGGTCGTCTTCGGTGAACCTGATCGTCTCCCCGTGCATGGTGGTGTGGGTGCCCGGTTTGAAAATCTCGATTTTCTGAGCCATGCAGCCTCCGTTTGCTACGGTGCGTTACCGCACCGTATGCCGTTCGTTACACATTTCCCAGTTGAAGCGGTTCACAAACTGTTCACGGAACCCCGTTTAAACCCCGTTTAAAATTCCCCGTGTTGCCCGTTTGCAAAAAATCCGTACCTTGATAGCCCTTGATGAGAGATCGCCCGTTCTGGGGCGTTTTTCATTTGCCGGCCAAAAACCTGGTGACGGCGGCCTCGATGCGGGCCAGATCGTCGGCGTCGAGCACCATGAACGGCCGCGCGGGTATCGTGACCTTGTGCCCGCGTCCGGCCTTGCCGCCGAAATGCTGGATGGCGGCGTAACGCCTGTTGGTGCCCACCCAGGCCTGGCGGCTGTTCGCTCCCGGCTCGATCGACGCCGCCAGCTCGCCCCGCTGCTGCAG
Organism: uncultured Geothermobacter sp.; assembly: GCA_964441925.1. Lineage (GTDB taxonomy): Bacteria > Desulfobacterota > Desulfuromonadia > Desulfuromonadales > Geothermobacteraceae > Geothermobacter. The sequence goes on from CAYTVY010000059.1 coordinate 4,721, forward strand.
GATGCGGCCCGGCCAGTACCCTTTGCGTCTGCGCTGCCTGACTGTCGACGGGGCCAGGCTCTCCCAGCGTGGGCGACCCTCGCGCTCGAAATTCTCTTCCACCGCGTCGTGCATGATGCCGGCGATCTGGCGCATGAGCGGGGAAAGGTCGGCCACCCGGTTCTGCAGCCGGGCCAGGGCGGCATCAAGGCTGCGGCTGTCGACGGAGATCCTGATCACTTGACGTCCCTGTTGGTGGTTGGTAAATTTTCATAGGCGACCGACAGGTGGAAAATCGCTCTGGCCATCTGGACGGGCGATCTCTTGATCGTCGGCCCCATGGGGGAGGTGAGCGTCCCCCCGGTCGCCGCTACCTATCCTCGACAACCTCTTCGTAACGCGGGTTGTTCAGATCCTCGGCCTTGACCCTCCCGGTCGTAACGACCCGGTTGATGGTTTCGCCCTTGCGTCGCTGGTTGACCCGCACCACCACTTTTCCTTTTTTGTCCTCACTGGCGAACACGTAGAGCAGCGCCGGGTCCTGCGTATCCCAGAGCACCATCTCGGCCTTGGTAATCAGTTCGGGCAACTGCCTGAGCTCCTCGCGGCTCAGTGCCGCACCGCGTTCGGCCTTGGTGTCTCGCGCGGCGTGCAGCAGGCCCTTGTCGTCGATCAGCAGCACCTGGCTTTCCAGCGCGACCCCTTTCTGCTCGACAAACCGGCGCACATACGGGGCCACCAGGCCGATGATCTTCCGTTCTCCCCTGGCCTGGTTTCTGGCCAACACTTCGTCGACCCATTTGGCAAAACGACCGGCCCGGATCATTTCGCCAACCGCGATGGCAACAATCGCCGGGTGAGCCGAGTTCAGTTTGTCGGCCAGGATGTCTTCAAGGTTGGCCTGCCAGGCCATGCCGGGGTTGTAGCTCCAGCCCACGTCCGGACGCATGGTGAGCGGCTTGCCGGTGACCGGGTCGTTGAAGCGATAGGCGGCCACCTCGCGCAGCTCGCCGGTCTGTTTGCTGACCAGGGCCTCTTCCATCGACAGCCGCTTGCCCGACTGCTCGACGCGCAGCCCGCGGGCGTCTATATCGGCCTGGGACAGCGCCCGCACCCGGCAGCGGCACCCCCAGCCGTTGGGCGGATAGAGATAGCGCCAGAACGGATCGTCGTAACGAAACACCTTGCCGTGCAACGCCCGGTGAGTCGGGCGGGTGCGGGAGTCGAGCACGGCGACATACTGCAGGTAGGGCCGGTCGTCGATGTTCGCCATGAGCGCCTGCCAGCGCCCGGCCATATAGGCGGTCTGGATGTTGGTGCGGTAGATGGTCTTGAGCCGCCAGGGGGAGCCGAGCTGCACCTGCTGCGCGCCGCCGGCACCGTCGCCGACCATCACCTTGCCCCACCAGCCCTTGGCCTTGAGACGCGGCTCCAGATCCCGGCGAAACTCAGCCAGGGTCTGCCCCTCGGCGAGTGCCCGGTCAACCGCGTCGCGGATATCCTGCAGCACGTCCACGCGCAGTGCCTTGGCCACGGTAAAGGCCTTGGCGTGCGCCTCCTGCCAGAGATCCTGCCAGTCCCAGGAGATGGGCGCATCGACCTTGCCACGGAAATAGGCGACGGCCTGCTCCGGAGGCAGCCTGAAGGCGTAGTTCAGATCAATCCCCGCCATTCAGTCGCCCCCACAGCTCGGATACGAACAGAGCCCGCCCCAGCATCTCCTCGATGCCGGACGTGTCCATGTCCGGATAGGCTTCGGCCAGTTGCGCCAGGATTTCCTCGAACGACTCTCCGCGCTCGATCAGCTCCAGCACCGGTTTGAGCACCCCTTCCATCTGTGCCTGCAGCTCCTGGTCCGACAGGCCATCGGCCAGTTCGTCAATGGCTGTCTGGTCGGGGTAGGGCTCCGCTGTCGCGAATTCGGCACCCGGTTTCGCAGGGGAAGACGCGTCCGGATCGGCGACCTCGAATTCGTCCTCGGCCAGGCCGTAGGTGCCGACAAAGTAGCTCTTCTTGAACCGGACACCGCCCTCGTACAGGACCTTGTCACGCTCGGCCATTCGGTTCAGGTCGGCCTCCTCGCCGGCCCGGATCCACATCGCCGGATAGCGCCCAAGACCGGGGAACTGATAGTCGACCAGCCAGCGCACCACCTGGGCGTTCAGATACTCCACCAGCGCGTCGGCGTCGGCCTTGACCAGATCTTCGCGGACATTCTCCTGGGCCGTCTCGTTGCCGAGCTTGTTCGGGGTTCCCTGGGTGGTCGCCGTCTGGCCGAGGATGCAGATCGAGATCTCTTCATCCATGTAGCGCACCAGTTCGGCCTGGGTCGAAATCGAACCGGATCTGGCCGCCTCGATCAGATCCGCCTTCATGGAGTCGGGGATGATGATGCTCGATCCGCTGCGCATGGTATCGAGGGCGTTGAGCAGGGTGGCCTTCTGGTCTGGGGTGGCGCCGTTCGGATAACGGCCGACGGCGGTCGGCGATCCGAAGCGCTCGCAGAACTGCAGCCAGAACTTGATGCCGTTCTTCTTGAACCACCAGGGCCAGTAAAGCTCCCGGCCGAGCCCGACCCCGTAGGGTGTTTCCGGCTCGTCGCCGAAGCAGAATGTTTGGAATTTGCGTGGGTGGGTCGTGGTCAGGTCGATGCCGTCCAGCGAATCCTCGGGCGTCAGCAGCCGCAGGTGCCCCCGCAGATCGAACCGGAACCGGCGCTGGGCACGGTGCTTCATCTCACGGATGAAGACATCTCCCTCGGAGACGTCCCACATCACTTCGGAGACGGCAAATCCTTTGAGCACGCCGCCGCGCAGAATCGCCCGGCGGGCCATGTCGAACGGGAAGGACTGAAACACCTGCTTGACATACTCGGCGACATCGACGTCCTTTTTGTCGTCGCTGTACGGGATCACCTCCCATTCCTTGCCGATCACCGCCTGGGCCCGGGTGCGCAGATTGCTGCCGATGCGCGGATCGCGGCCGATATCGTCATAGATCGTGATGTCGCCGCCGCACTCCAGGCGCAGCACCTTGTCCGGGTTTTCCAGGACGGTTAAAAAGCCGTTGAAGATGCCGGTATCACGCTCCAGGGAGGCTATTTCGTCGGTCTGCGGCTTGATGTTTCTGTCGGCCATCTCAAGTCCTCATGAAATTGGCAAGGGCGGCGGTTGTCGGACGCGGCGCAGGGGATGACTGGAACTCAATCGAGGCCGCCGGCGCCGATGCCGCCTCGATCGCCAGCGCCAATGCCCAGAAACGGTCGGCGTGGCCGTCCGGGGTACGCTCGGCGGTGAATCGAACGTTGCCGGCGGCGGTGGTCTGCTTGGTGACACTGCGCAGATCGGCGCGTATCTGCGGGTCGTAGGGGATGCGCAGGGTGCGATCTTCCATCTTCGAGCGGACCGGGTAGGCCAGCGCCTCCTTGACCCTGGGGGTGAAGGTCACCGCTTCGACCTTGCTGCCTCCGAACCTGGTCTGGGCATCATCCGCCCAGCCGATGCCCAGACCGGTGGCGTCGATGCACACCCGGTCGACCTTTTCGATCCAGGGCCAGAGCACCTTTTCCTGCTCTGACTTGGGCATGTTCTGCAGGCATTCGACGTGTCGGGTGTAGAGCACATCCCCCAGTTTCTCGACCACCCAGAGCACGGTCAGGTCGCGTTTGCGGCCGATGTCGATGCCGGCATACAGGCGGCCTGTCTCAAGGACCGACCAGTCAACCCCCTGCGGGTACTCGCAGGCGGCGATCAGGTCGTACTCGAGAAAGGCGGCGTCGTCATCGGCCGGCTGGCACATGTACTCCTGGAGAAAGGATTCTTCGTCGGCGCAGCCCGACTTGACAAAATCGAAATAGGCCGCCTCGTCCATCGCCTGGCGTTCATCGTCGGCCGGCAGCATCTGCTGCAGCTTGTAGAGGAATCCCTGATTCAGGGCGTCCTCCAGCGTGACGCGGTGCAGGCTGATCTTTTTCGGATTGCCCTTCTCGACCGCTTCGCGGATCAGCTGGTTGAAGAAGTTGTGACTGCCGCGGTGGGTGGAAATGACTTCGAGCTGTCCGCCCCAGGTGATGCCCGGGTAGGCGATGCTCCAGAGCTTGCGCGGGTCGGGATGCAGCGCGAACTCGTCCAGAATGCGGCCGCCGCGTTTGCCCGCCTGGGCGTCGGGATTACTGCTCATCGAGTGTATGCGCTTGCCACTGGCAAACTGCAGCACATAGGCGCTCAGCCGCTCTTTCGGGTCGATCACCGTTTCGCCGAGATCGTCGGCGGCGATCTGCAGTGCCTGCGCCCACATCTTGCAATCCTCGATGAACAGCCGCGCCTGCAGATCGTCACGCGAGGAGACCCATTGGTCGTGCCGGGCACTGGCGGCGGCCGTGCGTTCGACAGCGCCGTAGGCTGTGCCCCACGACACCCCGATCTGGCGCGACTTCTCCATCAGCTTCAGTCGGCTGGTGTCGGCGATCCACCTCGTCTGAAACTCCAGAAAAACGGCCTCGGGGTTTTTCGGGCGGATTTTGGCGTTGCCCTTGGGCTTCACTCGGTGATTCCCCCAAAAATTTCGCGAATCTGTTTGATGGCCTTCTCCGAAAGCCCCTCCTTGCGGGCGATTTTCTCCACGTTCTTCGCCGCGGCGGCCGCCTTGCGGGCGAACTCATCCTTGAGCTTTTCGCGTTGGATGTTGCTGCTTTGCAGCTTGGCGACGTCGGAGAGCAGACGCGGGGCCTCGAGGATGTCGAACTCGCCGCTCGTGACCGCCGCCATCACCCGCTGCAGCAACAGCTTGCTGACGGCCTCTTCCATGGTCAGCCCTTCGCCGGCCTGAGAGGCCAGCGCCCGGCTCTGGTCTTCGAACTGCTTGACGGCCTGATAGGCCTCGTAGAACTGCTTGCCGTAGCGTCCCCAGGAGCTGCGGCTGATGTCGTACCCCTTCTCGCGTGACCAGGCCGCCAGATCGTCGTAGGTCATCCCTTCGAGGATCAGCCGGTTGGCCTCGTCGCGCAGGCTCTGCGGCAGCTCGGTCTCGACCCGGGAGCGCCGGCGCACCTTGCTGTGCCGTCCGCCCATCTACGCCAGCTCCTTTTCCAGCTCGGCGATCTGCCGGCACAGCTCACGGTAACGGCGCTGTTGCTCGAGCGCCTCGCTCAGGTTGGCATGAGCGGTCGCCAGGTCGAGATCGACCAGCGGGGTGACGGCCGAGGCCGCTAGGGGCGCCTTGGCCGCCTTGATGTTGGCATCCAGCGCCGTAGCCAGCTGCATCTTCTGCTGCTTGAGCTCGGCCAGCTTGCCGCGCAGAATCAGTCGCTCGGTGCGCAGGCTCATCGAGGGCCCTCCTTTCGGATCATGGGACAGAACATGTTGTTATCGATCTTCTCCACCAGCCGGGTCTGTACCTGGGTGTTGAGCTGGATGATGCCGGCCAGGTCATCGGCCAGGCGCTGGTAGTTTTTGACCAGCAGCACGTTGTCCTCGTACATGCGGATCACCCGCGCCATGTCGTCCTTGTAGTTGCGCAGCACCTTGTCGAGCCGTTTCTGGTCGACGTACCAGATCACAAAAATCAGCCCGGGAAGCCCCAGCACGTTGATCGCCAGGGCGATCGTGGACATCGGCAAACCTTCGATCACAGCCCCTCCTCGTGTTCGCGTTGACAGTTGATACAGCGCCTGCAGCCAGGGACAGCCCGCCGCCGCGCTTCGGGGATCGGTTCTTCGCAGTCGATGCACTCGGTCAGGCTTTCGCCGGCTGCCAGGCGGCGGCGAGCTGCACGCAGGGCCGCCGCCTGGAAGTCGTCGTTGAGCGCGTTCGCGCGGTCAATCTCGTCTGGCATCAGCTCCCCCGCACCGCCTTGATGACGCCCTCGATCATGCCCGGGCGGTTGTCGCCGGCCTTGATCCGCTTCTCCTTGCCGCGGTGCCAGGTGGTGACACCGAGAATGGCGCCCCAGCCGATCCAGACCCACTGCGGCACGTCCGGAACCGGCACCTTGCACAGCGGCAGTACGACGTAGACGAAGAAGATCGTGGTGCCGTAGAGAAAGCCGTTGTAGGGCCGCCAGCTGTACTGCGGCCACCGCTCGCTGCGGCTCTCTTCGCGCATGGTCTGGTTGACCGACTCCAGTCGCCGGCTGTCGATCTCGGCCAGCCGGGCCTCGTGGTCCATGATGCGGGACTGCAACTCGATGTAGAGCTGCGGATCGGCGACCACCTTGGCGGCCGAGGCCTCGATGGGCGTTTCGGGCGGATCGCCGGCCACCTGCCGGATCAGGGTGTGCAACAACGGACCGCTGCCGGGGATGATGGTGTTGGCCACCGCCGGCGCGACCGCCTTGACAGTGTCGACAATGGCGTCGAGTACCTTGCTCACTTGAGCCTCCCGAACAGCAGCGGCCAGAAAAAGACAATCTCCGCCAGCTCGCGCCAGCCCGGCCAATGCCGGAACAGCACCGTCAGGGTCAGCCCGTACACCAGGCCGATCGCCAGGTACAGCACCAACAGAAAGAGCAGCACAAAATTCATCGGGGCCTCCTAGTTGCCCAGCCGGTTCAGCCAGCCGGCCAGGTACCGGCGCAGTCCGCTCTTGGACTGCGCGATGTCGATGTAGTGTTTGCCGGCATGGATGCGCAGCGCCATCAGCAGTGCCGTCGGGTGGTTGTAGTTATTGATCCGCGCGGCGGTGACAGGCCCCAGAATGCCGTCCTCGACCAGCCACCAGGTCGGGTCGGCCAGGTCGTTCACCGCGCGCTGCAGCAGCCGCACGGCGGTTTGCGGTCCAAGATTGACCGCCAGGTCGAACAGCTTGACGGCCAGGGCTTCGTGGCGCACCCGGTCGATGCCGGCCGCCAGCCAGTAGTCGCGGTAGTAGATGCCGCGGGCCTGCTCCAGGGTGAGGTTCTTGATGTCCAGGTCGGGATAGTTGCGCTTGCTGATGCCGTACTTTGTCTCTCCGCCCGGATCGTCCGGATCGTTGGCGTAGCCACCCTCGTGCTGGATGGTGCGGGTAAATGCCCGCGAGAAGATTTCGTCGCTCATCTGCCCCACCTGTGCGATTGGCCGACCAGGGAGGTCGGCTGGTTTTGCGGGCCCGGACCGCACCGGGTCCGGGCCCTTGCAAAGGAGAAAGATTGTCCGGCTCGACGGACAGGGGCAGGATAGGGGATTCAGGCGGGGAAGTTCAGTTGAAGGGGTTCACGAAAAAGCCCCCTCCGGGCTGGCCGGAAGGGGCTTGGGATGAGGGGACCAGGAAAGACCTGAAGGCCTGGCCCATCATGGTGCGGCACGTACACTTTACTTATTCCTTGGGCGCGGTTCAAATAAAGTCTTGTCCAAATCGCCGCAAACTTTCTCCATATCGCGCTGCAACGCATCACCGACAGAGGCCGCCGGTCGATATAGCCGGCCGATAGTGTGCCTTCGCGCCGGCGACAACATACTGGCAAGAGACCCCATCCCCATCAATAGATTCTTCATTCTTTATCCAGAGGCAGCTTTATCTGACGCATCGCACTTCGATGGTCATTGACTTTGACAACGGTGTATTCGGTTTTGACATTACCTTTTTCACCCAGGTACTGCTTTTTTCTCATGGTTACGAAAAACAGGTCGTCCTTGGCAAAGGCTTTTTCGTTGGACTGAACGTCTTTTATGAAATCTTCGTCCTCGATTTTGGCATAAAAGACATTCTGTCCCTCCGAAAGTCGCCACATATTGTCTTCCTGAAAGGCGACATTGACGACCTTGACCACGGTTTCATATTCGGTCTCGCTGATCAGTTCGTCCTGAATTTCCGGGGCGGAGAAGTAGGCGGCTTCATCTTTGCGGATAAAAACAACATCGTCTCTGTTGCTGCCAGCCCCGAACGAGTCGATCCCTTCGTGTTGCAGAGGCTCTTTTACGACGGCCTCAAGAGCCCTTCTGACCTCGACATCCTTATACAGGTCAATAATGGCCTTCTCAACACTGATGTGGTCGTCGTCAACCTCAATCCGTACCTTCCCGTCATCGAGTTGAACAACCCTCTTGATCTTTCTGCCTCTCAACCACTTGATGAAATCGACCAGCGAGGGCCCGCCGGTTATAAAACCAACAAGCGTCACGACATTGATCGCGGCGCTCATGTATTCGCTGTTGAACAGCCCGACAAAGCTGTCCAGCAGTTTTTGGCAAAAAACCAAGTCAATACCAAAGCAGCCTGTCTTGAAAGACCCTTTGACCTTGACCTGAGCCTTAAATGCCTTGCCATTGACGACCCGATTGGCCTCTTCGAGCAAATCGCCAAGTGCATGCAGCGCAGGGGCCAGCTGGCGCACATCCATTTCGCTGTTGGCCAGCGCGGGTCCATCATAAACGATATAGAATGTGTGTTCTGCCATCAGATCCATTTAGCTCCCCCCTCCAAAAGGCCGAATGGGCAAATTTGGCAGATTGTACCCCAACAGCAGATCAAATCAAGCGGCAATCACTCAAACAGCTTCCCCTGCCGCTTCTGAAACTCCTCCTCCTTCACCCGGGCGACGATGCTGCGGATCTGCCGATCGGTCAGATTGTACTCCCGGGCCAGTTCAGCATAATTGCCGCCGTTGAACTTGCGCCAGATCTCCCGGTCGCGCTCACTGAGTACCAGCGCCAGCCCCTTGGGCATGTAGACCTGGATACCGCCATAATATTGCCGAACCCGCTCTGCGGCGCAGCGCCCTATGGTGCGGGCTTTTTCCGGATCGACCTGGTGCCGCTGCAGCTCCTCGGAGATCAGGGTTTCGATTTCGAGCAACACCTTTGTCCCGCGGCTCTCCCGCTCGTCGATCATGACAATCCCTCCCTGATGCGGCGCGCGGCCTCAAGGCCGCGACGGGTTTCCTCATCGCTGCGGGGTGGCGCCGGCAGCCGGTCGACATCGGGCCGCGCCGGCATGTGCGGCGCCAGGGCGGCCGGCTCGGGCCAATCTTTTAACGGCTGCTTGATGAGCCCCTTGAAGGCGGCGTTAAGCCGGGGTGCGTCGACCTCTGCGACCTCCATCCGGTAGTTGCCGCGGATGGCGACCTCCCAGACGTCGGCAGTCAGGGTGATGGTGTCGGCGCCTGGCGTGCCCGGGCGGGAGAGGGCGACAAGGGCCTGCAGACCGTGGGCGATCTCGCGCCGCAGCCAGTCGTCGCCGGCCCACTGCTGCAGGGCGGCGATCGCCTGGGCGCGTTTGCCGCGGGGACCGGCTCCGCAGGTGCCTGTCCCCGCCTCCTGCGCCACAAGAGTAACGTCCGATGTGGTAGCCGCCTCAACCGATTCCAGCACCCGCCGCAGGTAGTTGTGATTTTTCAAAGGCCGCACGTCGCCGGCTTCGCGCTTGGCGCGCATCGCCTCAACCGTTTCGGCCAATGCGGCGGCCAGGCGGACCGGATCGGCTTCGAGCGCCAGGGCCTCCCGCGCCAGGCGCAACGCCCGGCTCCAGGCCAGGGCGCGGCTGCGCGAGCGGAACAGCCCCAGGTAGGCGATCAGGTGCGGCCAGACGGTCGCCGGCACTTGCCCGCGCAGGGCCAACAGCTCGCGGGCGGATTCGTCCTGGACCATCACCTCAAGGCTGACGGTAGCGTGGCAGCAGGGGCAGGTGAGAGTCATGGTGTTTCCCCACTGAGATCCCAACCCTCACGCTGCGCCTGTTTGCGCAGCGCGGTGATGATCTTGTACAGCTGGTCATCCGGCACCCACTCCACCCGGTCGACCCGGCAGATGCGCTGCGCCAACGCGTCGGCGTAGCTCCATGGCTTGCCGCCCACGGTCAGCAGCGCTTCGATCTTCTGCAGCTGTGCCGCGCGACTGAACCGTCCGGACTCGAGGTTGTGCGGGCGCCGGCCGCCGCGCCTGGACGCTCCGCGCCGTTTCCACACCCCGGCAGCGACCGCTTTACCCTCCAGGTCGCGCAGCAGCTTGGCGGCCTCGACAGTGTCGAGATCCTTGCTGGAGCCAACGCCGTAGCCGGCGAGGATGGCCCGGTAGTCGTCGTCGGAGAGGCCCAAGGCACTCTTGACGCAGTGGATCAGCTTAATCTGCTTCGGCGTGGCCATGGTCGGCCTCCTTGACCCGGTACGGGGTGCGCTCCCTGAATTCCTCCCGCTTGCCCTTGTTCCACTGGTTGACCGGCCGGAAGAACCCGCAAACCCGTGCCCAGACTTCGGTCTTGGCGGTGCAGCG
>CAYTVY010000060.1:0-14790 GCA_964441925.1 uncultured Geothermobacter sp.
CCGTATCCTCTGGCTGGTCGGCTGGCGGCGCTGCGAGGGGTGCTGGCCGCGTGCCGGCGAGAAGATTCTCAGGGTCGTTTTTTCGCCGCCCGATGTGACGGTCGGGCCGAAACGGCTTGAGACGGCGGCGCTTTCATGTTAAGTTTTGCTGATTGTTCCGGCCTGTTAAGGCCGCGTCGAAACTGACAAAAAACCTTCTAGGGGGTCGCGTGAACCAGTTTTACAAAAATCTCGCCCTGTGGCTGGTCATCTCTCTGGTCATGATCCTGCTTTTCAACATGATGACCCAGCGGGAGCAGGTGCAGAAACCGATATCCTACACCGCCTTTCTCGAGGCCGTCGACGAGGGGCAGGTCAAGGAGGTCACCATCCAGGGACGGAACCTGGAGGGGCGTTTTGCCGATGACCGTCACTTCAAGACCTACATCCCCGATGATCCGGATCTGATCACCAACCTGCGGGCCAAGGATGTCGTCATCCAGGTTCGTCCGGAAGAGGACCGCAGCTTCTGGTTTTCGCTGCTGGTCTCCTGGGGGCCGATCCTGCTGCTGATCGCGGTCTGGATTTTCTTCATGCGCCAGATGCAGTCGGGCAGCGGCAAGGCGATGAGCTTCGGCAAGAGCCGGGCCAAGCTGCTTAGCGACGGCATGTCGCGGGTCACCTTCAAGGATGTGGCCGGCATCGACGAGGCCAAGGAGGAGCTGGAGGAGATCGTTGCCTACCTGAAGGATCCGAAGAAATTCTCCCGCCTCGGCGGTCGCATTCCCAAGGGGGTGCTGCTGGTCGGTTCGCCCGGTACCGGCAAGACCCTGCTCGCCCGGGCCATCGCCGGCGAGGCCGGAGTGCCTTTCTACTCCATCTCCGGCTCCGATTTCGTCGAGATGTTCGTCGGGGTCGGCGCCAGCCGGGTGCGCGATCTCTTCGTGCAGGGCAAGAAGAACGCCCCCTGCATCATCTTCATCGACGAGATCGACGCCGTCGGCCGGCATCGCGGCGCCGGTCTGGGCGGCGGTCACGACGAGCGGGAGCAGACCCTGAACCAGCTGCTGGTCGAGATGGACGGCTTCGAATCGAACGAGGGGGTGATTCTGATCGCCGCCACCAACCGTCCCGACGTGCTCGACCCGGCGCTGCTGCGGCCGGGCCGTTTCGACCGGCAGGTGGTGGTGCCGCGGCCGGACATCAAGGGGCGGCTGAAGATTCTGCAGGTCCATGCCCGCAAGGTGCAGATGTCCGCCGACGTCGATCTCGAGGTGATCGCCCGCGGCACTCCGGGTTTTTCCGGGGCCGATCTGGCCAACCTGGTCAACGAGGCCGCCCTGCTGGCGGCCCGCTTCGACAAGAAGGCGGTCGACATGGAGGACATGGAGTCGGCCAAGGACAAGGTGATGATGGGGGCCGAGCGGCGCTCGATGGTGATCACCGAAGAGGAAAAGCGGGTCACCGCCTACCACGAGGCCGGGCATGCCCTGATCGGCCTCTTCATCCCCGGCGCCGATCCGGTGCACAAGGTGTCGATCATCCCGCGTGGCCGGGCGATGGGGGTGACCATGTACCTGCCGGAAGAGGAGAAGTACAACGAGACCCGCGACGGGCTCTGCACCAAGATCTGCACCCTGCTCGGCGGTCGGGTCGCCGAGGAGCTGACCTTCGACAGTGTCACCTCCGGCGCGTCCAACGACCTGGAGCGGGCCACCGCCATCGCCCGCAAGATGGTCTGCGAATGGGGGATGAGCGACAAGCTGGGGCCGGTGACCTTCGGCGAGAAGGAGGGGGAGGTCTTTCTCGGCCGCGACATGGGGCACATCAAGAACTACAGCGAGGCGACGGCCATCCAGATCGACGAGGAGATCAAGGCCATCGTCCGCCAGTGCTACGAGCGGACTCACGAGCTGCTGCAGGAGCACCGCGACGATCTGGTCAAGGTGGCCGAGGCTTTGCTTGAGAGGGAAACCCTCGACGGCAAGGAACTGCGCGAGATGGTCCTCGGTTCCGGCGGCGATGGTTCCGACGGGCCGGCCGGCGGTGAGACGGTCGCTCCCTCCGCCGGCGCCTGTGTCGGAGAGGGCAAGGCCCTGAGCGACACGGGAGCCGGAGCAGGGGAGGATGCCTGAACCGTCCAGTGTACCGGTCTTGCGTGGCCGGGGACGGGAGCTTCTCCTCGACAGGCCGCGCATCATGGGGATCCTCAATCTGACACCCGATTCCTTTTATGACGGCGGCCGTTACCGGGGGGTGGATGCCGCCCTGCGCCGGGTCGAGCAGATGGTCGGCGAGGGGGCGGACCTGATCGACGTCGGCGGCGAGAGCACCCGGCCCGGTGCCCCGGCCGTGTCCGTCGACGAGGAGCTGGCACGGGTGGTCCCGGTGGTCGAGGCGATCGTCCGGCGGTTCGATATTCCCCTCTCCATTGACACCACCAAGGCGAAGGTCGCTGCAGCCTGTCTGGCCGCCGGGGTTCACTTCGTCAACGACATCAGCGGCCTGAGTTTCGACCCGGCGATCCTGGTGCCGGTGGTGCGGAACCGGGCCGGGCTCTTTCTGATGCACACCCCGGCCCGTCCGGACATCATGCAGCAGCGAACCGTCTATGCCGATGTCTGTCGGGAGGTCGTCGCCTTTCTGCGCGATGCTATCGGACGGGCCCGGGCGGCCGGGGTGCCGGCGGATGGCATCGCGGTCGATCCCGGTATCGGTTTCGGCAAGGACCTGGCGGGCAATCTGCAGCTGCTGCGCCGATTGGACGAGGTAACCGCCCTGGGGGTTCCGGTGCTGCTGGGAACCTCGCGCAAGAGTTTCATCGGCCGTATTCTCGGTCTGGACGATCCCGGCGAGCGGCTTTACGGCACCCTGGCCACCGTCGCTCTCGGAGTCAGCCAGGGAGTGCTGATTCACCGGGTCCACGATGTGCGTCCGGCCCGGGAGGCGGCCCTGGTCGCCTGGGCGATTGCCGGGGGAGGGTGACCACGGGTGATGCTGCCGGCTTGAAGACAGGCCCGGGGGGCTGTGGGAATGGTTGGGTGATGGGAGGACTCTTCGACGGATTTCAGAATATGCGCTGGCTGCTCGATATCATCGATATCGGGCTGGTGGCGTTCATCATCTACCGGATCATCCTCCTGATCAAGGGAACCCGGGCGGTGCAGATGCTGCTCGGCCTGGTGGTCATCCTCCTCGTCTACACCGCTTCGCAGATCGGTGGTCTCTACACCCTGCACTGGCTGCTCGACAACTTTCTCTCTTCGATCATCCTGGTCATCGTCGTCATCTTCCAGAACGACATTCGGCGCGCCCTGATCCACGTCGGCCGCAACCCGTTCTTCGCCGACATGTCCTTTCGCGAGGAGACGGAGGTGATCGAGGAGCTGGTCAAGGCCTGTGTCACCATGGCCGGCCGGCGCATCGGCGCCCTGATCGTTATCGAGCGTGAGACCGGACTGAAGGATTTTCTCGAGGTCGGGGTCGATCTCGATGCCCGGGTCAATGCCGACCTGATCGTCGCCATCTTCAATCCCAAGTCGCCGATTCATGACGGTGCCCTGGTCCTGCAGCAGGGCCGGCTGAAGCGGGCGGGCTGCTTTCTGCCCCTGGCGCAGGACATCGAGGTGAGCCGGACCCTCGGCACCCGGCACCGGGCGGCCGTCGGGCTGACCGAGCTGGTCGACGCCATCGCCATCGTCGTTTCGGAAGAGACGGGCAAGATCTCCGTGGTCATCGGCGGACGCATCACCCGTGATCTCGACGCCACCAGCCTGAAACGGGTGCTGAGCCGGCTGCTCGAGCCGCGGGAGAGGCGCCGCCAGCGCAAAGCCAAGGCCAAATCCAGGAAGGGATAACACGTGTTCGAGAAGCTGACCGAGAACTGGGTGCTCAAACTGGTTTCCCTGGTGTTCGCCCTGATGCTCTGGTTTTTCGTCATGGGGGAACGCCGGCAGGAGATCGGTTTTCCGGTGCCGCTCAACCTGGTCAACATCCCCGAAGGACTGATGGTGGCCAACGAGGTGCCGAACCTGATCGACGTGCGCATAAGCGGTCCGCGGACCCTGCTGATGAACCTGAGCCCGCAGGATATCAGCATCTCGGTCGACCTGCGCGATCTGAAACCGGGCGTGACCTCGTTCAAGCGGCTGGACGAGAGGCTCAACATTCCCAGCGCCCTCAAGGTGACCCGGCTGTCGCCCTCCTACGTCGACGTCAAACTTGAACGCATCCGCCGGAAGAAGGTCCCGGTCAAGGTGCTGCTCCAGGGCGAGCCGCCCGAGGGCTACCGGCTCGGCGAGGTGCGGGTCAAGCCGGGACAGGTGACGGTCGAGGGGGCGGAGAGCGAGCTGAAGGATGTCAACGAGGTGGAAACCGAGCCGGTCGACCTTTCCCAGTCGCGGGAGAGTTTCACCCTGATGGTGCCGGTCGTCTACCGTGGCAAATACACCTATCTCAAGGAGGAGACGGCCGTCGAGGTGCGGGTCGACATCAAGGGCCCGAAGCCGCCGGCCGGGGGGCTGGTCGAACAGATCCCGGCCGATGCCGCCTCCGGGCAGAAAGACGCAGAGGAGCAATGAAGAAACGTCTCTTTGGAACCGACGGTGTGCGCGGGGTGGCCAACATCCACCCGATGACCACCGAGATCGCCATGCAGCTGGGCCGCGCCGCCGCCCATATCTTCAAGGACAGCGACCGCCGGCACCGGATCGTCATCGGCAAGGACACCCGCCTGTCGGGCTACATGATCGAGAACGCGCTGGCCGCCGGGATCTGCTCGATGGGGGTCGACGTGCTGCTGGTCGGCCCCCTGCCGACCCCCGGCATCGCCTTCATCACCGCCTCGATGCGGGCCGACGCCGGGGTGGTCATCTCCGCTTCCCACAATCCCTACCAGGACAACGGGATCAAGTTCTTCTCGCGTGACGGCTTCAAGCTGCCGGACGCGCAGGAGGTCCGGATCGAGGAGCTGATCTTCTCCAACCGCATCGACGCCTTGCGGCCGACCGCCGGGGAGGTGGGCAAGGCCTACCGGGTGGATGATGCCGGCGGCCGCTACGTGGTCTTTCTGAAGAACACCTTTCCCCGGCAGCTCGACCTGGAGGGTCTGAAGATCGTGCTCGACTGCGCCAACGGTGCGGCCTACAAGGTGGCGCCGGCGGTCCTGTCGGAGCTGGGCGCCGAGCTGGTGCTGCTCGGGGTCTCACCCGACGGCACCAACATCAACCGCGACTGCGGCAGCCTGCATCCGGAGGGGATCGCCGCCGCCGTGCGGGAGCATGGCGCCGATCTCGGGATCGCCCTCGATGGTGACGCCGACCGGGTGATCTTCGTCGACGAGAAGGGCAACGAGGTCGACGGCGATCACGTGATGGCCATCTGCGCCACCGACATGCTGCGGCGCGAGGCGCTGGCCAGAAAGACCCTGGTGGCGACGGTGATGAGCAACATGGGACTGGAGATCGCCCTGCGCCGGGCCGGCGGCGAGGTCGTCCGCACCGCCGTCGGCGACCGTTACGTGGTCGAGGAGATGCGCCGTGGGGGCTACAATCTCGGCGGCGAGCAGTCGGGGCACATGATCTTCCTCGATCACAACACCACCGGTGACGGCCTGCTGTCGGCGCTGCAGGTGCTGGCCATCATGCAGCGCAGTGACCGGCCGCTGTCGGAGCTGGCGTCGGTGATGACCGCCCTGCCGCAGGTGCTGGTCAACGTCCGGGTGCGCGAGAAGAAGGATCTGCGCCAGGTGCCGGCCCTGGCCGCCCTGCTGTCCGACACCGAACGGCGGCTTGCCGGGCGCGGCCGGGTGCTGGTGCGCTATTCCGGAACCGAGCCCCTGTTGCGCATCATGCTCGAGGGGGAGGACGAGAAGGAGATCACCGATCTGGCGGACGGCATGGCCGAAGCGGTGCGGCGCGAGATCGGCAGCGAAACCGGTGAGGTGGACTGATGGCTCTGCTCGGTGTCAATGTCGATCATGTGGCGACCATCCGTCAGGCCCGGGGCGGCAGTGAGCCGGACCCGGTGACGGCCGCCGCCCTGGCCGAGCTGGCCGGGGCCAGCGGCATCACCGTACACCTGCGGGAGGACCGGCGGCACATCCAGGACCGGGATGTGCGCCTGCTGCGGCAGACGGTGCAGACCCGGCTCAATCTCGAGATGGCGGCGACCGACGAGATGGTCGGTATCGCCCTGGACGTGCTGCCCGACAGCGTCACCCTGGTGCCGGAACGGCGTGAGGAGCTGACCACCGAGGGCGGTCTCGACGTCTGCCTGCACCGCAACCTGATCCGCCGGCAGGTCGGCCTGCTGAAACAGGGCGGCATCTGCGTCAGCCTCTTCATCGACCCGGACCTCGAACAGGTCAAGGCGGCGCACCGGGTCGGCGCCGATTTCATCGAGATCCACACCGGTGCCTACTGCGAGGCCCGGACGGACGAGCTGCGGCGCCGCGAGCTGGAGAAGATCGAGACGGCCCTGCGGGCCGGCCGGAAGCTGGGGCTGGGGGTCAACGCCGGGCATGGCCTGAACTACCAGAACGTTCGCGCTGTCGCCGGCATGAGCGGGTTTCACGAATTCAACATCGGCCACAGCATCGTCTCGCGGGCGGTGCTGGTCGGCATGGAACGGGCGGTTCGCGAGATGGTCGCCCTGATCGGGGGATGACGCCCGGCCGCGCCGTCACGGCCGGGCTCGGGGTCGACCTGGTGCGGGTCGCCCGTTTCCGGCGGTTTCTCGAACCGGCCCGGCAGGCGGTTCTCGAGCGGCTGTTCACTCCCGATGAACGGGCCTACTGTCTGGCCCGCCGTGATCCGGCGCCGCACCTGGCGGCCCGTTTTGCCGCCAAGGAAGCGCTGCTCAAGGCGTTTGGCCTCGGCCTGCGGGACGGCCTCAGCTGGCAGGACATGGAGGTCGTCCGTGACGGGCTGGGCAAGCCCTCTTTCCACCTCTCCGGCCGGGCCGCGCAACTGCTGGCGGAACGCGGCCTGCGCCCGCCCCTGCTCTCCTACAGCCATGACGGTGATTATGCCATGGCGACTGTTATACTGGAGGCGTCATGCGTGTCCTGACTGCTGAACAGATGCGCGACCTCGACCGGCAGGCGATCGAGGAGATCGGCATTCCCGGTCTGGTGCTGATGGAGAACGCCGGCCGGGCCAGTGCCGGGATGCTGCTGGAGCGTTTCGGCGACCGGGACGGCACCGTGCTGATTCTCTGTGGCAAGGGAAACAATGGCGGTGACGGCTTCGTCGTCGCCCGGCACCTGCGCAACCGGGGGATCGAGGTCGAGGTGCTGGTGCTGGCGCCGCAGGAGAAGATTGGCGGTGACGCCGCCGTCAATCTGGCGATTCTCGAACGCTGCGGCCAAAAGATTCGCTTCGTCTGCGACGATGAAAGCCTGGCGGCGGCGCTGGCGGCGAGCCGGGCCGGCCTGGTGGTCGATGCCCTGTTCGGCACCGGCCTGGCCTCCGAGGTGCGGGGGCACTACCGGCAGGCCATCGCCTGGATCAACGACAGCGGGCTTCCGGTGGCCGCCATCGACATCCCCTCCGGCGTCGATGCCGGCAGCGGTCGGATTCTCGGCTGTGCCGTGCGGGCCGACCTGACCCTGACCTTCGCCGCCGCCAAGCTGGGGCACCTGCTGGCGCCCGGAGCGCAGCACTGTGGCCGGCTGGAAGTGCTCGACATCGGCATTCCGTGTCATCTTCGCCCCCGGCCCGACGATCTTTATCTTTGGACCCGGTGGCAGGACGCCGCCACCCTGCTCCCCGAGCGGCCGGCGACCGGCCACAAGGGGACTTTCGGTCATCTGCTGGTGATCGCCGGATCGCGCGGCAAGACCGGCGCCGCCATCCTGGCCGCCGAAGCCGGGCTGCGCGGCGGCTGCGGTCTGCTGACTCTCGCCACGGCGGCGTCCGCACAGCCGGTGGTCGCCGCGGCCCTGGCCGAGGCCATGACCGAGCCCCTGGCCGAGGCCGACGGCGGCATCAGCGTCGACGCCCTGCCGGCGGTGCGTGCCCTGCTGGAAGGCAAGGCGGCCCTGGCCCTGGGGCCGGGGCTCGGACAGGCCTCCGGCACGGGCACCTTCGTCCGCCGGCTGATGGCGGAGTCGGACCTGCCGCTGCTGCTCGATGCCGATGCCCTCAATCTGCTGGCCGCCGATCTGTCGGTGCTGCGGCGCGCCTGGCGGTGCCCGCCGGTTCTGACGCCGCATCCGGGAGAGATGGCGCGCCTGGCCGGCTGTTCCGTTGCCGAGATCGAGCGGGACCGGGTTGCCGCCGCCCGCGACTTTGCCGTCCGGCATGGTGTCGTCCTGGTCCTCAAGGGGGCGCCGACCCTGGTGGCGGCGCCGGACGGGCGGATCGCCATCAACGGCAGCGGCGGCCCGGTGTTGGCCACCGCCGGCAGCGGCGACGTCCTGACCGGTCTGGTCGGATCGCTTCTGGCCCAGGGGCTGGCGCCGTTCGATGCCGCCCGGCTCGGCTGCTACCTGCACGGACTGGCCGGCGACCGGCTGGCCGGCCGCCACGGCGACGCCGGTGTGCTGGCCGGCGAGATCTGCCGCGAACTGCCCGCCGCCCGGGCGGCCCTGACCCCGAAAGGAGAGAGCCCATGCTGACCGCTGGCGAAATCATGACCCGTCAGGTGCATACCGTTACGCCCGAGACCTCCATCGACGATCTGGCGAAGATGTTCGTCGAACTGAACAAGAACGCCCTGCCCGTGGTCGATGACGATGGGGTGCTGGTCGGACTGGTGTCGCAGAACGACCTGATCGAGCAGGACACGCCGCTGCACATTCCGACGGTGATCAACCTGTTCGATACGGTTTTCTACCTCGAAGGCGAAAAGCGCTTCCGGGAGCAGGTCGAGCGGATGACCGCCCGGACGGTGGCGGAGATCTGCCGCAAGGATCCGGTGGCCTGCCGTGAATCGACACCGGTGGCCGAGGTTGCGCAGCTGATGGTCGACCATGCGGCGCACCTGGTGCCGGTGGTCGATGACGCCGGCCGGGTGGTCGGGGTCGTGGCCCGGCTCGACATCATCCGCTCGATGAACCTATGAGTGACGACTGGCAGCTGACGAGTGACGGTGAGGCGGCAACCCGCGCCCTGGGACGACTTTTCGGCCGGACGGCGGTGCCGGGGGACGCCCTTTTTCTCACGGGCGAACTGGGGGCCGGCAAGACCTGTTTCGCCCGGGGGGTGGCCGAGGGCCTGGAGGTGCCGGCGGCGGTGCCGGTGACCAGCCCGTCCTACACCCTGCTCAACCTCTACCAGGGGCGTCTCGCCCTGCACCATTTCGATCTCTACCGGCTCGGCGATCCCGATGAGCTGCTGCAGATCGGTTTCGACGACTGTCTGTACGGTCGGGGCGTCACGCTGGTGGAGTGGCTCGACCGTTTTCCCGAACTGCAGCCCGACGGCGTGTACGTCCGGCTGAGCTACGGAAAGGGCGAGCAGCAACGTCATCTGACATTCAGGGCCAGGGGCGGGCCGGCCGCCGCCTGGCTGCAACGTGCCAAAAGACGGCTGGCGGAAACGGAAGAGGGGCCATGAAAGAGTACGATATCGCGGTGATCGGAGCAGGTCCCGGTGGCTACGTGGCGGCGATTCAGGCCGCCCAGGCCGGGGCCGGTGTCTGTGTGATCGAAAGTGACCGTCCCGGGGGTACCTGTCTCAACCGGGGCTGCATCCCCACCAAGGCGCTGTTCAGCACGGCGCAGATGCTGACCCGGCTGCGGCACGCCGCCGAACACGGCATCGCGATCGGTGAGCCGGTTTTCGACTATGCCCGGGCCGCCGCGCGCAAGGATCAGGTGGTGGAGAAACTGGTCGGGGGGGTCGAACAGCTGCTCAAGGGGCATGGTGTCGAGCTCTTCCGTGGTGTCGCGGCGCTGGAGGGCCCCGGCCGGATTCGCATCCGGCGTCAGGGGGTGGTCGGCCACATCCGGGCCCGCAACATCATCATTGCCACCGGATCACTGCCGGCGGTGCCGAAGGCCCTGGCGGTGGACGGGCAAAATGTTTTGACCAGTACCGAAATTCTTGCTATCAAGGAGCTTCCCGAAAGCCTGCTGGTGGTGGGCGGTGGCTATATAGGCTGTGAATTCGCCAGCATTTTTTCCGTTTTCGGTTGCCGGGTGACCGTGGTCGAGGCCCTGCCGTCGATTCTCGCCAATACCGACCGGCAGGCGGTGCGCGAGGTGGAAAAGGCCTTCCGGCAGCAGGGCGTCGAGGTTTTGACCAAGACCGCCGTCGAAGGACTCGAGGTGGCCGACGGCCAGGTGACGGCGCGCCTTTCCGGTGATAAGAGCCTGACCGTGGAGAAGGTGCTGGTCGCCATCGGGCGCCGGCCGAATACCGGGAACCTGGGGCTGGAGGCCGTCGGGGTGGTCACCGACGAGCGGGGCGCCATTGTCGTCGACGAGGGGATGCGCACCAGCGTCGAGGGGATTTTCGCCATCGGGGACGTCACCGGCGGCATCCAGCTGGCGCATGTCGCCAGCTACCAGGCCGGTATTGCCGTGAAGAACGCGCTCGGTGGCGATGCCCGGGCCGATTACCGGGTGGTCCCCAGTTCGATCTTCACCCTGCCGGAAGTGAGCCAGGTCGGCCTGAGCGAGGAACAGTGCAAACAGCAGGGCATCGAGATTGCGGTGGGACGCTTCGCCTACCTGGCGACCAGCAAGGCGGTCTGTGAGGGGGAGGTCCAGGGCTCGATCAAGCTGATCGCCGAGAAGGATTCGGGCCGCATTCTCGGGGCCGCCATCGCCGGTGCCGACGCCTCGACCCTGATTGCCGAGGTGGCTGCCGCCATGGCGGCCGGGATGACGGCCGAACAGCTCGGCGCGGTGATCCATGCCCATCCGACCCTCCCCGAGATGGTCAAGGAGGCGGCCGAGGATGTCGGGGGACGGGCCGTCCACAAGGTCGGCCGTCGCAGGAAATGATGCGCCGGGGCCGGTTTTTCCGGCCCCGGTCGGCTATTGATTCGTCACCGGCGCCGTGCCGGTGGCAGCGAAGGAGGATGCAAGGACTATGGCTCTGGTTGTCCAGAAGTACGGCGGCACCTCGGTCGGCAGCATCGAGCGGATCCGCAATGTCGCCCGGCGGGTCGCCAAGACCTACGACGAGGGGAACGAGGTGGTGGTCATCGTTTCCGCCATGGCGGGGGAAACCAACCGCCTGGTCGCCCTGACCCAGGAGATCTGCGAGATTCCCGACGAGCGGGAGTACGACGTGGTCGTCTCCACCGGCGAGCAGGTCACCATCGGCCTGCTGGCGATGTGCCTGAAGAGCATGGGCTACAAGGCCAAGAGCTATCTCGGCCACCAGATTCCGATCCGGACCGACCGCGCCCATGCCAAGGCGCGGATCGCCAGCATCGACGATCGCCGCATGCGGGCCGATCTGGACCAGGGCACCATCATCATCGTCGCCGGCTTCCAGGGCATCGATGAGGCGGGGGACATCACCACCCTCGGCCGCGGCGGTTCCGACACCTCGGCCGTGGCCGTGGCCGCCGCCCTGAAGGCGGATGTCTGCGAAATCTACACCGACGTCGACGGTGTCTATACCACTGACCCCCGCATCGTCGAGAATGCCTCGAAGATCGAGAAGATCTCCTACGACGAGATGCTGGAGATGGCATCGCTCGGGGCCAAGGTGCTGCAGATCCGCAGCGTCGAGTTCGCCAAGAAATACGGCGTGGTCATCCATGTCCGTTCGAGTTTCAACGACAATCCAGGGACCCTGGTCATGAAGGAGGATGCCGATATGGAAACCGTTCTGGTTTCGGGAGTGACCTACAACAAGGACGAGGCCAAGATCTCCGTGCTGCGGGTGCCCGACAAGCCGGGTATCGCCTCGCAGCTCTTCACCCCGCTGTCGGATGCCAACATCACCGTCGACATGATCATCCAGAACGTTTCGTTCGATGGCCACACCGACATGACCTTCACCGTTCCGCGGGCCGACTACAAGAAGGCCCTGCAGATCGTCGAGCAGTCCGCCGCCTCCATCGGCGCCAGCGAGGTGCGTGGTGATGACTCCATCGCCAAGATCTCCATCGTCGGTGTCGGCATGCGCTCGCACTCCGGCATCGCCAGCAAGATGTTCCAGACCCTGTCGCGGGAGGGGATCAACATCGAGATGATCTCGACCAGCGAGATCAAGGTCTCCTGCGTCATCGACGCCAAGTACACCGAACTGGCGGTCCGCGTGCTGCACGAGGCCTTCGGACTGGGGCGCGAGGACGTCAAGGAAGAGAAGCTCTGAGCCGGTTTTCGTTCGGGTGCGGCCTCGGCGTGGAGGCCGTCCTGCTGCATTTCGGGGAGAATGACAATGAGCCAGATTCGCCTGTATGACACCACGCTGCGTGACGGAACCCAGTCGGAGGACATCTCCTTCCTGGTGGCCGACAAGGTGCGCATCGCCCAGCTGCTCGACGATCTGGGGATTCATTACATCGAGGGAGGGTGGCCCGGGTCCAACCCGAAGGACATCGCCTTTTTCAAGGAAATCCGCAAGGTCGAGCTGAAGCAGGCGAAGATCGCCGCCTTCGGTTCGACCCGCCGGGCGCGGACGACTCCGGCCAAGGACGCCAACATCCGGACCCTGATCCAGGCCGAGCCGGACACCATCACCATTTTCGGCAAGACCTGGGACTTCCATGTCCGGGAGGCGCTGCGCATCAGCCTCGAGGAGAACCTCGAACTGATCTACGACTCGCTGGCCTATCTCAAGGAGCACGTCGACGAGGTCGTCTACGACGCCGAGCACTTCTTCGACGGCTACAAGGCCAATCCCGAGTACGCCCTCAAGACCCTCGAGGCGGCCGAGCGGGCGGGGGCCGACTGCATCGTGCTCTGTGACACCAACGGCGGCACGCTGCCCTTCGAGATCGGTCGGATCATCGACCAGGTTCGCCAGCAGATCAAGACGCCTCTCGGCATCCATGCCCACAACGACAGCGAGTGCGCGGTGGCCAACTCCCTGGTCGCCGTCGAGCACGGCATCGTCCACGTTCAGGGGACGATTAACGGTTTCGGCGAACGCTGCGGCAACGCCAATCTCTGCTCGATCGCCCCGGCGCTGAACCTGAAGATGGATCGTCCCTGCATGAGCGAGGAGCAGCTGCGCAACCTGCGTGTCGTCTCCCGCACGGTCTACGAGCTGGCCAACCTGGTGCCCAACAAGCACCAGCCCTACGTCGGCAACTCGGCCTTCGCCCACAAGGGGGGGGTGCACGTGTCGGCCATCCAGAGGCATCCCGAGACCTACGAGCACATCCGGCCGGAGAAGGTCGGCAACATCACCCGGGTGCTGGTCTCCGACCTGTCCGGCAAGTCGAACATTCTGGCCAAGGCCGAGGAGTTCAACATCAATCTCGACAGCAAGGACCCGGTGACCCAGGAGATTCTCGAAACCATCAAGGAGCTCGAGAACCAGGGCTTCCAGTTCGAGGGGGCCGAGGCCTCCTTCGAGCTGCTGATGCGGCGGGCGCTGGGCACCATGCGGCACTTCTTCTCGGTGCTCGGTTTCCGGGTCATCGACTACCGTGGTCACGGGGATGCCCGCCCCCTGTCGGAAGCGACGGTCCAGGTCAAGGTCGGGGGCCGGATCGAACACACCGCCGCCGAGGGGCAGGGGCCGGTCAACGCCCTGGACAACGCCATGCGCAAGGCACTCGAGAGTTTCTACCCGCAGCTGAAGGACATGCGGCTGTTCGACTACAAGGTGCGGGTGCTGCCGACCGGCAAGGGCACCGCCTCGGTGACGCGGGTACTGATCGAGTCGGGAGACCGGCTGGCGCGCTGGGGAACGGTCGGAGTCAGCGACAACATCATCGACGCGTCCTACCAGGCCCTGGTCGATGCCTACCAGTACAAGCTGCTGCAGCACCAGGAACGCCAGACCCGGCAGGGCTGAGCCGCGCGGCTGGCGCGGCCTGGGCCTGCTGGTTCTTCTCGTCTGTCTCGTCGCGGGCGGCCGGTCCGTTTCTGCCGGACGGACCGTCGCCCGTTCTCTTCCCATCCCCCTTTGCCAGCTGTCACTCGGTACGGGGTTCTCTGTACGCGGGGTGCATCAATTTTCTGACGCCTGCCGCGCCGACGCCGTCATTCGATTGACGGATGATGCCATCAGTCGCCGCCTGCTGGCCGCAGTGCTGGCGAAAAATCCGCCCGTGTCTGGAGAATATATTGAAATTACAGGTGATTTGTCCAATGGTGGCCGTCGGGTCGTTCGACGCTGGATGCCGGCGGCGCAGCGTATTGCCCTCGGCATCCCCCTGCATCCTGAGCGGATGAGCCGGAAAGACTGGCAGGATCTGCCCGGCGTCGGTCCGGCACTGGCGGCCCGGATCGAGCATGATCGTCAAATTAATGGCGATTTTGGTTCCCTGTCGGCGCTCAAACGGGTCCGTGGACTCGGGGATCGGACCCTTCATGCCTGGGAAAAATTTTTCATTGGGAATTAACTTGCCGATTCTAAAGGGAAAAATATTCAATCGATGCATTCGGTCGGCATGTGGGTGGTGTTTGTCCGACGGTTGGCACGGTCTGTGAAAAGATATGGGGCACCGTTAAGGCGAGCGACGTTCAACTTCAGTCAACTGAGTCGTATCGAGCCCAAGGAGGAAAACCATGAAATGCCCCAAATGCCGTGGCCGGATGTATTCGGAAAAATTCTACGATTTCGTCAGGTCGTTCGAAGCCTGGAAGTGTTGTGCCTGCGGTGAGGTGATCGATCCGACGATTCTCGCCAACCGTGCCAGGAACAACAACACCTTCCTTGGTTAATTTCG
>CAYTVY010000061.1:0-3502 GCA_964441925.1 uncultured Geothermobacter sp.
GAACTTCTCGATGTAAACGTCGGGGTTGCCGAAGCCGGCCTCGGCCTCGGTCCGGGCGGCGGCGAAAGCGTTGGGCAGGTGCGCCGGGGTGTGCACCACCTTCATGCCGCGGCCACCACCGCCGGCGGTGGCCTTGATGATCACCGGATAACCGATCTCGGCGGCGATCTTCTGCGCCGTCTCGACATCGGGCACGTTGTCCTTGGTGCCGGGCAGGATCGGCACACCGGCCTCCGTCACCGTCTGACGGGCCCGGATCTTGTCGCCCATCAGCCGGATGCTTTCGGGCGACGGGCCGATGAAGGTGACGCTGCACTGCTGGCAGATTTCGGCAAACTCGGCATTTTCGGCCAGGAAACCGTAACCGGGATGAATGGCGTCGGCGTCGGTCACCTCGGCGGCACTGATGATGGCCTTGATGTTGAGATAGCTTTCGGCGCTCGGGGCCCGGCCGATACAGACACTCTGGTCGGCGAGCTTGACATGCAGCGACTCGCTGTCGACGTCCGAATGGACGGCGACGGTCTTGATGCCGAGCTCCTTGCAGGCCCGGATGATGCGCAGGGCGATCTCCCCGCGGTTGGCGATCAGGATCTTGTGAAACATGCCCTCTCTCCGTTCCGTTTGGGTTGGCTGACGTTCGTCCCGCGGACGGGATCAGAGAGGTTCGACCTTGAACAGGGGGTCGCCGAACTCGACCGGCGAGGCATCGTCCTTCAGCACCTCGACGATGCGGCACTTGTATTCCGCCTCGATTTCGTTGAACAGCTTCATCGCCTCGACCAGGCAGACGGTCTGGCCCGCATCGACGACGTCCCCCTCCTTGACGAAGGGATCGGCGTCCGGGCTCGGCCTGCGGTAGAAGGTGCCGACAATCGGGCTGTTGATGGTCTGGTACCTGTCATCTTCCGCCGGCGCACTCTCGTCGGCCGGAGCCGCCTGGGCCGCCGGCGGAACCGGAGCGGCTGCGACCGGCGGCGCGGCCGCGACCACCGGAGCCTGGGGCGCCGCCACCTGAATGATCTCCTGGCTCGGTCCCCGCTTGATCAGAATCTTCTCCTCGGCGTTCTCCAGCTCGAATTCGGTGATATCGGTATCGGTCACCAGCTTGATCAGCGTCTTCAGATCCTTGATGTTCATCCATTGTCTCCTTTACGTGACTGTCCCGGTCGTGTTCTCCCATGTAAAACATGTATTCCAGGCCAGCCGGCCCGCTCAGGCCAGCCGGCTGAACGTCTTGGGCAGCGACGTCAGCAGGTCGCATCCGTCGTCCGTCACCAGCACCATGTCCTCAATCCGGACGCCTCCCAGCCCCGGAATGTAGATGCCCGGCTCGATGGTCAGAACCATCCCGGCCTCCACCCGACCCTCGGCCCGGGGAGAGACGGCCGGATATTCGTGGATCTCCAGCCCGACACCATGCCCGAGCCCATGACCGAAAAAGTCGCCGTAGCCCTCGGCGGCAATCAGGTCGCGGGCGACGGCGTCCAGGGCGCGCAGGCTCATGCCGGGCGTCAGCGCCTCGACGGCGGCATCGTGCGCCGCGAGGACAATATCATAAATCCGACGCAAATCCGAAGAGATTTCACCGACCGCCAGGGTGACCGTCTCGTCACTGTGATAGCCGGCGAGGCGAACACCGAAATCGATGGTCACCAGTTCGCCCTCACCGATTGTCCGGTCACTGGCGACACCATGCGGCAGGGCGCCCCGCTCGCCGGAGGCGACGATGAAATCGAAGGCCTTCTCTTCGGCGCCGAGGCGCCTGAGGGCGAACTCCAGCTCGAAGGCGATCTGCCCTTCCGTGACGCCGGGCCGGATCAGCGGCCTGACCTGGTCGAAGGCACGGCGATGCAGAGACGCGGCCCGGCGCAGTGCCGTCACCTCGGCGTCATCCTTGATCCGCCGCAGACGGTCGACAGCCCTGTCGAGGGGAACCAGCTCGCACTCGTCGCCGATCTTTTCCCGCAGGTCGCGCCACTGACCGTAGGCCAGGGTGGCCGCCTCGAAACCACAGCGACGCATCCCCGTTTCCCGCAACAATTCGGCCACCCCCTCGATCTTCTGCCGGTATTGGCGCACTCCGGCATTGCGCACCTGCCGACGGGCCTGGGTGGTGTAGCGGGAATCGGTGAGAAAAAAGCTCTGACCGGCGGTCACCACCAGGGCGCCGTCGGTACCGGTGAAACCGCAGAGATAGCGGATGTTGGGCAGATGAAAGAAAACGACCCCGTCAAGGTCGTTTTCCGCAAGAAAAGATGTCAGCATGGCGTTACAAGCGTATCTGTTGCGGCCGGTCGCCCGGCGACCCTGGAAACACGGACCGGCGGCCGCCTTTTCACCCGGTCTGGCAACGGGCGACCAGCGCCCGCAGGGCAAGGCGGTATCCCTCGTCGCCCAGGCCGCAGATCTGGCCGCTGACAACCGGCGCGATCAGTGAATGACGGCGGAATTCCTCCCGGGCATGAATGTTGGACAGGTGAACCTCGATGCAGGGCAGGCCAACGCCGGCGATGGCATCCCGCAGGGCGACGCTGGTGTGGGTCAATCCCCCCGGATTGATGACCAGCCCGGCGATACCACGGGAGGCGGCCTCATGGATCCGGTCGATCAGCACCCCTTCATGATTGGACTGACAGGTCTCGACCGCCACCCCCAGCTCGGCAGCCAGCCGGCACAGCGAATCGTCGATCTCCTTCAGGGTCCGCGAACCGTAGACCCCCGGCTCACGCCTGCCCAGCAGGTTGAGATTGGGGCCGTGCAGCACGAGGATCTTCATCTTGCCGTCCGTCATTCCAGGGCCGCCCGCAGATTCGGGGCCTCGCGCATGAGCAGATAGCGCCCCTTGCCGAAATTGCCGTCCCGATCGAGGGTCAGGGCGACGAAATAGTCCTCGTCGAGGATATGGATCAGCACGTAGAAGCGGCCGGTCCGGATGCAGACCTCCTCCATGACGCCGCTGTCGAGAATCTCGGCCGTCCGCTTGATCTCCTTGAGGATATTGGCGTATTCGACGGCCACGAGCTGCAGGTCGAGCCCTTCGACCGGCTTGAAATACTGGTCGACGGCGATGCCGTCATAGCCCATGAGCACCGCCCCGGCCCCGCCGCGGGTTTCTTCGACGATGGTTTTCAGAATTTCAGCGAACATCGGCCCTCCTCCTGTCAATCGCAGCCAGCCAGCGCTGGTAGATGTCGGTCAACCGCTTCTTTTCATCCTGCACCGTGCCGCCGGCCCCGGTCGCCGCCTCGCCCGCGCCGCTCTCTTCGGCAGCCGCCTCGTCCGCTGTCCCGCCGGCGGGCACGTCCCCTCCCTCAACCCGGTCTTCGGCTTCCAGCCGTCTCTTCAGAGCCACCAGGCGACGACGAACATCCTCGTTGTCCGGTTCCCGGCGCAGAATCTCCCGGTAGACCCTGGCGGCATCGTGCAGCAGCCCCTGCCGGACGTAAAGTTCGGCCAGGGTCGGCGTGAGAAAGGGCGGCTCCTGTCCCGGACCGGCCGC
>CAYTVY010000061.1:3602-14688 GCA_964441925.1 uncultured Geothermobacter sp.
AAAGTTCGGCCAGGGTCGGCGTGAGAAAGGGCGGCTCCTGTCCCGGACCGGCCGCCGCATCCGGGTCGGCTCCGGGTGCCGATGCTTCCCGGTCTTCCCCCGCGACACCGACCGGAGGCGGCTCGCTCGGCTCGAGTGACTGCAGCATCTTCCGGACACCGGGATCGTCATCCTTGATCGCCCGGGCACGCAGCAACAGTTCTTTCGCCTTCTCCCGATATCCCTGCCGGAACCGGACGCGAGCCAGCCCCTTGATCGCCGGCAGGTTGTCCTTTTCAATGGAAAGTGCCTGCTCGAAAGCCAGGGCCGCCTCGGCGAGATTCCCCTTTTGCGCCAGGATACGTCCGAGAGCGACGAAACCGGGCGTGAAACGCGGCAGGCTCCGTGTTCCCTTCTCGGCGATCTCCAGGGCATCGTCGAGCATGCCGATCCGGCGGTAAGCTTCGGCGAGGGAAACGAAAACGGTGGACTGGGGATCCTTGGCAAGGATTTCCGTATAACCGGCGATCTTGCCAAGCAGAGTGGTGGTGTCGCTGGTCATGGATCCTCCTGATCCTTCCTCAGTGGGACAGGACGGCGGCAAAAAGGGAGTGGGGGTCGTCGATCTCGTCGATGCGGCAATCACCGATCCCGACATTCAGCACCAGGCGCAGCCGGCCCCCCTGAACCTTCTTGTCGCGCAACATGGCCGCTACCAGCTCGTCAAGCGCCATTTCGGGAGGGGCAAGCGGCAACTTGAACATCCGCAGCAGCTCACAGAGGGACCGGACCTCGTCGGTGCGGCAGTAGCCTTTGCGGCGGGCGATCTCGGCCGCCACCTTCATCCCCATGGCCACCGCCTCGCCGTGCCGGACCTCACCGTAACCCGCCAGCGTCTCGACGGCATGGCCGAAGGTGTGGCCGTAATTGAGAATGGCCCGCAAACCCTTTTCTTTTTCGTCACTTTCTACAATATCAGCCTTGGTTTGGCAAGACTTCTCGACCAGGTGAACCAGGGCGTCCCGGTCGAATTGCAAAATCCTCTGCCGGGCATCGGCCAGCCAGTCGAAGAAATCCCGGTCCCGAATCACCCCGTACTTGACCACTTCGGCCATACCGGCGCGAAATTCCCTTGCCGGCAACGTCGTCAGCGTTTCGACATCGATCAGCACGGCCCGGGGCTGGTAGAAAGCACCTATCAGGTTCTTTCCCAGTGGATGATTGACGCCGGTCTTGCCACCGACCGAGCTGTCGACCTGGGCCAGCAGGCTGGTCGGGACCTGGATGAACGGCACACCCCGCAGATAGGTGGCGGCGACAAAACCGGTCAGATCCCCGATCACGCCCCCACCCAGGGCGATCAGCCCCGACTGCCGGTCGAACCCGGCCTCGATGAGGGAGGTCATGATCTGTCGGTAGGTGTCGAGGTTCTTGTGCTCCTCCCCCTCGGGCACGATGATGCGCTCGACCCGATATCCGGCCGCCGTCAGCCCGGCGGCAAGCCGCTCGGCGTAGAGTCCGGCGACGACCGGGTTGCTGACCACGGCCAGGCGCCGGGGAAAATCCCGGTCGTCGAGCAGTTCGGCGAGCCTTTCCAGGATTCCGGCGCCGATCCAGATCGGATAGCTGCGGGTATCGAGGCCAACCTGCAATTCAGTCATCACGCTCACGATTCACGTCTCCTGCCAGCAAGGTTCGAATTCTTTCGGCAATCATCGCGGGGGACTCGTCCGCGATGTCGATGACCAGATCGGCCCGCTCGTAAAACGGCAAACGCTGCCGGTAGCGGGCGACAATGACCTCCCAGTCCATGCCGTCGGCCAGGGGACGCCCGCTGGCCGCCCGCAGACGCTCGCGCACGACCTCGGGGGCCGCCCGCAGAAAAACGACCGGCCCGAGGCGGCGCATCAGCTCCCAGTTGGTTTCCCGAAGCACAACCCCGCCTCCGGTAGCGATCACCAGCTCCTTTCGTCCCTGCAGCTCCCGCAACACCTCGGTCTCAAAGTCACGGAAGGTGTCCTCCCCATCGTCGGCGAAAATGTCGGCAATGCTCCGGCCCGCCTTGGCGACCACGCGTTCGTCACAGTCGACGAACTGCCAGCCCAGCCTGGCGGCCAGGGCCCTGCCGACCGTACTCTTGCCCGAAGCCATGAAACCGATCAATACGACATTCATTCCGCCACCTGCGGCAGACTTCGGCCCGGAAAGCAGAAAAGGGCAGGATCCCCTGCCCTTTTTCTGCTTTCATTATCCACTTCATCTTTCACCAGAAACAAAGCTCCCATCTCCGGCGGACCGGCGGAGTCCCCGACGGTTTCCCCCGGAACCATTCAGTCCGGACCGTTGCACTCTTCATCCGGCAGCGGCGTTTACTGCATGATCCGTGGCGTAATGAAAATCAGCAGTTCGCGCCGTTCATTGGTCTTGGTCGATGACTTGAAGAGTCCGCCGACAAACGGAATATGCATCAGCACCGGAACACCCGATTCGCTGTAACGTTCATCCTCGACGAAGATGCCGCCGATGACCGTGGTTTCACCATCACGAACCAGCACCTTGGTTTCGGCCTTTTTCTGGTCAATGGCGATGGCGTCCCCGACACCGGTCGGCACGGTGGCTCCCACCGAGCTGTTGGAGGCGATGATTTCGAGGATGATGGTGTCGTCCGGATTGATGACCGGCGTCACCTCGAGCTTCAGCTCGGCATTTTCGAACTTGGTCTCGGTCCCCTCGTCACTGACCGACTGGTAGGGGATCTTGGTCCCCTGGGAGATCAGGGCGGATTCACCGTTCAGGGTCGCGATGCGCGGCTGGCTGACCACTTTGCCGCGACCGGCCGTCTCGAGAGCGGAAATCCGCAAATCGAGAACGTTGCTGTCGACCCCGAGGCGACCGAAAGTAAAACTGGTGCCAAAGCCCGAAGCCGATCCCGCGGAGATCTCTCCGGGAGCAAGGACGAAACTGCCCCCCAGCCCGAGACTGCCGTTGTCAAGCGCCGCAAACTTGTTCCCGGCCGATCCATTGCTCTGTTCGTCGTAGGAATACCCCCATTTGACCCCGAGGTCGCGGGCGAAGTTCGAATTGGCCTCGACGATGCGCGATTCGATCAGCACCTGTCGCTCCGGCGTGTCGAGAATCTTGACCAGTTGCCGGATCTTCTCGATCACCGACGGCACATCCGTGACGATGATCTGCTTGTTGCGGGCGTCTTCGGTAATCTTGCCCCGTTCGGTCAGAAGCTCGGAGGCCGGCCCCGAGACATTCGTCAGGTCGGTGTGGCTGACCTTGATCACCTCGGTGGTCAGATCCTCCAGCCGCTCCTTGGTCCGCCTGGCCGTCAGCTTGGCTTCCTCCATGGAGCGGATGCGGGAGCGGGGCAGGATGCGGGCGATATTCCCCTCCCGGAGCATGCCAAGATCCTTGATATCCATGATCAGGTCGAGAGCCTGGTCCCAGGGCACGTCGATCAGCCGCAGGGTGATGCTCCCCTTGACCTCGTCACTGGCAATGATGTTGAGTCCCGACACATCGGCGATCAGCTGCAGAATCTGCCGGATATCGGCGTTATCGAAGACCAGGGAGATCTTTTCGCCGGTGTATTTGGGCTTTTCCGGTGCAATAAGCATGGTCGCCGGCCGTTCGGCAGACGTCGCAGATGTTTCACCCGCCCGTGCCGCCGGCTCGATGACGGCCTCGATGGTCTCCGGCTGGCCCGAAGTGCTCTCCACCGCCTTGTCCGGAGTGCTCTCCGCCGCCTTGTCCGCAACAGCTTCGACGGGCACGGCAACCCTCTCCTCGGCCGGCGGTGCCGCCTCGGCAAAGGCCCCGTCTTCGGTGGTGAAGACGATGTTGCGGCCTTCCTGCCGGACCCGGTAACCGACCGGCCCCTTGAGTTCCACGGCAAAGCGCACCTCCTGCACACCGCCGCTCTGGACGACGTAGGGGGTAATCAGCTTGACGGCGGAGGGGAAGGACGATGCATCGACCACCCGCCGCAAACCGCGGTTGATGGTGGCATTGGCCACCCCGAAACGGACCAGGTCACCATCCTGCACCGCCGGGATCAGCCGGCCCGGGCCGGACATGCGGATGGTGAAGGTCGAAACGCCGTCTTTGCTGTCGAAATCGAGTGCCTCGATCGCCACCGGCACGACCGCCGGCGACCTGTCAGGTGCCCCGGACCGCGTTGCCGCCTCTTTCGCCTTCTGGGTTGCGGACGAAACGGCCCTGCCACTCCAGTCCACCACGACCGCATCACCAAAACGCGCGACATCATAAGCCGGCAAACCGCCCTTTTCGGCGTCGAAAACAAAGCGGGTCTTCTCCCGGTAGACCCCGACCCGTACCTGACTGAATCCCTGGCCGGCGGAGAATCGGCGCTCCCTGAATCCCGGCTTGACGCCATAAAGATCGACCACCAGCCGCGGGGGGCCGGCCAGACGGAAATACTGGTAACGCGTCATATCCGGGGCGACCAACGTGGCGCGAGTGCCCTCGACGCCCGAAAACACCACTTTCCCGGCAGTGGCTTCCGGTTCGGCTTGCGCCTTCGGGGCCGTCACCGCCGCGACAGCGGGTCCGGCCGGGGCTGCCTTGCCGGCGGCCGCCGCCTTGGGACCAGGCTCCGGCTTCGCCGCCGGCGGCTTCCCGCCCTCCTCCTTCTTGCCGGCCGGTGCCGCTGCCGGCTTTTCACCGATGGTCGCAACGGCTTTCCCGTCCTTGAACCGGATGGCGAACCGCGTTCCGTCCTGATCGATTTCGTAGTCGGTGGTTTTGGCCAGCAGGATCTCGACCCGGCCGAGCCTGCCACTTTCCAGGTCATAGGACGACACCCGCGCCCCCTGGATATCGGCATCCGTAAACACGATCTTGCCGGGCACCTTGCCGACATCCATCCCGGGGAAATCGACGACGACCCGCACCGGATCAAAGGAGTCATAGACCGTATAGCTGTAGCCGACGGGTCGCTCGGTCTTGATGACCACCGTCGGGCTGTCAGCCTTGGCATCCATCTCAATGGACAACAGACTGTTCTGCTGTTTGGCGAAAGACACCTGTCCAAGCAACAGAACCGATGCCGCCACGAGAACGAAGATGGATCGATAACGCATGATCTGACCCCCTGACCTGAAAATTCTCCGAGATTGCCGGATCATCTTAGACTCCCCTGCGCGGCGGCAGCTTGATGACCTGTTCGTTCACACGCACCGCCCCGGAAAAATCGTAATACTTTTCGCGAACGTAAATGCCGTCGGTGGTGATCCTGGTGATCACGCCGTTGTTCTTGCCGATTTTGACACCCTTCCTGACGATATAGGACTTACCGCCCGGCACCGACAGCATGGCGGTCGGTTCCCCCTTGCCGACAATGATGCCGAGAATCCTGAACTGCTGCAGATCGAACTTCTGCAGGGGAGTCAAGGGCGCCTTATCGCCCTGCACGGGCGTCTTCACCTGCAGCAGCGGGACGAAAGGATCCCGCATGCCGGCAGGTGAATAGACATACGCCTCTTCGGCCTTTTTCTGCTCGGAGGCCTGCACCTTGGCCACCACCTTCGGCTTCGGGCGCGCTTTCCTGACCTGGGCCGGAGCCGGCGCCGAAGCCTCTTCCTGGCATGCCGCCAGCAGCAGCGTCAAACAGCCGACGACGGCGACAAACAACAACGGCCTGACACCCCTTCTCATCTCTTTTTCCCCTTGGGAGCGTTTTCGACAAACCTGAAGGTCACTGCGGTGCAGGAAATATCGAGGATTGCCTGTCCACCCTTCCCGCGGCCCGGTTTCAGGCTCAGATTGTGCAAATTGACGATGCGAGGCAATTTAGAGATGGCGTAGGAAAAGAGCGCCACCTGGTGAAAGGTACCGGACAGGCGCAACGACACCGGAACCTCGGCGTAGAATCCTCTGTTGATCTCCCCCCCCGGCTGGAAGCGGACCACATCGAGTCCGTTGTCCCTGGCCACGGCCGCGATGCTGGTGAGAAGCGACGGGATCTCCTGCTTGTTCGGCAGCTCCGTCAGTGCCTCATCCAGCCTCTTCTTCATCTTTTCGTATTCAGCGCGAAACTTGGGCAGGTTGTCGGCGATGCGCTGCTCCTGCTGCAGACGCACCTGCAACCGCTGGTTTTCGGCCTGCAGCTGCTTCAGCTCATCCTTTTGCGGAAGGAATATGCACCAGACGAACACACCGACGATCAACGCGAGCACGGCAAACAGCAACAGCGCCCGCTGATAAGCTGGCAGCCTGAGTATCTTCTCAACCCTTGGGTTCATGTCCTGGTCTCCCCAACCACCGGTCAGCCTTTGGGCCGTTCCTTCTGTGCGACAAGATCGAACCGCTGGAGCTTCAGTCCCCGCTCGGGCCTCAGTTCAATCACCTTGAGCTGTATCTTTTCGAAATAAGGAGATTTTTCAAGAGCGCGCATAAACTCGGCCACGGTCTCCTCATTCAAGCCGATCCCCGAAATCTGCACATTGGACCCGCTCTCGCTGAACTTGGTCAGCCAGAGCTTTGGTGGCAGACTGCGATTGAGTTCGTCGAGAATGTGCACCGGCCCGCTGCGGTTCTTCTTGAGTGTCTGCAGCACCTCCAGTTTGCCGCGCAGCTCCTCCTGCATCTTCTTGAAACGGCCGACCTCGCCGATGGTCTTGCGCAACTGAACCAGTTTGCGGTTCTTTTCCTGGATGGCCGCCCGTTCAGCCTTGATCTTGCTTGTCACCGACAGACAGACGGCCGTGCATCCCAGCACAACCAGCACCACGCTCAGAACGAGGATGGCGAGCTGGCTTCTCAGCTGTTCCCGCTTCTGAACCGCCCGGACGGGCAAAAGATTGATGCGTATCATTTGTCGCCCAGCCTCCTCATGCCAAGTCCGACGGCTACAGAGAACAATGGGGCCACGGCCTCGATGTACTCGGGATCGAAATCCTTGTCCGAATAACTGATCCGGTTGAAGGGATTGAGCAGGTCGACCGGCACCCCGAGCCGCTCCTCGATCGCCGCCCGAATGCCGGCGGACCGGGAAACCCCGCCGGTGATGTAGATCTTCTGCACCTTTTCGTCGGCCGTGGTGGCGGTAAAGAAGTCGAGGGAGCGCTGAATCTCCTGTACGAGGTTGGCCTGGGCATCCTTCAGCACCTCTTCGATGCTGACACGGTCGACGTCGGGTACCTCTCCCCCCAGCTTGGCCCGCTCGGCATCCTCGCTGTTCAGCCCCAGCCGCTTCTGCAGCTCTTCATTGTAGCTGTTGCCGCCGACCTGGATGTCGCGCGTGAAGACCGAGATCCCATCCTTGAGAATATTGACGTTCATCGCACTGGCTCCCATGTTGACCAGGGCGATGATCTCTTCCTCGTCGTCGCCGTAATTGATCTCGAAAGCGTTTTCCAGGGCGAAGCAATCGATATCCATCACCATGGGGGTCAGGCCGCACTCCTGAAAAAGGGCGACATAGTCATTGACAAAGTCTTTCTTGGCCGCCACCAGCACGACGTTCATCTGCGAGGGATCCTTGGCGTCCTGCCCGAGAATCTGGAAATCGAGATTGACTTCGGAAATTTCGAAGGGAATGTACTGCTCGGCCTCCCACTGGATGGAAGCCTCCATTTCATCCTCGGTCATGATCGGCAGCTGGATCTTGCGAATGATCACCGAATGGCCGGAAACGGAGGCGGCGACATTTTTTGTCTTGACCTTATGGCTTTCCACCAGATTCCGGATCGCCTCGACAATCGCCCCGGAATCCATGATGGAGTTATCGACGATGGCCTCGGGAGGCAGGGGCAACAGCCCGAGATTGACCAGCTGGTACCCCCCCTTGACGTTCCGCAGCTGCACCAGCTTGACGGAACTCGACCCGATGTCGATGCCGACGAGTTCTTTTCTCTTTCCTAGCATGCGATTCCCCAATCCCGAGCTGCGAAGGGTTGATTCACTGGCATCTCCGGCAAGCAAGCGGCGTACCAAACATCTATTCCGGAAAAACCTCGTCCTTCCGGGAAAGATCCAGCCCAAGTGCGAGAATGATCTTGCGCTTGGTCGCCACCCTGCAGGGCGCCCCCTTCTCGATACGATCGATGGTCAAAGGCGACACGCCGGCCTTGCGGGCCAGCTCCGCCTTGCTCATCAACTGCGACTCGCGAATTTCTTTTACCCGATTGTTGGCCATGATCATGAACCCGGCATCCATAAAATAGAGAAAATTTAGCATAATTATAGGTCAATTATATATCAAGTCAAGCCAATTAAATGAACCCTTTCACACCTCCAGATGCTGTATTCACACCGGAAACGATCACAAGATGTAGCGCCAGACCAGCCTGCAACCGACGCAACATCAGAACAGGGCAAGATACCAATGGAAAATTTTCTGCCCCCAGAAGAGCTGGATCAGAGCCCCCAGGGCAAGGAAGGGACCGAACGGCAAGGCCAGCTTGCCATCGGCTTTTTGCACCAGCATCAGCGGAATGCCGACAGCGGAACCGGCCAGCGAAGAGAACAGCACAACCGGCAGCACGGCCTGCCAGCCAAGAAAGGCGCCTATCATGGCCAAAAGCTTGACATCACCGCCACCCATACCCTCTTTGCCGGTCAGCAGCTGGTAGACGAGGGCAACCAGCAACAGACTGCCGCCACCGAGCAGAATCCCCAGCAGCGAGTCGAGCCACGACAGCCAGGGAAGCAGAAACGAGACGGCAAAACCAACGGCGATGCCGGGCAGGCTGATCAGGTCGGGGATGATCTGGTGATCGAGATCGATGAAGGCGACGACCACCAGGGCGGCAACGAACAGCCAGTAGACGGGGGTTCCCCAGCTGAAGCCAAAAGACTTCAGCACCAGCAGAAACAGTCCCCCGGTCAGCGCCTCCACCAGCGGGTAACGAACGGCGATCGACATGCCACAACCGGCACAGCGCCCGCGCAGCAGCAGCCAGCTGAGCAAAGGGATGTTTTCGTACCAGCGGATCGGCCGCCCACATCCCGGACAGCGCGACCGGGGCGAGACGATCGACTCCCCCGCCGGAAGGCGATAGATGCAGACATTGAGAAACGAGCCGATACAGGCACCCAGCACGAAGGCCGAACCGAGAAGAAGATAGTAGACAGGGGGCAAGAGAACCTCACTTGACGAAAACAACATCAAACCTGAATCAGTGGGTTTGTGCCGGATGAAGAGTGTAAGTGCTTGGCCTGGATGCGATTTTCAAAAATCTAAGGCGCACCCATAGGTTCGCCGGTGATTTTTGGGAAGTGCAGACAGGTCAATGGCTTGCGCTATTCGCCGGTGACAAGCTCACTGATTCAGGTCAAAGCAACGCAGCGTAAATCCGTCCCACCTCTTTCAACACGGGCAGTTTCCCGGCGAGAATCCGATAGACCCTCTCCCGATCGAGACGAAGGTAATCGTGAACCAGCAGGTTGCGGAACGCGGCCATCCCCGCCATTTCCCGTTCAAGCCTCCGGGGAAGCACGCCATTTTCGGTCAAAATGCGAAAGATGTCGGCATAGCTTCCCGGTTTGGCATACCCCCGGTCAGAGATGAGGTGATTGCCGATGTCCAGCAGACACTCGATGACAAGATGCAGATTCCGCTCGGCCGTTCCATGGATGAAAGGATCCCGCAAAAACCGCTCCAGGTCGTGTTCAAGCACGGTCTCGAGAATGGCCACGCACTCTCTGAACCGCTCGAGCCGGGCCGCCAGAACCGCCTTGTTAACCATGTGAATCTCCCGACAGCTGACTCTTCAGGTAAGCCTGCTGGGTCTTCCTCAATGCCTCGGTATCGAAATACTCGTCGAGCACACGAGCCTCGAACGCCACACGGGCCTCCTTCGAGTCGACCAGCAGCCGACCATCCCGAACGATTTCGTAGCAAAGCACCGGCGGAGCTTCGTTGAGGACCACCAGATCGACGTCATCCCTGCCGAGAAGAGAGGCCAATTTCTCCATCCATTCGAGGCGAAAATCGAAGGTGGAAACGCCTTCACGGACGTAGACCGCCACATCCAGGTCGCTCGTTTCCCCGCCCTCGTCACGGGCCATCGACCCGAACAGGTAGGCGAACCGTACTTCGGGGGATTTTTTCAACAGTTGCCGGACTTTCTCCAGGTCGTTTTCCAAGGCAGAAGCCTTTCCCTACCCAGTCTGCCACCCGCACCAACTTTAGGTGGGGGTGACATCACTGTCAAGAAAAGCGCATGTCCGCATCCATTTCAGCGCGCCACAAGGGACGCAACCTCGTCCCAGACATCCGCCACGGCGATCTCCCGGATACACGCCCCTCCCACGGGACAGGGCGGCGTATTGCCGAACCGGGTGCAGGGCGAACAGTCGAATCCCAGGCATACCACCCGATGCACCCGGCCCCGAGGCGCCCATTTCCCGACAATTCCCGGCCCGAACAGTGACACGGTCGACACCCCGAGCCCCACCGCCATGTGCAGCACGCCCGAATCGCCGGAAACCAGCAGTTGCGCCCGTGACAGGACCGCCGCCGTGCCGGCCAGCGAAGTCCAGCCAGCCAGGTTCAACGCCGGCGCCAGCCCCTCGACGATGACGTCGCCCGCGGCCCGATCCTCCGGCCCACCGACGACAATCACGGCTTTCCCCTGACGGACAATCGCCTTCGCCAGCTCGCGAAACCTTGTCCCTCCCCAGCGACGCTCGGCAATGCTGGCGCCGGGGAAAAGCACCACGAAAGGCTGGCCGTCCAGGGGGGCGAGAAGCCGGGCCGCTTCCTGTTGCGCCGTTTCGGGCACCGTCAGAAAAGGGGTCTCGACCGGGTCAGGGGCAATGCCCAGCGGCACCAGCAGGTCGAGAAAGCTGTCGACCTCATAGCGGTCCTGCCGGTAAGCGATCCCGTAATCGAACATCCGCCGACGTTCGTTGGTGCCAAAACCGATTTTCAGCCGTGAACGGATCAGCCGGGCGACCACGGCGGAAAGCCGGTGCCACTGCTCGGTGTCGATGACCAGATCGTAGCGCCGCCGCAATACCCGCACCAGTTCGCGTGGGCGGTCGTAGTGCAGCACCTCCCCCAACTGCGGGCAGAGGGCAAACGCCCCGGCATTGCGCCGCTCGGCGAGGACGTCGACACGGCAGGCGGGGA